>DKMK01000134.1 GCA_002469545.1 Rhodobacterales bacterium UBA7416 | reverse complement strand
ATCATCATAATCAACCGGACGTCCTATAAATCCAGGGTCAACCGCCTGACGGTCGGTTTTGATGATCGCACCGGTAACTGGATCCGTGTCAAATTCACCGGTGTCAGCATCAATTTGCCACTCCGTTGCCAAGCTATCAACAACCGAACGCGCAGAAGGGTCCAACAAAGCAGCTCCCCATTTAACGCCAATATCAATCGATGTGTTCCCGCGTGCGGTCAAGTTTCCGATTTGCAACTTCAATTCATCTGCATCGAAAGAAAATGGTAAAATTTGCCCATCATCTTCGTCACGGCAATACGGCTGGTTTAAGTACCCATAAGTGTAATAGCTCGTGTTGGTATAACCCATGTGAACGGCTTGATCCATTTCAGCAGTGGAAAACCCAAGTTCATCGAATGCATCTGAACTCCACTCTGCACAATAACTGCCATCATGATCGGGCGTGCCATAGACCTGTGTAAATAACTTTTCGCCGGCGTTAACTTGCATGTTGTAAGGGATCAAACTGATGGAAACACGGTTTTCGTTTGTGACATCATTTGCATCAAGCAACGTATCAACAAATTCCTGTGCTGCGGGGATAAGGCTATTTAAGCGGCTACCGTTCATGGATCCAGAAATATCCAAAACCAGTGACACTTCGACGTGCGGAACACGTTCTTCGGCCGAAGACTGAACAACAAGGCCCAAATCATCTACACCGAAAATTTTCATAAAATATGTATCAAGTGTGATCGTGGCGGTTGCTTCAACACGGCGATATGTAATCGTTGCAACTTCGTTCGTAACCTGAACATCATAGACGGCATCCAGCCCTGCTGTTGACATATAATCTTCAACAACCGCAGATGGCGTAACAGTTTGACGCAAAGATGCAGCAGCAAGCGTCGCGTTGTCCAAGTGAGACTGAATTTCAGTCCTGCTCGCTTCAAAGCGTGCAATGTCAATCGCAATACCGGCAACACCGATCATCGTTGTAAACAGCATTGCAATGAAAAACGTCATTGAACCCGACTGATCTTTTAGCATTCGATTAAGCTTCAAAAGCTGTATTAACTTCTTAGCCATCAGACTCTCCAATTTACTTGTTACCCAACTGGTTGCCCAGCTGCACGGTTTATGCAGATTCGTTGAAAACGCGTGCGTGCGATATAAACAACATTAATTTGTGTCCAAAATGGGGCGTATAGCGTACTTTGCGATGTCATTCATGACACTGCGCAGTTACTGCCGCTTCGATTCATTACTTATTTTTACACATTAATTCTCTGATTTTACTTATTTATAGGAAATTATTACTATTTTAATTTTAGCTAAATTCGTTTTTAATAAATTGTAATTTGTCACTATTTACGAACATCTAGTTCACCAGTAGCCATTTTGCTGTGATGAAAATTGCCACCATTCCAAGTATGAGGTTTATGGTGAGGCCACTTGCCCATGAGAACCAAAACTTTGAACGGTCTGCTACGGGGGTTGCTTGATTGACGGCATAAATTAAATCTCGCTTGGCTTTTGTGACTTTCTTTTCATCCACCAGTTTTCGCATTCTTGGGTGTTTTAGTTTCGCTTCTGCTTGTTCAATCACAGCGGCCTGTTGCACCGATTTTCGCGGTAAATAACGCCTTGCTTTGTGTATTTGACGTGTAAAATCACCCCTATTGGCGAATTTGGCGCCCAAGGATTTCAGAACTTGTTTCTTTGCCTTGTTGATATCTTTTTGGTTCACCCGCGACTCCCTTGGGTATCAGTTTAACAAGAAAGCAGGTGGGTTCAAGGGTGGGTTTGTTCGTCCAAATCGCCGCCTTCTTGGGTCGCGAGGGATGCCGCATCGATGTCATTTCCCATCACAGTTATGGGAATTGCAATCAGCATAATTCCAAGTACTAAGATTTCCACGATGCGCATTTTTGTGTCTCCGTCACTCTTTACCTTTGTAATGGTGGGAGATCAGGGAACTTTTAAAGAAAATTGCATTCTGTGTTCATTTTTACAAAAATGAAAGCTGTATAGCGTCAATATAACATCTTTAAACTGTCAGTATTTGCGCGGCAATCTTGCGCGGATCGTTCACGGAAAGTTTACTTCTTTTTTACGAATTCCGTCAAAATAACAATGCGCTGACCTTCTACGCGGCCCTCGATATGGGCAGAGTTGTCGGCGACCAGCGAAATACCGCGAACGGCTGTTCCGCGTTTGGCGGTAAAGCCGCCGCCTTTGACTGGTAAATCTTTGATCAACACGACGTTGTCACCGGCGTTCAGCGTGGCGCCATTGGCATCCTTGTGCTGGCTGTCACGGATGACGCCTGATGCGGCCCAGTTCATGGCGGCGTCATCCAGATAGATTTGTTCAGACAGATCACGCGCCCATGCTTCGTCACTTAAACGATCCAAAACGCGCCATGCCAGAACCTTGACCGGATCATGTTCTGACCAGATCGCGGTGCCAAGGCAACGTAGGTGGTTTTGATCCATATCGCCTTCGACCATTGGTGTACAGGTTGGGCATAACAACACGCCCGTGTTTGCGGTGCCATCTGGATCGGGGCCGACGGCGTATGGGGACAGATCGTTGGTAGACTCGCAAAATTCACAAGCGTTGTTCGAGCGGGTTTGTAGGGTTGCGAGCATGGGGTGTGTCCAATGGTGATTTAGGTGCGTGTAACGTGGCGCGCCAGATTGAGCAAGACACCGCCAAGGGGTGTTTGATGCATAATGTTTGTTGCGTCCAAGCACCCTGCCCCGTATTTACAAATAAAACGGAGATCGAGATGAAACATATACTTATAATTGGTGCGCTGTTGGCGATGACGGGCTGTGCCACGATTGAAGGCTTTGGTCAGGATGTATCGGCGGCAAGTCGTAAGGTTTCGGATGCTGTGAATTAGGGGGTATTTAAGCGAAGGATAATACTTAACGACTCCCAATTGCTTTCTTAATCCGCCTTGAAAAGGCATTAAACAATTCTGCACCCGTACAATCTTCCAAAAACACGTGGTCATGGCCAACTTTTAAACTACTGGCAATTTCCGAAGAAATTTGCTCCCTGTCGTCATTTGAAAATGCAAAAGCAGTTCCAAATACCTTTAACTGAATAAGTGAAGAGCTTTGAAAGAACTTCATGTTTTGTTCTTCATATCCAAATCCAACAAAGATTAGCGCTTCTGTATTTTCCATTGCGCTGTCAATTTGTCTAAAAACCTTATCGTCTTTTTGCTCTGAGAAAATTCGTAGACCATTCGAGATTATTGGTAACTCTATGTGGCTATTCATAAATAGGTATCCACTTGGTCCGGTAGCAAGACTAAATTTATCTCCGTCGTACGGATTTAACTGACCATAGACATGGATGAAACTAACGTGCTCTTTTATTAAATTCCAACATTTTTTTTCAAAATTGAATGACAGCCATAGGTCAAGATATCGCTCTACACATCTGTCATAATTGAAAATCACAAATGTAAGGTTCTTTAATGGACTTGTCCGCGTTTAGTTG
>DKMK01000037.1 GCA_002469545.1 Rhodobacterales bacterium UBA7416 | reverse complement strand
GCGATGCCACGCTCTTGTAACAACATGACAATTTCATCATTCAAGTTGTCCAAATCCACACCATCAGCAACAAAACGGAAACAATTGATATTCAACGGCGTTGGCGCCATCGCTTGTAATTTAGGCTCACGTGTCACACGTGCTGCTAAGTACTGTGCCAACTCAATATTGCGATCAATTGTACGTCCCAACGCATCAACGCCGTGTTCCGCCAAATGCGCCCAGACTTTCAATGCACGAAATCCACGCGATAATTCAGGCCCATAATCCACAGCCCAAAACGCCCCGCCAGCAAGTCCACGTTCCGACCCGCGCAAGTATTCCGCCCGATCTGAAAACGAGGCCCGATGCGCGGTATCGTCGCGGAACAGAACACATCCCGCTTCGTAATTCACCTGATACCACTTATGGAAATCAAACGCCAAACTGTCAGCACGCGCGATCCCGCTTAAACGCTCACGCGCCAATTCGCCCAACAAACCAGCCGCGCCAAACGCACCATCAACATGGAACCAGAGGTTCTCGCCTGCGGCAATATCGGCAATGCCTTCAAGGTCATCAATCGCGCCCATGTTTACCGCACCAGCAGTGCCCACAACCACCAACGGATGCAAACCATCTGCGCGATCCTTTGCTATCAACGCAAGCAAGTGATCCAAATCCATCTCAAACGCGTCATTACACTGAACAACACGTAACGCTTCTGTTCCCAGCCCAAGAACGTCAAACGCTTGTTTAATACAAGAATGCGCCTGCGCTGACGTATACCCAACCAATTGTCCCTGGCGGACCCCATTGGCACGTGCGCCTTCTATCGCGCGATCACGCGCCACTTTCATTGCAATAATAGTCGCCATTGACGTACCAGATACAATCAAACCTGATCCATCGGCCGGCATGCCCATCAATTCTAAACACCACGACAATACTTGGCGTTCAACGACAGGTGCCACATGGTCACGCCCACCAGCATTCACATTCATCGCCGCCGCCGCCATATCGGCCATCACACCAGATGGCGCCCCTGCGCCATGGACCCAACCAAAGAAACGCGGGTGTGTGTTACCAACGCCATACGGCATAATATCAGCCATCAACTCATTCGGGTTGCCTGCCTTGCGCGGTATATCACCTTGAAACTGCGCTCGCAGGTCATCGGGCAACGGTGTCCACACACGGCCCTCGCTTGCATTCGTCATTTTATCAATGCTTTTGTCCAGCATCGCATGTGCATCCGCACGAAAAGCATCCCAATCTTTGGGATCTAAATCACCTTTACGCATACTAACCTCTCCAAAATGTTGCGGTAAGCAACACATAAACTGCCATCAATTCTAACCGGCCAATCAACATTCCTGCTGCCAAAAGCCATTTTGCTATATCATTTAGTCCCGCAAAATTACCTGCAGGTCCAATCTCGGAACCCAATCCCGGCCCAATATTCCCCAACGCAGCCGCCGCCCCTGAAATTGACGTCACAGCGTCCAATCCCGTCATTCCTAACGCCACCGCCAACACGGCCAGCGTCACCATAAACAACACGAAAAAGGCCATGACCGAGCTGATAACCTCTTCGGGAACTGACTTTTTGGCATAACGCGGCTGAAAAATACCATTCGGGCTGTGGATGCGCTTGATTTGGGCCGACACGGATGCAAACAACAACTGAAACCGGAAAATCTTAATCGAACAACTGGTCGATCCCGCGCAACCACCTATCAAGCCAATCAGAAAAAAGAACGTAATTGGAAAACTGCCCCACAGCATGTAATTATCGCTGGCGTATCCGGTGCCAGTCAGGATCGAAACGCCATTAAACGCGGCTTTGCGCAATGCGTATTCGTATGAATTTGTAATGAAACTAATTCGCCAAATCACTAAAATGGCAATCACTATCGTGGCCGTTACAATAAATGCGCGCACCTGCGGATCGGCAAAAATTGCACGCACAGACCCACCCATTAACTGAACATAACGCACAAACGGTAAAGCCGCCAAAATCATGAAGACCACTGCAACATATTCGACCGCAGACCCCATATTTGCAAACGAATTGTCGTAGTTTGCAAAACCACCCGTCGCAATAGTTGTCATCGCATGAACAAGTGCATCAAAAATCTGCATGCCTGCCATCGAATATGCAACAAAACAAAGCGCAGTAAGCGTTAGATATATCGACGAAATGGACCGCGAAATTTCCGCCGCACGTGGCAAAATTTTACCAAATGTATCAAATCCTTCGGTGCGGAAAATTTGCATACCACCGACACGCAACACCGGCAAAAACACCATTGCCACAACGACAACACCAATGCCGCCAAACCATTGCATTAAACCACGCCACAACAACAATCCGCGCGGTAGCTCTTCTAACTGGCTAAACACCGTTGATCCTGTGGTCGTCAAACCTGACATAGCTTCGAAAAATGCATCCACAAATCGTGCATCCGTAGCCCCAAGAACAAATGGCAAAGCACCAAATATAGGCAACACAAACCAAACGCCAGTTGTCAGAAAAAATGTCTGTTGAATATTCAAACCCACATTGGCGGTATTCTGACAGGCCAATGCAATTCCGCCACCGATCAGAATGGTTGCAAAAGAAGACAGGCCAAACGCTGCCCAATTCAACGATCCATCAAACCAATCCAGGGCCATAGGCACGACCATTGTCATGCCAAGCACCATCACCAATAACCCAATAACATAGCCCGCAGGGCGTAGATCAAACATGTTCACAGGCTTGGCGTTTGACTTTCATTGTGTCAAGTCAGAACCCCCAAATTCAGGGCATCAAACGCAAAAAGCATCAGATTAATCTGATGCTT
>DKMK01000088.1 GCA_002469545.1 Rhodobacterales bacterium UBA7416 | reverse complement strand
AACAAGACAGCAGAGATAAACGTTGAAAACACGCTAAAAGTGCACGGTTTGTTGCTGTTTGACTGTGTAAGAGCAGGATCTGTTTTTTATCCAGCGCGCAGCTCTTTGGCTGATATGTAAAATATTTTTTAGAGAACGATATATCCTGAAAGGGGAGGGTCCAAATCAGATCAGCTGGGCAGGCGCGCTGGGTGAATGTTTTTACATGTATCCAACCTCGGACGAGCAGAGCCTTGAGCAAAATACTGATTTGTATCAGTTTTGATAAATGCACCCAGCGCGCATCTGCGCCGCAAAAGCCTCAGATCACCGGCACGTTCAAGTTTCTGGCGCAGTCGCTTTGCAGGCTTAATAAGCATTAAAAACCAAGGGATGATTTTCGCCAGCCATTCGCCTGAAATCCGTTTAATCAACGGGCAGGCCGCTGGGTACAAAATCGGGGCTGCCCAACCGGCTTTTAGTGGCGGTTTTCCCCGTAAGGCTATGCAAAAACTTCACAATATCAGAGATTTGATTATCCGTTAGTGGGCGGGGCTTAATATCAATTTTTGCAGCTTGTCGCGCCATTTCATAGCGATCTGATTGGATAACAAAATCAATATCCTCCAACCAAGGCACGGAGGGTAGGGCGGCCATATCGCGCGTCCAAGCCGCACGCATACCTTGCGGGTCTAAATGATGGCGCAGGATCCCTTCTAAGGTTGGGTAGGCGCCGTTATGACCATAAGGCGCCGTTAGGGCAACATTGCGTAAGCGCGGAGTTTTGAAGCGATAGGCATCGCGCAGGTCATCGCTTTCACCCATACGTCCAACATCGCGTGCGGTTGGATCCCAGCGCCGTGCGCGGCCGGGCCCAAAGGCGGGCAGACCAAGCGCATAGAATTTCTGATCGCTCAGTAAAGGGCCATTATGGCAATTTGCGCAGCCTGCCTTGCCAAAAAACAATTGCCGGCCCCGTTCGCTGGCCGGGTCTAGTGGCCTGCCCGAGGTTAAGAATGCGTCATAGGGGCTGTCAAAACTCTGCCACTCAAGATTGATGAAATCTCCCAGGGCTTTGGCGATTTCCACGATCGTGATTTGTTCTGGGCTGTCGATATCATCAAAGGCTTTGACGAACATATCACCATAGGCTGGGATTACGCGCACGCGTTTTGCCAAAATCGGCCAAGCCGCATCGATTCTGTCATGCACAGCGCCGGCAATTTCATTCTCTTTGGGGTTTCCAGCCATTTCAAATTGCGCCACAAGCGGAAAAATTGCTTGCGCTGAAATAACCGTGTTTAACCCATCTGGTAACCATTCCTGAGCCGGTGAGTTAAAGCCATTTTCATAAATATCGCTGATTTCAAGTCGTCCGTCTTGAAAGACTATATTGATAGATTTATGCCCCAAATTCCACAGCGCGGTGGCATTGCGTGGAATGCGCTTTTTGATTTTATCATCGCCCGTGCCAGCGCTGCGCTTAGGGCCTATCCCCACACCGCCTTCGCCAATGCCAAGGCTAAGCCCATCACCACCGCCATGGTCAGGGTGATGGCATGTGCTGCAACTAATGTTACGATTGCCAGAGAGAATTTTATCATAAAATAAAAGCCGGCCAATGCTTGCTTTTTGTAGGTCTAATGGATGAAACTGCGCCTCGTTAAGGGTCAGCGTTTCCGCCCATATGGCAGAGCTGCTCAACGCAGTAGCAAGGATAGAAATATGTATCGCACTAAACAGGTTTTTAAGAGGATGGGGCAGGTTTTGGCGTTGCAAACCGCGTTGATCAGCGCTGGGCCCGCTTTGGCCGAGCTTGAAATTGCCAGAGATCTGATGGAGGCGGGGAAATTTGAACAAGCGCGCCATGCGCTGTGGCCGGCAGCCCGTTCGGGCAATGCTGAGGCCGAAGAATTGATTGGCGTAATGTATGCGATGGGCTTGGGCGTAGAGCAGGATTTTGAGCGCGCGTTTGATTGGTATTTGCGCAGTGCAATGAAAGGCCATCCGGGCGCACAATCTGGTGTCGCGTGGTATTATGAACTGGGGCTTGGCATGCCCGCGCCTGATTTGACCCGTGCCTATATGTGGTATGTGCTCTCTGCGATTGGTAATGATCCGGATGCGATGATTAGCCAAGAGGAAGTGGTTAAAAAAATGACGAAGGAGCAGATTGAGAAGGCGCATGTTTTGATCGATGATTATCGGGTCTGGTTATATCCGTTCAGATAAGAACGGATGCAAACCAGCTTTGCAAATGTTTTCAACATTTTTGACAGAAAGATACGAAAGTGGGATCTGCGCAGCGACACATGCTGCGCAGACCCATTGTTTTTATTGAATATCCGCTGCGCGACCGGCGGAAATATCGGCCTCTGCGGCGGCAACCGCTGACGTCAGTGCATTAAACACTTCTTCGCCTCCATCTACATTGGCTTTGAACCAATCATAAACGGGCGCTGCAGCTGATTTGAACGCTGCTTTTTCTTCAGGTGTCGGCACGTAAAGGTCTCCGCCACCAGCTACAAAATCGGCATAGGCTTGAATTGATTTACGCTTTGGTGAAGCGAAGGTGGCCTGTTGCAATTGTGAGAAACCATCGGCAACGATCGTACGCATTTCTGCTGGCATTGACATGAATGTGTCATTTGACATCCACCACAAAGCGCCCATATAGGCATGGCCGTCCAAAGTCACATATTTCAGGCCTGCATCTGGGAATTTCATCCCCATGATATCGGTGATGCCGTTTTTAGACCCTTCCACCACACCGGTTTGAAACGATGTGAACAGTTCAGGCCATGGGATCGGCGTAGGAGAGGCGCCAAGCGCTTTTACGAGTTCTTGCGGAAGATCTGCAACAACGGTACGAATTTTCAAACCGGCCATGTCATCTGGGTTTTGAACGCGGCGTTTTGTATTCGCGAAGTTGCGCCATCCGCCGGTATTCCCGATTGTCATCAAACGGATTTTATCGCCAGAGTTTTCAAGCGCCATTTTGCGCACTGTGCGAGTAAAATCACCGGAAAGAACGTGCTCAGCAACGCGATCATCCGCCATCAAATAAGGCAGGTCCAGAACTTGCACATATGGGAAGATACCGGCCGCGCCGCCTGATGTCGAAATATACACATCGATTGAACCATCGGCCACACCTTGCAAGCATTCCGCGCCTTTTGAACATAGCTGCGTGCCGATGAATAATTCAACTTCGATCGCGCCGTTTGAAGCGCTTTCAACATAGTTTTTGAACACAACAAGACCATCATAGTCTTCATCGTTCTCATTCGAGTTGGCTGTGGCTCGGATTGTGTAATCTGCGGCATTGGCAGCCACCGCCCCTGTGGTTAGCATCGCTGCAAGCGTCAGCGACTTGATAGTACCTTTTAGCATGTTTTCCTCCCTAGAGATATTGCAGTTAAGGTTAGTTTACGAACCCGGTAAGACGTGGGATCGTCATGGAAATGGCTGGAATATAGGTGATTAAGAAGATCACAAATATTTCAACCAAAAGAAATGGAATGATTGCGCGGGCGATACTATCGACTCTCTCTCCTGATACAGAGGAGGCCACAAACAGCACCAAGCCCATCGGTGGCGTTGCCAGCCCAACCGTTAAATTTACGCTCATTATGATTGCAAAATGAACTGGGTCAACGCCCATACTGATGAAAATTGGTCCCAAGATTGGCCCTAAAATAATGATTGCCGGCCCAGCGTCTAAGAACATTCCAACAATGAACAGCAAGATATTGATCAGAAAAAGTAAAATCAGCGGGTTTTCCGAAAGCGACAATATAAACGCTGCAAGGGTTTCTGGAGCATGGCTCAGGCTAACGACCGTTTTAAACGCCATTGCCGCGCCAACCAGCAATAATACAACCGAAGAAGTCATCGCCGCTTTTGTAAGAACTTGAGGTAAATCCTGCAGTTTCAGTGATTTTAAAACGAATAAGCCGATAAAAGTTGCATACCCTACCGCAACAGCCGCGGCTTCTGTCGGGGTAAATATCCCGCCTAGAATACCGCCAAGGATGATCACCGGCGTCATCAAAGGAAAGAATGCTTTTAGGCTGGCTTGGCCGCGGGCGCGCCAACTGTATTTAGCGCTGGCAACTGGAAAATCATAGCGGTCGGCCATGACCTTTACCATAAGCATCAGCCCTGCACCGACCATAACCCCCGGCACAATACCCGCTAAGAACAATGCGGCGACGCTCTCGCCCATTACATAGGCGTAGATAATCATGATGCCAGAGGGGGGGATAATGGGCCCAATAACCGAACTTGCGGCGGTAATTGCGGCCGCAAAACGCCTTGTATAGCCTTGTTTTTCCATCGCGGGGATCAGCATAGAGCCAAGCGCAGAAGTGTCCGCGACGGCTGATCCGGACAGGCCGGCAAACAGCATTGAAGATAAAATATTCACATGCGCAAGGCCACCGCGCAGATGCCCCATAATTGCCTGAGCGAATTCCACCAAACGGCTTGTGATTCCACCCCGGTTCATCAATTCGCCCGCCAGCATAAAAAATGGAATGGCCATCAGCGGAAAGCTGTCCATTCCATTGTAAACGTTGCGATATAAGAGGGCGATGTCACGTTCTTGACCGTTGAGCCATAACAAAAGCCCGGGCGCCGCCAAAAGCCCGAAAAACACCGGTAGACCAATCACCAAAAACACCAGAAACAGGGGTAGGAACCACATCAGCATTATTGCGCACTTTCGCTGTCAAGAATAGGAATATCTCGTAAATGGCGATGCTCTCCCCCGAGGGTGATAATTTGGCGGATAATTAACTCGACCGTAGCAAAAATCATTAAAACGGCCCCCACAAAAAGTGATAAATACATCCACGCCAATTTGAGTTTAACGGCTTTCAAACCGATCAGCTGCAGCGGAAGCTTTAAAGAGGCGCTGGCAAACAGCCATCCAGAATTAACGTGTTTCCACCCCAATTTTACGGCAACGCAAAGCACCATAAGAGACACTGTAAACAGAAACAGCGTTAATAAGGTAACGCCCCGGCGGGGCAAAAATTGCGTCAGCGTTTCAATCGCAACAAATCCACCCTGACGCAGCGCAATTGGCGCCATCAAGCCAGTGAGCCATAGCATAAGAAACCGTGCCGCTTCATCGGGCCAGGGCAGGGCATTGTTCAGCGCATAGCGGCAGAAAACCTGCAGTAAAATTATAAGGACCATAAGCGCCAAGGCGATGACTGAGATCCAACGCCCAAACCAGCCGCAGATATCATTGAAAATTTGCAATGGTTTGAGAAGGGTTAACAGCGCATGCATTACATTATTTTCCCGTCCACAGTCGACCGAGGCGCGCTTTGTGAGGCTTCGCTTTTATGTCGTGACTCGGCTTTTGCCGAGATAAAACGCGCGCGTTGTGCTGCATAAGCTGCGTTTAGCGCTCCGCAGTTATTGTTGCGCTTGGATGTTAAGATAATGTTGTCGTTCATTTTCTAGCCAAAATTTAAATTTGCAACCAAGCATCTATTTTTCACCATCAAAATCAACATGCCGAACACGGTGTTCAATTTTTTTATATGCTGCAATTTGGACAGGTGAATGTTCGCTCCGTCATCTTCTTTGCGCCTTGGCTAACATTCAAACGCGGGTAAATCAATAGTGTATCAATTATTGAAGGCATGAATTTTTCATTTGGCGCCCAGCACGTTCATTACAGCGCGTTAGCAGTCCTGATTTAAAACTGGAAAGGAGCGCTCAAAAAAAGGGATGGCGTATCTAAGTAACGTTTTTACCTTTTGGAACTTCGGCAGAACGAGCTTGTATAATGTAACTATTATGGTCAGTTTTATTTATATTCAGAAAAATTTTTTGGTTTGATGCGATTGGGCACAAAGAATTTAGCTTTATTGAAGTTAACGCAATTGAAGCTCAATCCTACATTTATTGGAAATATGTGTTATCGACACTCGTTGTTGACTTGGGGCACGCTTTGAGAAGACGAAACTCAAAAGAGTCAGAATATCTGCATTGCTGAGTTCGGATGACAGCCACCAAACTCT
>DKMK01000045.1:12764-36951 GCA_002469545.1 Rhodobacterales bacterium UBA7416 | reverse complement strand
GCACGATTTTTGACATTTCATTCGATTCACAATGGAAATTGACACATGACGCGCCCACGGTTTACGACACATCTAAAACCTATCTCATAAACGCTCTCAGCCAAGATCGCCCTGAACCCATCTTTTTCATTTCAACACGAACACGCGTATCTTTTGTAAGGCTACCATCCAGCAGCCCACTGTTAACCTGCTCTTTATTAAGGATATTGTTATCCAAAAACGCGATACCCCCTGTTTCAAACAATTCAGCAGAATGATTCCGCCAACGCGTTCCAATCGTAGAAGGCACATCCTCATAAACTGACAAAGCCTCTCCACCAAAAATCACTTTTCGCTTGTATTGTTCGGCAGATCGAATGGGGAAATGTAAAACCTCCAGTACATCCTTAGAAACGCGCGGGTTATCAAAGCCGTGAACTTCATGATTTCCGACGCCAACAGTTATTCCACATTTACTGCGATGCGCAATTTTCGGCGGCAACAACAACCCTGAAGCATTCATCGATACTGTTTTTCGATAAATCATATTTTTCCAAAACGGTTCAGAATGCTTCTCTAAACATACAAAATCATGTCGCGTTGCAATCAAGATGTCATTCTTTGTATGCTTTAAAATTTCGTCCTTTAGGTTCCCACCATTCTTTGCGATCCAAAACTCATCATTGTCAGAGTTTATAATCCATTCCGCGCCCAAAGAATGATCGGCAAAATTCGCCATCTCGGTCATCCAAATCGATTGCTTAAACTCTTCGGCATCTTGATGAAAATACGTTAAAACACTTTGATCAATGAAAGGGCTTAAATAGTCTCGCATTCCATCTGTACTGCGATGATCCGTTAAAACGATGTGATCGACACCCATTTCAAGATGAAACCGAATATTACTTACCGTAAGATCAACTTCATTACGCACCAAAAGTGTTTGAACCAATGACATGATGAAATTTAATCCTCAAAATATTTCAGAGCTTTAACTTAACGTAAAATCACTATGACACTCAAAAGTCGAATGCAACACCATGCAAAAAAGTTGGCGTTAACCACAGCAATCCACTTTTTGGCGAAATGTCCGCGCCTGTTTCAAGTACACGAACAATCTCTCTTGCAAGAATCTGCCCATCCGAATAAACCGCCCACATGACAGATATCTCCCATGACCGCCTCCTCATTATCGATTTCGGTAGCCAAGTAACTCAACTGATCGCGCGTCGCCTGCGCGAACTGAATGTTTACTGCGAAATACATCCATTTAATAACGTGGACGAAGCCTTCCTAAAGGTGTTTGCGCCAAAAGCCGTTATCCTTTCTGGCGGCCCATCATCAGTCACACACGATGACAGCCCTCGCGCACCGGAATACCTGTTCGAAATGGGCCTTCCATTGTTGGGTATCTGTTATGGCCAACAGGTCATGATGCATCAACTTGGTGGTCGCGTTGAATCTGGCCACGGAACCGCCGAATTTGGCCGCGCTTTTGTCACACCATCGCCAGATCAATTAAACATTCTTGATGGCTGGTTCGCAGACGGCGATGAACAAGTCTGGATGAGCCACGGCGACCACGTTTCCAAAATTGCGGACGGGTTTCAAGTTTACGGCACATCACCAAACGCGCCTTACGCAATCACTGCTGACATTGAACGCAACTTCTACGCCGTTCAATTCCACCCCGAAGTTCACCACACCCCAAACGGTGCGAAACTGTATGAAAACTTTGTCCGCTTGGCTGGTTTTACAGGCGATTGGACGATGGGCGCTTACCGCGAACAAGCAATTGATGCTATCCGCGCCCAAGTTGGTGATCAACAGGTCATCTGTGGCCTCTCTGGCGGCGTTGACAGCTCAGTCGCAGCAGTCCTTTTGCACGAAGCCATTGGCGATCAGCTCACATGTGTTTTCGTTGATCATGGCCTGCTACGCCAAGGCGAAGCCGAAGAAGTCGTAAAAATGTTCCGCGACAACTATAAAATGAAATTGATCCATGCTGACGAACAAGAATTGTTCCTTGGTCAATTGGATGGCCAATCAGATCCCGAAACCAAACGTAAAATCATCGGCGGCTTGTTTATCGATGTGTTCGACAAATACGCCAAACCAATCGGCGCTAAATTTCTGGCACAAGGCACCCTGTACCCTGACGTGATCGAAAGCGTATCATTTTCTGGCGGCCCATCCGTTACCATCAAATCACACCACAACGTTGGCGGACTACCCGAAAAAATGGACATGGCATTGGTCGAACCGTTACGTGAGTTGTTCAAAGACGAAGTTCGCGCGTTAGGCGTTGAATTGGGCCTACCGCCCAGCTTTGTTGGTCGCCACCCCTTCCCTGGCCCTGGCCTGGCAATCCGTTGCCCCGGTGAAATCACCCGTCCAAAATTGGAAATCCTACGCAAAGCAGACGCAGTTTATATCGATCAAATCCGCAAACACGGATTATATGACGATATATGGCAAGCCTTCGTGGCAATCCTTCCTGTACGCACCGTTGGCGTCATGGGTGACGGCCGCACATACGATTTTGCCTGCGCCCTTCGCGCGGTGACATCTGTGGATGGCATGACGGCTGATTATTATCCCTTTACCCACGAATTCTTGGGCGAAACCGCCACACGGATAATTAACGAAGTCGAAGGCATCAATCGTGTTACCTACGACATCACATCCAAGCCTCCGGGCACCATTGAATGGGAATAATGTTATAAAACGTCGTGGCCATCAAAACTGCGGCGTTTTTATTAAGGCATGTCTCGTAAAATGACACTTTAGAAACGACCGACGATGGACTTCGTCAATTCCAAAATATCGAACTAAAAGTGAAATAATAAATCACTTTTACAAACTTTTGCACTTAAATCTTAGTATTTTAGCAAATGGGGTGGAATTGCCAATAAACATACCTATCTCACTAAAGCTAACGACTTGGGGAGAGCGTTTGACATGGCAACAATTTATATCACGGGATACCTAGATATCCCACCTTCGCGCGTTGACGTTGTGCAACAAGCATTACCGCAACAAATCACAGACACGATCGCAGAACCTCATTGCTTAAATTATTCAGTTACCAATGACAAAGACATCGAAAACCGCCTGTTGGTAAATGCAAAATTTGCAAACAGCGATGCATTAAGTTCGCATTTTGATCGCACGCGCGACAGCCATTGGGGCCAAGTCACCGCAGGCATCCCGCGATTCTACGAAATCAGCGAAGAACTCTAAATCAACACATGCATTTCAAACCGCAAGAAACGGGTTGTTTGCGGCATTAAACGCGCTAGTGTCGGATAAAAATCAGGCCTTCATCGTGTTTCACTCAATGTCCAATACTTTACGTGCAGCGCTATGGATGACAGGCGCTATATTCTCCTTTTCTGCCATGGCTGTGGCGGGACGTGAATTATCATTTGATCTCGATACATTCGAAATCATGACCTATCGCTCACTGATTGGCCTCATGATTGTTGGCATACTGGCTTTTACATTTGGAACAGTAAATCAAATCAATACTGATCGTTTTGGGCTGCATTTCGCACGCAACATTGCCCATTTCACGGGGCAAAACCTGTGGTTTTATGCAGTAACCCTGATCCCATTCGCACAGCTTTTTGCATTTGAATTTTCGGTTCCTATTTGGGTAATGATAGCAGCCCCCTTCTTTCTTGGTGAACGGCTCAGCGCACTGCGGGTGTTTTCAGTTCTCGTCGGCTTTATCGGAATTTTAGTCGTCACACGCCCTTGGATCGCTGGGCTAGCACCTGGGATCATCCCTGCCGCGCTGTGTGCAATCGGCTTTGCCGCGACAAATATATTTACAAAAAAGCTAACGAAAACAGCGACCATCACTTGCATCATGTTTTGGCTCACCACGCTTCAGCTAATTTTTGGCCTGATCGGCGCAGGATACGACGGGGATATTGCATTGCCCGCCGCCGCCAGCGTTCCATGGGTCGCCTTAGTCGGTGTTTGTGGACTGCTCGCACATTTTTGTATTACACGCGCCTTACAACTGGCCCCGGCCACTGTCGTTTTGCCTGTTGATTTTTGCCGCCTGCCGATCATCGCTATCATCGGTTATGTCTTTTATAACGAGGCAATCGACGCATATATCATTGGCGGTGCCGTTTTGATTTTTGCGGCCAACTATTTGAACATCTGGTCAGAGAGTAAATCAAGAAAGGTCAACACATGAGCCGCTTTTTCGGATTTGGATCGCTCGTTAACCTGCGCACTCATGTTTATCACGATCCACACCCAACCCAGATCACAGGCTGGAAACGCCAGTGGGTCAGCTCTACATTGCGTGATGTCGCATTTCTGTCCGTCACGCCCTGCCCCAACACCACACTCCAAGGCATGAGCGCCAGTACACAAGGCATCGGTTGGGACGCATTGGACATCCGCGAAGAAGGCTATAATCGCCACCAATTGCCCGCATCAGATATGCAAATGTACATCGGCTCACCGGATTGTATTCTCGCCGACGTGAAACAACCGATCTTGCTGTCATACCTAGACGTCGTCGTTCAGGGATACCACACTCATTTCGGCCAACAGGGTGTCGCGGATTTTTTCGACACAACGCACAACTGGGATCACCCAATATTTAACGACCGCGCATCGCCACAATACCCCCGTGCACAACAATTGACTGACTTCGAACGCGCACTTGTCGACAAGCATTTGGACACATTATGAAACAACAAACCGTATCACTGGCCGCTTGGATTACATTAGCGGTTTTGGCCATCATATGGGGTGGCAGTTTTCTGGCATTCGCACTCATTCTACGCGAAGTCCCCGTTTTCACAGTCGTTGCCCACCGAGTTTTTTGGGCGGCACTGTTTTTATGGTGCATCGTCATCGCGATGGGCATCCCGCGCCCTAATATTGCACAATGGCGCACATTGATCGTCATGGGATTTCTCAATAATGTTATCCCCTTTTCGCTTATCATCTGGGGGCAGACACAAATTGAAAGCGGCCTCGCGTCCATCTTAAATGGCACCACAGCCGTTTTCACATTTTTGCTTGCGGCAGTATTCTTCGCAGACGAACGTTTAACCAAGCAAAAGTCATTAGGCGTGGCCGTCGCCTTCATTGGCGTTTGCACTGTCATCGGCATCGATGCACTGCGCAGCTTTGATATTCGTTCCCTTGCTCAATTGGCTATAATCGGTGCATGTCTATCATATGCCTTTGCTGCTGTTTGGGGGCGTTCACAGATCAAAGGTTTACACCCAATCATGGCCGCTACAGGCATGTTGACTGGGGCCAGCATTATTATCATTCCAATGGCCCTGTTTACCGATGGCATGCCCAGTTTTTCTCTAAATAAAACCACCACTGCATCACTTATTTTCTTGGCGATCCCTGCCACCGCACTGGCGTATCTTTTATACTACCGCGCGCTTCGTTTGGCAGGCAGTGCAAACCTTTCTCTTGTCACATTATTGGTACCACCCGTTGCGGTATTCTTGGGCGCAGCAGTGTTGGGCGAACGCCTCAGCCCGTCCGCTTTTGTGGGCTTTGGCCTCATTGCCTTTGGCATGGTCATCATTGACGGGCGATTGGTTTCGCGCAAAAGACGTTGAATTCAGGTGATAAATTTGGTTTACCCAGTTTAAACACTGGAATGACCACATGCTTTACAACTCTTCTTCCGACTGGAACGATGCAAAATCCAAACGCGTAATGCTGTTTGGCATGTCTGGTTTAGGTAAAACCTATATCTCTGAGATCTTGCGTGCAGGTGGTGATTGGTTTCATTACAGCGTCGATTACCGCATTGGCACACGTTATATGGGCGAACACATCGCCGACAACTTCAAAGCCGAAGCAATGCGTAATCCGTTTTTGGCGGATCTTTTGCGTTCCGATGCAATATATATCGCCGCAAATATGAAATTCTCCGACTTGTCGCCGCTTTCCACTTACCTTGGAAAACCAGGTAATCCAGAATTGGGTGGCATTCCTTTTGAAGAATATCTGCGTCGTCAACGCCTACACCGAGATGCCGAAATTAATGCGATGACTGACACCGTTCACTTTATTGACCGAGCGAAACAACTATACGACTATGATAATTTCATCTGTGACACATCAGGTTCCATGGTCGAGGTCGTCAATCCAGATGACCCAAACGATCCCGTACTCAACGTGCTGTGTGAACATGTCTTACCTGTCTGGATCGAAGGTGCGCAAGACCACACAGAAGAACTGGTGCGTCGCTTTACTGCCGCACCGAAACCGATGTACTATCAAGAGCCATTCTTACATGAATGCTGGGATTCCTATTTAGATGAAAAACAAGTGGAACCAGAACGCGTAAACCCAGATGACTTCACTGTATGGGGGTATCGCAAACTGCTGGAAAACCGATTGCCACGTTATCGCGCTATTGCAAAAAATTGGGGCATAACAGTCCAAGCCAGCGACGTTTCAAAAGTAAAAACATCTAATGATTTCAACGCACTCATCGCCACAACGTTGAAAGTATAGAAAATGCCAATTCGTATCCCGTCCAAATTACCAGCATTTGATGTGTTGAAAACCGAAGGCGTGAACGTGATGTCTCAACGCGATGCAGATCGCCAAGATATCCGCCCATTGCGCATAGGCTTGCTTAATCTTATGCCGTTAAAAATCCAAACAGAAACACAGTTTGCACGGCTCATTGGTGCCACCCCTTTGCAGATTGAATTGACCCTGATCCGCATGACAGAGCACAATTCACGCCACACAGCCCCCGAACACATGGAAGCATTTTATCACAGCTTCCAAGAGGTGAAGGATCAAAAATTTGACGGTCTGATTATCACTGGGGCCCCCATTGAACACCTTCCCTTCGAAGACGTCACATATTGGGATGAACTCAAAGAGGTTTTTGATTGGACACAAACCAACGTGCATTCAACCTTTGGTGTGTGCTGGGGTGGTATGGCGATGATCAACTATTTCCACGGCGTTCCAAAATACATTTTGGATCACAAGGTATTTGGCTGTCACCGCTGCCAAGTTGCCGATCCATCTTCGCGTTTTCTGACTGGTTTTTCGGACGATCTTGTCATTCCTGTCAGCCGCTGGACAGAAAACCGTGCCGACGAAATCCGTGCGGCCGGCCTGAATATTTTGATCGACAGCGAAACCTCTGGCCCTTGTTTGGTCGAAGACGAAGATCACAACGCGCTCTACATTTTCAATCACTTTGAATACGACAAGGGTACGTTGAAACAAGAATATGATCGCGATGTCGCCAGTAACACGCCAATTAACGTGCCCATGAATTATTATCCCAATGATGATCCAGCGCGCGAACCTTTGAATAGATGGCGCGGTCACGCACATCTGATGTACGGTAATTGGATCAACCAAATCTATCAAACGACTCCGTTTGATATGTCCAAAATCGGCAAGTAATCCATGCGTATCCTCTTTTGGGCCATGGCGATCCTTTTGGCCGTGACCCTTATCGTTTGGGCCATCTCATCACTCAAACAGGCGCAATGGGCGAAATCACACCCGGCATTAGGTCAGTTCGTGATGGTCGAGGGCAAAAACCTGCACTACGTCAAAACAGGCACAGGCCCACCCTTGATTGCCCTACACGGTGCAGGCGGAAACTTACGCGACTTTACATTTTCGCTAACACAAAAATTGGCCCAAGATTACACAGTCTATGCCTTTGATCGCCCCGCTCATGGCTACTCTGATATTTTCAATTCAAACGGCGAAACATTGGCTGACCAAGCGCGTATCATCACCAAAGCCGCGCAAACACTGGGCATCGAGCACGCAATCATCATGGGGTACTCTTTTGGTGGAACAGTTGCGATGAACATGGCGCTCGATCATCCCAATTTCGTGGATTCCATGGTGTTGATCGCTGCGCCAATTCACACATGGCCTGACGACTGGGTATCATCAACCTATCGCATGGCGGCCTTACCAATCCTCGGTCCTGTCTTAATGCACACTGCCTTTGCAGTCCTACCCAACAGCTATTTCACCAATTCATACGCCAGCGTTTTCACACCCCAAACTGCGCCCACGGGTTTTCTGGATCACGTCGGCGTCGGCCTAACCGTTAGCCCAAACCGCTTCGTGGTCAACGCACGCCAGATAGTCCCCATGGCCGCTCAGATAAAGGCGATGATCCCACGCTACCACACGTTGAGCATGCCCATCGAAATCGTCCATGGCACGGCGGATAAATCCGTATCGTCTAAATATCACACAGGTGATTTTATGGCGATGCAATCCCGCCCAAACGTGACGGCAACTTATGTTGACGGGATTGGTCACGGCATCCATCAATTAGCCCAAGATGAAATCATTTCCGCCTTAAAAAGGCTTTCAAAATAGCGACGCCACCCCCATATTAGAATAAAGGAGACAGATCATGACCAAACCCTTCGACGGTGCCATTTCCAACTTCTACGAAACACAAGCCCCTGCCGAAATCCGCGATGCAATTGCAAATGCGGGCAAAAAAGATATCCTTGATCCGTCTTATCCATATACCAAAGGTATCAGCACCAAAGATTACGAAGCCGAAATCGCCGACCTTCAGGTCGAATTGGTCAAAGTCCAATCATGGGCCAAAGAAACTGGCGCACGTATCGCAATTGTGTTTGAAGGCCGCGATGCTGCAGGCAAAGGCGGAACAATCAAACGGTTCCGCGAAAACCTGAATCCACGCTCGGCACGTGTGGTTGCATTATCCAAACCCACCGAAACAGAACGATCCGAATGGTATTTCCAGCGCTACATCAAGCACCTGCCATCAGCGGGTGAAATTGTGCTGTTTGACCGGTCTTGGTATAACCGCGGCGTCGTGGAAAAGGTTTTCGGTTTTTGCACAGACACCCAGCGCGCCCAATTTTTCAACCAAGTAAATGATTTCGAAAGCATGCTGGTCAATGACGGCATCATCTTGATCAAACTATGGCTGAACGTCGGACGCGGCGAACAACTCCGTCGCTTTCTTGGCCGCGAAGGTGACCGTTTGAAACATTGGAAACTGTCAGGCATCGACGTCAAAGGCCTGTCAAAGTGGAGCGAATATTCTTCCGCTATTCGCGAAACCATGGATCAAAGCAATTCCCAACACACACCATGGCAGATTGTCCGCACAGACGATAAAAAACGCGCCCGCATCGCCGCCATTCGTACTGTTTTAGCACACTTAGACTACCCCAGCAAAGACACATCAGCGGCCACTGCCCCTGATCCCAAAATCACAGGCGGCCCCGAAATCCTTGGTTAAAAAATCCTATCATCACGGAAACCTCAAACAAGCACTGGTGGATGCATCCATTATCTTGATTGAACATAAAGGCCCCATGGGTTTCACCATGGCCGAAGCGGCAAAAACCGCAGGCGTATCCGCGGCGGCCCCTTACCGTCACTTTGAGGGCCGCGAAGACCTGATAACGGAAATTGCCCGCCAAGGTTTTGAAATCTTCGCCGACCTAATGCAATTCGCTTACACCAAGGAAACGACACCACTGGCTTCTTTTGAATCCGTTGGTCGCGCCTATTTGGCATTTGCACGCAAATACCCTGGCAACTATATCGCCATGTTCGAAAGCAACATCTCAATCAACGCCAGCCCCGAATTGGCAAAGGTCGCCAATCGTGGTTTCGATGTGTTGTCCCTTGCCGCTGAAAAACTCTCGGCTCACCTTCCTTTGGCAAAACGCCCTCCCCCCATGATGATATCTCAACACATCTGGGCCATGAGCCACGGCATCGTCGAGCTTTTCGCACGTGGTGAGCCAGGCGCACGATCGCCATATTCACCAGAGGAGTTGTTGGAAACAGGTACAGGGATTTACTTGCGTGGCTTGGGTATTCTACCAGCGGATGATTAATTTGACTTCAACGCATCAATCGAAATAGTTGATACAACGTCAAAACTGATGCCAACACCGCCAAAATCAGCCAAACAGCCCCCGATTGCGCCAAGTAGACGACACCGCTTTCATTGTAATAACAACGCCCCAATGCATTAAAACAATCACGCCATTTATAGTGCAGTGTATAATAGGCGTAATAAAACAGGGCCGAAAATACCACCAAGGCGACAAAAACAATTTTTCCAAATGCGATTTTCATGTTTTGAACCCTATCCAAAAACTATCCCAAATAATCAATAATCGGACAATCAGGGCGATTATCTCCGCGACATGCCCCCACCAAATGCGCCAATTCATCGTGCAAACTCTGTAATTCCGTCTGCTTCGCCTCTATCTGCGCCAACCGTTTCTGCGCAATCGATTTCACATCCGCTGATGTGCGTTGCTGATCCGTAAACAGCCCCAACAACTCGCGACATTCCTCAATCGAAAAATCAAACGCCCGCGCATGTCGTATAAACACCAGCTTTCGTAGCGCGGCATCGTTATACGTGCGATACCCCGCATCGGTCCGCCCATTGGGGCTCACCAGATCAATATCCGCATAATAACGCACAGTTTTCACCGGCATCTCGGCCTTTTTCGCAATTTCTCCTATTTTCACTTTACCCTCCAGTTGCTGTAAGGTTTATAACAATCCCGAGCAAAGGAATCAACATGACCACATTAACTCAGAACCGGTCCATCGATTGGAAGTGCAAACACACATGGGCGCGCGCGCGTTACAACACCATGTGGTGCTTGATTGGCTGTTCCATCGGTGACATGGGCACAATCGCTTTTTTCCAATTCACAGGTATCCCGTGGCCAACAATGGCGATTATGGCTTTGGCAATTGTGAACGGCCTGTTGACCTCAATCGCGTTAGAAACCTTTATTATGTCGCGCCAAATGGCATTGGGTATCGCGTTTAAAACCGCAATCGGCATGTCGATGATATCCATGATCGCGATGGAGATTGCGATGAACGTCGTTGATGTCACTCTAACAGGTGGTGCTAAACTGAATCTTTGGGTCATCCCAATCATGCTCCTCGCTGGTTTTCTGGCCCCACTTCCCTACAACTACTGGCGCCTAAAGGCGTTGGGCAAGGCCTGCTGCGGATAATGAAACAGTTCAAGTCCCCTATTCTTTGGTTGATCATTGCCATCACCGCAGTAGCGATCTATGCACTGAAGCCTAAGCCAAACACGGCCGGCGCTGGCACACCAATTGTCAGTGTAACCGTTCCGACCACGCTCGGCGCAAACGCAAAAATGGGCCAAGGTGCATTTGAAACGCACTGCGCAGCCTGTCACGGCGTCAATGCCGTTGGTCAGGTTGGCATCGCACCACCATTGATCCACAAAATCTATGAACCATCACACCACGGCGATCTTTCCTTCGCACGGGCCGCCAAATTCGGTGTACAGGCTCACCACTGGCCTTTTGGCAATATGGCGCCCGTTGATGGCATAACAGACAATGAAATCATTTCGATCATTACATACATCCGCGAACTTCAACGCGCCAACGGAATAGGCTAAACTATGAAAACGCACAAACTCGTTTGACTCATGGCGACTACAATTGCCACAACAGCGTTCGCCCATGGCAAAGCGAGTGGAATTGTTTGTGAACGCATGGCCGCTATGGCTAAATTTGATGGACCGTTGGACACTTCGGCAATTGCAAACGCATCCATGACCTTAGCCATGCATTCAGGCCCGAACCTGACCGCGCTCTTCCCCGAAGGCTCCACCAAACATTCAAAGGCAACGCCTTTGGCATGGACACAAACCGATGACTTCTCCCCCCTGGCACAG
The DNA here is from genome assembly GCA_002469545.1 of Rhodobacterales bacterium UBA7416. GTDB lineage: Bacteria > Pseudomonadota > Alphaproteobacteria > Rhodobacterales > Rhodobacteraceae > Amylibacter. The sequence continues at coordinate 25,226 of DKMK01000045.1, read as the reverse complement.
GATTTAACTGATTTGGGAAATTCCCTCGCCAAGTTGCCAGCCAAGCCCAGCTAACGTCAAGAATCAAACAGTTGGGCAAATCCTGTGCGGCCTGCCACGCAGATTTTCGGCAAAAAACCGACTAAATCAAAAAAACACTTCAACCCACTTGACGTTACATAATTTCCGATTACATATGTTAATGTGAATAACATTTACATTATTAACAATCCGAAACCGAAAGGAATATTAAAAATGACCTCCACCGTAACTTGGTTCAATTCTCCGATCCAATGGTTAGACGCGCGTGGCAAAGGCGCATGGATCGCTGCAATGATCCTTGGTTTTATCTTCATCTGGCCCGTTGGCCTTGCCATCTTATTTTTCATGTTATGGAGCAACCGCATGTCACGATCATTTTTCGGCTGTCATAAATCACGCCGCAACCACGCCTCTACAGGCAACACAGCATTTGATGCTTACAAACAAGACACAATTGAACGTCTAAACGATGAACAGTCAGCCTTTAATGGATTTTTGCAGCGCCTTCGCGATGCAAAAGACAAAACAGAGTTTGACCAATTTATGGACGACCGCGCCAAACAACAAAAGGACGCGAACACCGAACAGGCTGAAATGGCCTAACAAAACGCATGGCCTCACTCTCCCCCTTGCGGCCCTGCCTCTTCGCCCTCATAATTGAGGGCGAAGTTATTTGGTTTTATCATGCCCGATTTTGATCTCAGCGGACTACCCGACCCAGACATTGACCCTCAGTTTTACGACGGCGTGGCATTCAAACGTCTACTCGCATGGTTTATCGACCTTTTTGTAATTTTATTGCTAGCACTGGGCGCATCAATCGCCACGATTGGCATTGCCGCCATTTTCTTTCCGCTGACATTGCTCATTATAAACCTGCTCTATCGAATCTATTTCCTAAGGGCGCGCTCTGCCACACCCGGCATGATGATTACGGGCATCGAAATCAGAAATAACCTTGGCAATCGCCTCTCACCTGACGAAGCTCTTTGGCACACAATCGTTTTCACCTTAGCGATGATATTTTTCTTCGTACAACTATTGTCCATCGCAATGATGCTGTTTTCGCGTCACGGCCAAGGCGTGCATGATTACTTGCGCGGAACAACCGCCATCAATCGCCCGCTACCATAAGCTAAAGGCGCCATTCTATTCACTCGACTATCAACCTAATAGTTAAAAATAGCGCGCTTCCGCAGTTTTTATCACTTGACCCTAAAATCGAAACTTCGCAATGTGCTCGTAATTATTAGGGGTCATTTCATGAGTATTTTCCGCCGTATTTCTATAAAACGAACAAGTTTTATGACGATGATTTCGACTGGGAAAACTACACTAAAGATTCTTATCACCGCCGTATTTCCAACGATATCGAAACACAACATATCGCGATCGCGAAACTGGGTGATTTGTCATTCGATGCTAATACAGGCGCGGTCCGAAGCTCCAGTGGTACCTTGCACGAAAACCATCAACTCATTCTCGAAGCAATTGGTCGCCTAAGTCCAACATCCGTTCACGAGGCAGGTTGCGGCGGCGGCGATCATGTTGCCAATGCGCAAATGTTGTACCCGAACATCAACGTCACGGGTGGCGACAGGGGGTTCACACAACTTGAACTTGCCACACAACGCCACCCACAGCTCGCGGGAAAAATTGGTCTCCAAGATATTACAATGCCCTTCTCGAACCAGTGGCCACGGGCCGATCTGGTTTACACTCAAGCGGTTATTATGCACATCCATACAGCAGTCAGCCATCTTGTTGCTCTGTCGAATTTGGTTGAACAAGCCAACGAATACGTTTTGCTTATGGAAAACCAACAATGCCACAACTTTGTTGCGGACTTAACGGCATTGCACACCGGCGGTCATTTGAAATGGCCTGACCTCCATATTTATCAATTCGAAAGTTCTATCGGCGCACGCGCAACATTGCTGTCACGCCAAGCTTTGGAATTAAAGAATCTAAAATCCGACGCACAACTACGCAAAGGAGTGAAAGTTTCACAACGCAGATTGAAACGCGCCAACGAAGACAGCGCGCGCGGAATATTTGGATTTTTAACCAATTTAAAAACATAACGTTTTCAAAACAGAACCGTTGATCCCGCTGGCATCCCTTGTTAGCGTGGACCTATGAAACACAGCCTTCCGCTTGCACCACAATTCTATGTAACGGCACCACAGCCGTGTCCTTATCTTGCGGATCGCATTGAACGTAAATTGTTCACAGGCCTTCAGGACGCCAACGGTCAGGCACTCAATGATGCGCTATCAAAACAGGGGTTTCGTCGTTCACAAAACGTCTTGTATCGCCCCGCTTGCACAGATTGCAGCGCCTGCATTTCGGCCCGCATCAATGTTTCGAAATTCAAACCAAGCAGATCTCAGAAACGCACACTTCGGCGCAACGAGGATCTCATGCGGGGTGCGCACACAGCATGGGCCACCGATGAACAATACGATCTGTTCAAAACCTACCTCAATTCGCGTCACCAAGATGGCGGAATGACCGATATGGACGTGTTTGAGTTTGGCGCCATGATCGAAGAGACACCAGTGCGCACACGTATCGTCGAATACAACCAACCCAAACTAAACGGCGGCTCTATCTTAAAATATGCATGCCTTACAGACGTCTTGGATGACGGATTGTCGATGGTTTACTCATTCTTTGATCCAGACATGTCAGATCGCAGTCCTGGTAAGTACATGATTTTAGATCACGTCGAAATCGCGCGTGAAATGGAATTAAACTATGTTTACTTGGGCTACTGGGTCGCTGGCAGTCCTAAAATGGACTACAAATCCCAATTTGACGCACTCGAGCTATGCATCAACGGTGAATGGGTCCAGTATGACAGCCAATACCCATCAGATACAGAACCCCAATCTGGCAACAACAAAACAATACTCGAACAGGTTTCAGGACTCGCATTGCCAAGTGTGCCTTAGTGAATGAGGGTAATTTAAAATGTCAAAATTCGATATTTGTGTAATTTAATTTCAATACATCACACAGAGCGACATTAAATTACAACAATTCACATTCGCGACATTTTAACGCTTGACGCTGTCGGTCAGTATAATATGGTATTTGCAATGTTAAACCTAAACGAAAATATTGTGGTCAACGTGATCACGCGCAGGGCGCCGTAGACGGATAAAACCGATACGATCCCATGCGCCCCCATTTCGGGGGTTTTTTTATGTCAAAGACGGAGCACAGACCAATGAGTAAGAAAATGACCGGCGCGGAGATGGTAATTCAAGCACTGAAGGACCAAGGCGTCGATACGATCTTTGGTTATCCAGGCGGTGCAGTTCTGCCTATCTATGATGCGATTTTCCAACAAAGCGACATCAAACATATTCTTGTGCGCCACGAACAAGGCGCCACACACGCCGCTGAAGGTTACGCACGTTCTACAGGTAAACCTGGTGTTGTTTTGGTAACATCCGGTCCGGGTGCTACGAACGCGGTTACAGGTTTGACGGATGCATTGATGGACTCAATCCCCATGATCGTTCTGACGGGCCAAGTTCCCACATTCATGATCGGCTCCGATGCCTTTCAAGAAGCTGACACCGTTGGCATCACACGTCCTTGCACAAAACATAACTGGTTGGTGAAAGACACAGACAAACTGTCTGAAACAATTCACCAAGCATTTCATATCGCCACATCTGGTCGCCCCGGCCCTGTTTTGGTCGACATCCCAAAGGATGTTCAATTCGCAACAGGCACCTACACAACCAAAGCCAAATCGCACGTCAAACATTACCAACCACAAGTAAAGGGCGACTTGGCCGCGATTACAGAGCTGGTTGAACTGATGGAAACCGCTGAACGCCCCGTGTTCTACACAGGCGGTGGCGTGATTAATTCTGGCCGTGGCGCATGCCAATTGCTGCGCGACTTGGTAAAATCTACTGACTTCCCAATCACATCAACGCTGATGGGCCTTGGCTCCTACCCTGCCTCTGGCAAAAACTGGCTTGGCATGTTGGGCATGCACGGAACATACGAAGCAAACTTAGCCATGCACGGGTGCGATCTGATGATCAACATCGGCGCCCGCTTTGACGATCGCATTACAGGTGTATTGGAAAAATTCAGCCCAAACTCCAAAAAAGTGCACATCGATATCGACGCCTCGTCCATCAACAAGGTGATCCACGTTGACGTTCCAATTTTGGGTGACGTAGCCCACGTATTAGAAGACTTGCTAAAGGTTTGGAAATCACGTGGTCGCAAAACCAATTCAGCAGCTGTGAAAAACTGGTGGGGTCAAATCGACGAATGGCGTGCAAAAAAATGCCTGTCATACACGAACTCCACAACCATCATCAAACCACAATACGCGCTGGAACGTCTCGAAGCGTTGACCAAAAAACATCCGGATCGTTACATCACAACCGAGGTTGGCCAACACCAAATGTGGGCCGCACAATATCTTGGTTTCGAAGACCCGCATCGCTGGATGACGTCTGGTGGCTTGGGCACAATGGGTTACGGCGTTCCCGCATCTGTTGGTGTTCAGGTGGCTCACCCTGATGCCTTGGTTATCAATGTGGCTGGCGAAGCATCATGGATGATGAACATGCAAGAAATGGGCACATGTACGCAGTACAACCTGCCAACAAAACAGTTCATCCTCAATAACGAACGCTTGGGCATGGTACGCCAATGGCAAGAATTGCTTCACGGCGAACGCTATTCTAACTCTTGGTCAGAATCCTTGCCAGACTTCGTAAAATTGGCAGAGGCATTTGGCGGTAAAGGCATCCAATGTTCCGACCCTGCGGATCTCGACGAAGCAATTATGGAAATGCTGGCATATGACGGACCGGTTATTTTTGACTGCTTGGTTGAAAAGCATGAAAACTGCTTTCCAATGATCCCATCAGGCAAGGCACATAATGAAATGCTGTTGGGCGATGCATCAACTAAAGGTGCCATCGACGCTGAAGGCGCCGTTATGGTCTAAACCAGCCACCAAGGATTTCAAAAGGCTCCCAATTTGGGGGCCTTTTTTATGATCTCCATCATGGTAGATTAGTGATTACCCCCCTTGCATAAATCTCAACGATCCCACAGTTTGTTACCATCAAACTTATATCAAACGGTGCCCATGCCACTTACTCTCGTCCTTTGCATCTTCATCATTATCGCGGCATCTTTTGCTCATCGCAAATGGTACAACGCAAAACTGCGCCAAAAGCGCCTCGCTACACCACTGTCGGATCGCGAATGGGCAATTATCATTGACCAAGTCCCCCTGTGCCAAAAACTCCCTCATGATCTTCGCGCAAAGCTGAGTGGTAAAATAAACCTGTTCCTCCACCAAGTGGAATTCCTTGGATGTAATGAGCTCGAAGTGACCGAAGAAATGGAATTATCCATCGCGGCGCAGGCCTGCCTTTTGATCGTCAACACAGATACATGGTACGACACACTGCAAACAATCCTGATTTATCCAGGCGCATTTAAATCCATAAGCAAAGAATACGATGGTTATGTTGTTCGCGAACGCGAGGTCGTTCGTTTGGGCGAAAGTTGGGCACGCGGCCCCGTCATTTTATCGTGGGCACATGCCGCCGAAGGCGCGTTTGTAGACGATGATGGTCACAATGTCGTCCTGCACGAATTCGCCCATCAAATCGATGGCCTTTCGGGTCACACAGACGGTGCGCCTGTGTTGGCCAAAGACCACAAATTTAGTGAATGGCAACGCACCCTGAACGAGGCTTACAATCGCCTCATCTTTAATACTGAAATGGGCCGTAAAACATTCCTCGATTCCTATGGTGCCACAGCACCACAAGAATTCTTTGCCGTCGCAGTAGAGGTGTTCTTTGAAAGACCGACCGCTCTCAAACAAGAAGAACCAGCTGTTTATGCCCAAATGTCAAAATACTTCCAACTTGACCCTTCGAAGTGGGATTAATAGCTTGGTCAACACACCACAAATCATAACGCCCAGTTGTGCAAAGGTTAATATTGTCTCGCTGCTGAAATACAGCAATGGAAAATAATTGATTTGTTAACCATTTCAAACACAAAATGCCCCATGTCAGAACCAATCAAAAATCCCCTACCTCACCCGCTTGGGCCACGAATTGTTTTTTCTTATGGCATGACAAAATGCGGCTCAACTTTGGCATTTGAATTGGCCCGCACTGGCTTGGAATTGGCGGGTTATCCGCAACCACACTTGGGTTTAGATGGTTTAAAAGGTGACGCGAAAATCAACTTTGCGGCCCACTTGACCGAAACAGAAACCGCCGCCATCTGGGACAAGGTGCAATCAATCGGACATCCCATCGTGATCAAAACTCACACCCGTCCAGACCAATGCATCATTGACCTTTTCAACACGAAACGCGCCATGGCCCACGCCACATATCGCGACCCCCGTGACATGGCATTGTCCATGATCGATCATGGACACCGAAACCGTGCTGAAGGCAAATCTGCATTTACCGAAATCACAGACCTAGACACCGCGAAGTCCAATATAAACAATCAAATCGACAGCCTGACACAGTGGTTAGTGCGACCAAATTGCCTACCTCTTTTCTTTGATGATCTGGCCTTCGACATGGAAACAGCAACACGCCAAATCTTGGCACACCTACACTTGGAAATCGAACCATATCGTGTAACTTCGTTTGTTCAAAACAGACGTTTTACCCAAAAAAACAAGGGTATTCGCCGGCGCTTCAAAACCGAGATGAGCTTAATCGAACGTCAGAGTTTTCGCCGCACATATGCCAAGTTGTACAAACATTTGATCAAACGCCGCAAATCAATTGCACTGACAGGCGAGCCAATTTTTCCCGATGGAACGCGGCTCGTGTAAACTTTGCACTGACAATGCATTCAAAACCTTTTATGGTGACTCAAACACATCAAAAGGGAATTGTGATGAACGCGTTGTCATTGAAAAAAGGCTCATCAAAAAAGAGCGCCTATAATCTGAAAAACACCACAGGCGATACCATTGAAACGCATACATTGGCCGTGCTTGTCGATAACGAGGCAGGCGTATTAGCACGTGTTATTGGCCTGTTTTCCGGACGCGGCTACAACATCGACAGCTTAACCGTCGCCGAAACAAACCACACAGACAACGTGTCTCGCATCACCATTGTCACCACAGGCACCCCATCCGTGATCGTACAGATTAAGGCTCAATTGGCCCGCATGGTTGCGGTTCATGATGTACACGACTTAACCGTCGAAGGCCCATCCGTTGAGCGCGAATTAGCAATGGTCAAGGTCGTATCCAAAGGCGACAACCGCGTCGAAGCATTACGCACTTCCGAAATTTTCCGAGCAAGCGTCGTAGACACGACATTAGAAAGCTTTGTTTTCGAGCTCACGGGCACGCCGGAAAAGATCGACGCATTCGTCGAACTGATGACCCCACTGGGATTGGTCGACGTCGCACGCACAGGCGTCGCAGCAATTTCACGCGGCAAGTAACACAAAGCGCCGCTTGATCCCTCAAACGGCGCTTTTATTTACCATCCTAATAATCTCTATTTTGCGTTGGACCAAACCGACGCTAATGCAACTGATGCCATACGTGCCGCAGCGCTGTCTGCGCGACTGGTCAACAGGATTGGAACCTTGCCGCCCACAACCAAACCACCGGAGCAAGCACCAGTCATATAAACCATTGCTTTGAACAATGTGTTGCCTGAAACAATGTCTGGCACAATAATACCATCTGCCTGCCCCGCAACAGGATCATCTTGCATCCCTTTAATATCGCGTGATTTTTCTGATAAAATCAAATCCAAAGCCAATGGTCCTGCAAAATCTGCGCCTTCAACGTTATCACGCGCCCATTTGGCTAAATCAGCGCCCTCAACTGAACTTGGAACGGCTGGAATGGCGACTTCTGTCGCAGACAAAAATGCCACTTTAGGACGTTCTACGCCTAATGCCTTTAGGAGCTTAACAACACTGCGGGTTGCGTCCTGTCGGGTCTCTAAATCGGGCGATACATTCACCGCAGCGTCAGAAATCACAATCGGTGTTCCGCCCTTGGGATGGGTCATTGAAAACAGGTGCACAAACTTGGCGCCAATCCGCAAACCAGCCTCACGGTTTAAAGCCGACTTCATGAACACATCCGTGTGCAACTGCCCCTTCATCAAGACATCTGCATCGCCGTTACCGCACAGCGTCGCCGCAGTAATCCCCGCTTCGGCTTCGCCAACGGTATCGACGACTTTAAATTCTGATATATCCCATTGCAGCTTGTCAGCTTCAGCTTGAATATCTGCCGCCTCGCCCACAAATATAGGGATCATAATACCCGCCTGTGTCGCTTCAAATGCTGCCTGCATTGGCAATGGCGCACCGGCGCGCGCAATAGCAACACGGGGCACTGTGCCTGATCGGGCGCGTTCTAACAAATCAGCGGGACAGTGCGGACTTGCTTCACTGATAAAATGATTTTGATTTGGCACGGCGGGCTCCTTTAAATATGAGCACAGGAAATCAGGAATTGCCGCATGGGGCAAGTCTAGATGAAGAAACTGGGACAAAATGGTAAATGCTGCGCATTTTTACCGCGCAAACAAGAAACGGCGTTGGAATAAACCAACGCCGCCTTCAAAATGTAATCTGACTTACGCGCCTTTTTGTGGGCGCATGTCGTCTTTTGAAATGCCTGCAACAGAAACTGGCTTTTTCATTGCGTCACGACGGAATGGTTCACCCAATTCTTTGTTCAGCAAGATTTCGATGAATGTAGTTTTACCTTCAGTCATCTGCGCTTTGATCGCTGCATCTAATTGATCAGTAAGTTCATCCATTGATGTTGCTTGAACACCAATCAGACCACATGCGTTGGCGATGCCAGCGTATGAAACATCTGTGTCCAATTCTGTACCAACGAAGTTATCGTCGAACCACAATGTCGTGTTACGCTTTTCTGCGCCCCACTGGTAGTTGCGGAAGATAACCATTGTGATCGCAGGCCATTCGCCGCGACCAACAGCCGTCATTTCGTTCATTGAAATACCGAATGCGCCGTCACCAGCAAAGCCGACTACAGGAACATCAGGTTGTGCGATTTTAGCGCCAGCGATTGCTGGGAAACCATAACCACATGGACCAAACAAACCAGGTGCCAAATATTTACGACCTTCTTGGAATGAAGGGTAAGCATTCCCGATCGCACAGTTGTTACCAATGTCAGAAGAGATGATTGCATTCGCGGGCATCGCTTTTTGAATTGCGCGCCATGCCATACGTGGTGACATGTGATCCGGCTTGTCTGAACGCGCACGTTCGTTCCAAGATGTACCTGGATCGTCATCTTCGTGATCCATTGATGTCAATTCTTGTGCCCAAGCAGATTTTGTTTTTGCGATTGTCGCTGTGCGTTCTGCACGGCCCGCGTCACCTGCGTGATCACCAAGGTTAGCCAACAAAGTTTCAGCAACTTTTTTCGCATCACCAACGATACCAACAGAAACATCTTTGGTCAGGCCAATACGGTCTGGGTTGATGTCAACCTGAATGATTTTCGCATTTGTTGGCCAGTAATCAATGCCATAACCTGGTAATGTAGAGAATGGGTTCAAACGTGTACCCAATGCCAAAACAACGTCAGCTTTGGAAATCAATTCCATACCAGCCTTTGATCCGTTGTAGCCAAGTGGGCCTGCGAACAATGGGTGGTTGCCTGGGAATGCATCGTTGTGCTGGTAACCACAACATACTGGTGCGTCCAAACGTTCCGCCAATGCAGCAGATGCAGGGATCGCGCCGCCGATAACAACGCCAGCACCGTTCAAAATCACTGGGAACTTAGCGTTAGACAACAGTTCTGCCGCCTGCGCCAATGCATCTTCACCGCCTGATGGGCGTTCAAATTCAACAACCTTTGGCATTTCGATGTCGATAACTTGTGTCCAGAAATCGCGTGGAATGTTGATCTGTGCCGGTGCAGATGCGCGGTGCGCTTGCATGATAACACGGTTCAATGTTTCCGCGATACGTGATGGATCGCGTACTTCTTCTTGGTATGCAACACAATCAGCGAACAGGTTCATCTGTTCCATCTCTTGGAAGCCACCTTGGCCGATTGATTTGTTTGCTGCTTGTGGTGTGACCAATAACAAAGGAGTGTGGTTCCAGTAGGCTGTTTTCACTGGCGTCACGAAGTTTGTGATGCCTGGGCCGTTTTGTGCAACCATCATGGACATTTTACCAGATGCACGTGTGTAACCATCAGCCATCATGCCAGCGTTACATTCGTGTGCAGCATCCCAAAAGTTAATACCAGCAGCTGGGAACAAATCGGAAATTGGCATCATAGCCGAACCGATAATACCAAAAGCGTGTTCAATTCCATGCATTTGCAATACTTTTACGAATGCTTCTTCTGTTGTCATTTTCATGGATAGATTTCCTTAAAAGAGCAGCACTTAAGCTGAGGTTATAACTCTAAGGCAATGTATGGTGGAACTTTGCTACATCTCCAACCACTTTCGCAACACTTTTGGTCACTTTGCGACAGCGTCGGAAAACGACCACTATTCTCATTTTTTAACAATTTGGATAAATATCCTTGTCTTCAAGGACATTGATCGGCAAACAGATGGGATAACCAAAGCACGGAGTAATCAATGCCAACCCTTTCACCACAAAGCAAACCTGATCTTTCCAGTTTCACATGGGACGACGCTTTCTTATTCGAAAACCAATTATCTGAAGAGGAACGCATGCTACGCGACGCTGCTGCGAACTATGCAGCAGAAAAATTGCAACCACGTGTCATCGAAGCATTTTCAAAAGAGGAAACAGATCCTGAGATTTTCCTCGAAATGGGCGATATGGGATTGTTGGGTATTACTATTCCCGAAGAATACGGCGGACTTGGCGCATCATACGTCAGCTATGGTTTGGTGGCACGCGAAGTCGAGCGTGTGGACAGTGGTTATCGTTCCATGATGTCAGTGCAAAGTTCCTTGGTGATGTATCCGATTTACGCCTATGGCTCTGAAGAACAGCGTAAAAAGTACCTGCCGAAACTGGCAAGTGGTGAATTTATTGGCTGCTTTGGCCTGACGGAACCGGATGCTGGTTCTGATCCGGGTGGTATGAAAACCCGTGCAGAAAAAACTGCCACTGGATACAAACTAAACGGCAGCAAAATGTGGATTTCTAATAGCCCAATTGCCGATGTGATTGTCGTTTGGGCTAAATCTGATGCACATGGTGGCAAAATCAAAGGTTTTGTTCTTGAAAAAGGCATGGCGGGTCTGTCTGCACCCAAAATAGGAGGCAAGCTGTCGTTACGAGCCTCAATTACTGGCGAAATCGTCATGGAAGACGTCGAAGTCGGTGAAGACGCACTGTTACCTAATGTTTCTGGCCTCAAAGGCCCATTTGGTTGTCTGAACCGCGCGCGGTATGGCATCAGCTGGGGTGTATTGGGTGCGGCGGAATTCTGCTGGCATGCGTCACGTCAATACGGACTGGATCGTAAGCAATTTGGCAAACCGCTGGCACAAACGCAGTTGTTCCAATTGAAACTGGCAAACATGCAAACAGAAATAACACTTGGTCTCCAAGGTAGCTTGCGCATTGGGCGTTTGATGGACGAAGGCAACGCGGCCCCTGAAATGATTTCCCTGATGAAACGTAATAACTGTGGCAAAGCACTAGATATCGCACGTATCGCGCGTGATATGCACGGCGGCAACGGCATCAGTGAAGAATTCCAAGTCATTCGTCACATGGTTAATCTGGAAACGGTCAACACTTATGAAGGTACGCATGATGTGCATGCCCTTATACTTGGTCGTGCACAAACCGGGCTACAAGCGTTTTTCTGATCTAACTCGAACCCTTCTAAACGACTATCAATTTTTGGAGTATTAAACGTTCTATAATCTATCTTCACAGAACCACGCGGACAAAATGTCGGCGTGGTTTTTTTGATATTAAGCAACTCACAACTCTCGCCAAGAATCGCATTAATTACAAACTGTATTCTCTTTTCATTTTCACTTGGCTTTCAACTGGGAAAGCTTTAAAATTTTACAATCAAATCAGCTAGTAACAGAGCTTAGTGTTGAAATTTAGACGACACTGGTCGCTTGGAGGGGTTAGTATGAGCGAATTGAAAGCGATTAATTTGTCCGTCGTCAGATGTTCCCGTTGAGCGTTTTAATTGTTTCCTGCCTTTAAAATACTCTTTAAGTTCAGCTGGAATAGTAACTACAACGTAATACTTTCCTTTTTGGAAGCTTAATGTAGTGGCAGGGTAATGCATATTTATATGCCTTGGAGAGCTTCAATAACCTCCACAGTAACCTCCATGACAACATCCGTAAAGGTGTTACACTCTTATTTTATTGGAATACAATGCCTTATGGGGTGAGTGGCGGAGAGACAGGGATTCGA
>DKMK01000045.1:0-12708 GCA_002469545.1 Rhodobacterales bacterium UBA7416 | reverse complement strand
TCTGCCACCTCTCCGTGCCATAAACGGGGTCGATCCGTTACGCGATCACTAAATCGACTTTGATCAAGACGCAAGCCCAAACAATGCGCAAATCGGCGCCTATTTGATTTTTTTTGCCCGACAACTAGCTTCCAACCTTGTCTATAATTGTTTATGGTCTGATTAGGTCGAAAAATAAGCGACAGCACGTAAAAATGAATTATCAATTTTTTACGCAACGGGAGTAGATATTGTGATCAGGCATCGTTTTACAACATACGTTGGGCGCGCGACCCTTTTGGGGTGCGTCTCTCTATTTTTGGCGGCATGCCAAGAAGGCCAACCATTATTTAACAAAGCGCCCACATCAGAACAAGCGCCTGCCACCACAACGAAATTCATCGAAAAAGATGTTGAAGCCCCCGAAGTGTTCCAGAAATCTGCAAAGGCATTATGGGACGGTCGCCCGTCACTGGGCGGTGTTTGGGTTGCACATCCAAACGTCAAAAAACCAGAACGTATTATCATTCGCAACAAATCTAACGGCAAGTTCGTAATCGGTGCACTTTTCAATCGCGAGAGCAGCCTACCCGGCCCGGCATTTCAGTTGTCTTCAGACGCCGCAGTTGCAATTGGAGCTGTTGCAGGAACAACGCTTGAAGTTTCCGTAACTGCAATGCGCATTAAGAAAATACCTGTTGTAGATCCCAAGGCCCCCAAACCCGCCCCAAGCGAAGACATTGCGGAATCAACTCTCAAGGCTTTGGATAAAACAAGCAAAGCAAAAAAAACTGTAGCACCGGTTAAACCGACGCCTGCTTTAAAAGCGCCCGCCATAACATCAGATTCCAGATTTGCACAATTGGGATTATTCAGCGTTGAATCAAACGCGAATGCGACATTGGCCAAGTTGAAAACAAAAAACATAGCCGGTAAAATCGTAAAATCATCCGCAAAAGGTAAAACATTTTACCGCGTACTGGCGGGGCCAGTTTCCACAAAGGCTGAAAAATCCAAACTGTTGGCAACGGTTAAATCAATGGGCTTTGCAGACGCGTATTTCGTAAAAGGTTAAATCATGGCTTTCATTCGGTATTTCACACTTTTGATTTTTGGCTTTTGCCTGTCCAGTCAGGCGATGGCATTTGATACGTTGGCTAGATCGGCAATGATAGTCGACCAAACCACCGGCACGGTTTTGTTGGCAAAAGACGCCGATCGACCTGTTCCGCCTGCATCCATGTCAAAATTAATGACAGTCTATATGTTGTTCGAAGCATTGCGCGATGGCCGTGTTACAATGGATACTAAATTTTTGGTGTCTGAACGGGCGACCAGTCTTGGTGGATCAACAATGTTTCTTCGCACAGGCGAACGCGCGACAGTGCGTGATTTAATTCAGGGCATTATCGTCCAATCTGGCAATGACGCTTGTATTACTGTTGCAGAAAATATTGCGGGAACCGAAAACGCATTTGCACAGCAAATGACAACACGCGCTGCAGAAATGGGCATGACATCGTCCACATTTGGCAATTCAACAGGATGGCCACACCCAAAACAGCGCATGAGCGTACGTGACCTCGTATTTCTGGCGAATAAATTGATCACGGATTACCCTGAATACTATGGTTTCTTCTCTCAACGCGCATTTACATGGGACGGCGTCAACCAAAGCAACCGCAATCCTTTGTTATCCCTTGGTATTGGTGCAGACGGATTAAAAACAGGCCACACAGAAGAAGCCGGTTATGGCTTAGTCGGATCGGCCAAACAGGGTAATCGTCGGATCATCTTTATGATTACGGGATTGGATTCAAAAATTGCCCGTGCAAACGAAGCTGAAAAGCTGACCAATTGGGCATTTCGTCAATTCGTCAGCAAGGAATTGTTTAAACAAGGCACACAGATCGCTGATGCCCAAGTATGGTTAGGTAGCGAAAAAACAGTGGGTTTGGTTGCTGAGAAGGATATTTCAGGACTGTTCCCACTTGGTTCGCTGAATGATGTCGATATCAAAGTTACATATACTGGCCCACTTGAAGCACCGATAAAAGCGGGTACGCGTGTCGCCACACTGACCGTAACCACACCAAACATGCAAACAACGAAACACAATCTTGTTGCTCAAAATGACGTGGCAAAGGGATCGATTGTTAATCGTGTGCTTGCCAGCGCTGAATTACTCAGCACAGATTTATTGGGTGGCAGATTGTGGTCCAAAAACTAATCATGGACCAAGGGTTATTCATTACATTCGAAGGTATCGATGGATCTGGAAAGTCCACGCAATCAGAAATGCTGGCGGCAAAACTGACGCAATTGGGTCACAAGGTTGTCAAAACACGCGAACCAGGTGGCAGCGCTGGCGCGGAAATGATCCGCAGTCTTTTGGTGTCTGGTGACACTGATCGTTGGTCGCCCGAAACAGAAATATTATTGTTTACAGCGGCAAGGCGTGACCACTTGGAAAAAACTGTGATACCTGCCCTCACGCTTGGTCATATTGTAATTTGCGATCGCTACGTTGATTCCACGCGTGTCTATCAAGGCGTTGCACGCGCTGATCTGCGTGAAACAGTGGACCAACTACACAGCATAATCATCCAAAAAGAACCAGACCTAACGTTTGTCATCGATGCCGATCCTGAAAACGCGCTGGCGCGTGGTCTCGCCAGAGATTCAGGTGAGGATCGTTTCGAAGACTTTGGTCTGAGCTTTCAAAAATCTCTACGCGCTGGCTTTTTGGATTTGGCAAAATCGGAAAATCATCGCTGCCATTTGATCAATGGAATGCGTGCACGCGAACAAATCGCTGATGACATCGCAGCAATTGCAGTAAGTCACATAGCATGAGCGATGAAATTCAGCATTCAGATCAACAAGCCGGCGCAAGTCATCCGCGGCACACCTATTCGCTGTACGGTCATGATGAACCCCAAGCAGAATTTTTGACGGCATATAATTCTGACCGCTTGCACCATGCATGGATGATCACAGGTCCTAAGGGCATTGGCAAAGCAACTCTTGCATGGCGCATCGCACGTTTTTTACTGTCTCAACCAGAAAAAGGTGGCATGTTTGATGCCCCTGCTCCGTCAAGCTTGGACGTTTCCCCGGAACACCCAGTTTCACATCGCATTGATGCCTTGGCGGAACCCGGATTGTTTTTGGCGCGACGTCCCTGGGACGATAAAACCAAGAAACTAAAACAAAACATCACCGTCGATGAAATTAGAAAACTGAAAAGCTTTTTCACACTCTCGGCAGCGGATGGTGGCTGGCGGGTCGCAATCATAGACGCCGCCGATGAAATGAATACTGCCGCAGCAAATGCGTTACTAAAAGTATTGGAAGAGCCACCAGCGAAGGTTCTAATCCTTTTGGTCAGCCACCAACCATCACGACTTTTACCAACAATTCGTTCCCGGTGCCGGACATTGCGTTGCGCATCATTAAACCCAGATAACCTAAGCGCCGCATTGGCCCAGTCTGGTTTTGAAACACAGTCCGAAATTCAAACTGTTGGTATCTTGGCTGACGGTTCAGTTGGTGCATCTATTGATCTCATTTCCAGCGAAGGTGCGAACCTTTACCGCTCACTTGTGGAAATGGCCAACCAAGCCCCGCGTATGGATCGCCAAGTAATGCAAACCATGGCAGATGCCTGTGTGGGTAAAAACGCCGTGGACCGTTATACAATGACACTGCGCCTGTATGCACAGTTCATTTCGCGTCTCGCCAAGTTCGGAGCCTTACAGCCAGCCGACTTTCAAGAAGCCGCAAACGGCGAGGCATTGGTGTTGTCCAAACTGGCCCCAAACATCCGCGCCGCACGTAAATGGGCCAATTTATTACAAGAAAGCACTGCTCGAACATCACATGCACGCGCTGTTAATCTTGACCCTTCTTCTGTGATCCTAGATATGTTGCTGACATTCGAAGAAACTGCGCGGGCCTGATCCGCTGAGGGGCATATCATGACCAATCCAATCATCGTCGACAGCCACTGCCATCTTGATTTCCCAGACTTCGAGGGCGAGATCCCTGAGCTGGTTCAGCGCGCTCAAGCGGCGGGTGTTATGCGGATGGTCACTATCTGTACGCGTTTGAAAAATGAGCCTGTCGTGCGTGCGATTGCTGATGCCTATGATGCGGTTTATTATGCGGCGGGAACACACCCGATGTCTGCCGCCGAAGAGCCGTTAGCCACTGTTGATCAGTTGATTGAAATTGCGCAACATCCCAAAATGGTTGGCATTGGTGAAACGGGTTTGGATTACCATTACACAGCAGACAGCGCCGACATTCAAAAGCAGTCTTTGCGCATTCATATTACGGCCGCGCGTGAAACGGGTTTGCCGTTGATTATACATTCGCGTGCAGCGGATGATGACATGATCGAAATCCTACGCGATGAACATGGCAAAGGTGCATTTGGTTGTGTCATGCATTGCTTTTCGTCATCCGCTGAATTGGGCCGCGCGGCATTGGATTTGGGGTTTTATTTGTCTATGTCTGGCATCGCTACATTTAAGAAAAGCCAAGAGCTGCGCGATATATTTGCCGCCGCTCCAGTCGATCGTATTTTGGTCGAAACTGACAGCCCTTATTTGGCCCCCATGCCTTTTCGCGGCAAACGGAATGAACCTGCGTATACGGCGCATACAGCCCAAGTTGGCGCCCAAGTATATGGCATGGAGTACGCGGATTTCGCCGCGCAAACGACGCAGAATTTTAACACGCTGTTTTCAAAGGCTGCGTTGTAATGGGCGAGCTTTGTTTTACAATATTGGGATGTGGATCATCAGGTGGTGTACCTCGTTTAGGCGGGAATTGGGGCGCATGTGATCCCGCAAATCCACGCAACAAACGCAGTCGTTGTTCACTGCTTATTCAACGCTTTGAAAATGATGGTGTTACGTCCGTTTTAATCGACACATCACCTGACATGCGCGAACAATTATTGGACGCAAAAATAGGTGCGTTGGACGCCGTCGTTTACACGCACGAACATGCAGACCATTTACATGGTTTAGATGACTTACGGATGATCGTTTTATCAATGAAACGCCGTCTGCCAGTGTACGCAGGGCCACGTACCAAGGATATGATTTTGCAACGTTTTGGATATGCATTTGAAACACCAGAGGGCAGCCCATATCCGCCTATTTTGGATATGCATGATTTGGGTCGGGAATTGGTGATTGAGGGTGCCGGCGGGAAAATCAAAATCACGACGTTTGATGTGGCACACGGCAATATTGATGTGCGCGCAATTCGCGTAAATAATGTGTTGTACACACCTGATATATCAGCGTTAATTGGCAATTCTGACCACGATCTTGCTGATATTGAATGTTGGATACTGGACAGTCTTCGTTACAAGGAACACCCCAGTCATATCAACGTTGAACAGGCATTAGCGTTGATAGAAAAACATGCCCCCAAAAGCGCAATTTTGACGAACATGCATATTGATTTAGATTACGATATTTTGAATGGCGAAACGCCGCAAAATGTAACACCAGCTTATGATGGATTACAAATCAAACTTAAGGTTTAAACATGCTTAGCATATTCATCACCGTCCTGCCTGTATTCCTGATCATTGGCGCAGGATATGGGACAATGTGGCGTGACTTGATGTCCGAAGCTGGCATAGATGCATTGGCAAAATTTGCACAGAAATTTGCCATTCCTTGCCTGTTGTTTTTGGCAGTGGCGCGACTGGATTTAAAGGCCTATTTTAACGTTCCATTATTTGCCACTTATTACATCCCTGCACTGTTGATTTTTATTATTGGTGGCCTTACTGGTTTTGTGTTTTTCAAACGTACACCGGCGCAATCTGTGGCGGTTGGTTTTACGACGCTGTTTTCTAATATGGTATTGTTGGGGCTGCCTATTATGGAACGCGCTTACGGCGTCGAAGCCTTGTCCACCAACTATGCGTTGGCATCAGTACATGTGTTGTTCTGCTATATCATCGGTATCACCTGCATGGAGGTTTTACGCGCCGACGGCCAAGGATCAATAGCCATCGTACGCGCAGTGACTCGTGCGATTTTTCACAATGCATTGGCGCTGGGTTTGATTATGGGGTTTGCGTTTAACTTCAGCGGAATTGCCTTACCTGCTACAGCAGAAGCGGCGTTGGAGATGATGGCGCGCAGCGCCCTTCCCGTGGCATTGTTCGCATTGGGTGGTGTTTTACATCGCTATAAATTGACCAGTAATTTACCCGAGGTCGCTGCTGTGGGCACGATCAAATTACTGCTGTTTCCGGCGTTGGTTTATGTCTTGGGTACCCATGTGTTTCACCTGCCTGTGGGCGTGCGAAATTCAACTGTAGTCATCGCCGCGATGCCGCCTGGAATTAACACCTATATCTTTGCGAGCATGTACAACCGTGCCCAACAAACGGCCGCCACATCGGTGGTTATTTGCACCGCAATTAGCGTATTTACGATCACTGGTTGGTTGGCATTTTTGAGCTGATATACCTGTGCACAAACCGTACACAACCTGTACACCGCCCTAACATTGGAGAATATGCATCATGAAAGCGATAAATCTGACCGAGAAGCTGACCCAATTTGATAGCCATTGGGACCCGCATGTGGTTGCCAGTTACAACCAGAATGATGTGATGGTTGTAAAGTTTCAGGGTGAGTATCCATTCCATATGCACGCGGACACGGATGATTTTTTCTATGTTCTTGAAGGTGAGATGTTAATGGATATCGAGGGTGAAGAACCGCGTGTGGTTAAGGCAGGTGAATTGTTCATCGTTCCCAAAGGTGTGGTGCATCGCCCACGTGCAGAACATGAAGTGAAGGTTTTGTTGATCGAGCCGATTGGTGAACCAAATTCAGGTGATGCGGATCGCACGCCAGCGCCCAAACCCCACATCTGAACATAAAAAAGGCCGCTTATGTTTCCATAGCGGCCTTTGGGAATTATATAGTGTTTCTTAACCCGGTGACATGCCACGCAGACGTTCGGAACGACGACGTAAGAGCTCCAATGTGGTCAGCAACATAATCGAAACAACGATCAGGATTGTGGCTACTGCCAGAATTGTCGGGCTGATCTGTTCGCGCAGACCTGTGAACATCTGCCATGGCAATGTTTTCTGACCAGCGGAACCAACGAATAACACCACCACTACTTCGTCGAATGACGTGATAAAGGCAAACAAGCCGCCGGAAATAACGCCGGGCAAAATCAGTGGCATTTGAATTTTGAAGAAAGTGCGCACTGGCCCTGCCCCCATATTCGCTGCCGCGCGGGTCAATGATTTATCGAACCCAACCAATGTGGCCGTTACTGTGATGATCACGAATGGTACACCCAAAACCGCGTGTGCCAAAACCACGCCCATATATGTGCCTTGAAGGCCAATACGAGAGAAGAAGAAGTACATGCTGGCCGCTGAAATAATCAATGGCACAATCATCGGTGAAATCAAGATCGCCATAATGGCGCGGCGAAATGGTACGTGCGATTGAGAAAGCCCAATTGCGGCCAATGTGCCAAATGATACAGACAACAGCGTGGCCATCGGTGCGATACGCAGTGAATTGCGCAATGCGTTCTGCCAATCAGAGTTGGTGAAGAAATCCTGATAATGCTTGGTTGAATACCCTTCTGCTTTGAAGGCCAGCATTTCGGGTGTGAAGGTAAAGAAGTCTTGGGCGTTAAAGCTGAGCGGAATGATCACCATAATCGGGAAGATCAGGAAGAAGAAGATGACCGCACAGATAAAACGAAAACCGTAATACCAAGCCGTTTGTAACGGGGATGCATAGATTGGAAGTGCCATATTAAATTACCCCAGTTTCACATTATCGATGCCGACGAATTTATCGTACATCCAGTAGAGAGCCAAAACCACAACCAACAAGATCGCACCCAATGCGGCGCCAAGGCCCCAGTTAAGACTGGAAGAGATGTGGTAAGCGATACGGTTCGAGATGAAGACACCTTTGGTACCCCCAACGATTTCCGGCGTGATGTAGTAACCAATCGACAAAATGAACACCAAGATGGAGCCAGCGCCGATGCCAGGAATACTTTGTGGGAAATATACGCGACGAAATGCTGTAAAGTCATTCGCGCCCATGGATTTCGCAGCCCGCATATAAGTTGGCGGGATTGTTTTCATCACAGAGAAGAGAGGTAGGATCATGAACGGTAGCAGGATATGTGTCATCGCGATGACAGTACCTGTTACGTTGTTGATCAGTTCCAGTCGATTGTCGTCAGCCACGATATGTGCCCAGACGAGGAAATCATTGATAACGCCCTGTTGTTGCAACAGAACCTTCCATGCGGATGTACGTACCAACAATGATGTCCAAAATGGTAGCAGAACCAAGATCATCAACATGTTTGATGAACGCAGTGGCAAAGTCGCCAGCAAGAATGCGATTGGATAGCCCAAAAGAATACACATGATTGTAATGGTCATACTCATCTGCAAGGTGCGCAAGAAGAGTTTGAAGTAGATTTTTTCGTCTTCTGGGACGACTTCGATGCCATCAGCACCGCGCGTTAAATCGGCGGCGGCCAAGAAATAGCCGTCTGTGTATTTGCCTGAAAATGCTTGTAAGACTGTCCAAACTTCTGGTTCGAGCCATCTTTTGTTCATCTTTTCAAAGGCATCTTTGAATGATGGTGTTGCTTCTAAATCCAGTTTTTTGATTTGGCGGCCGGTTTGGCGGAACAAGGATGAAACACCCGTTTGTTCATAGTTCAAACGTGATCCTAGTCGTGTGTGACTTTTGGATGCGACGGCGACTTTGAGGTCACGGGCCAATGCTTCGAACACGGCTTCGCTGGGTGGATTACCGGATTCGGCATCCCAACTGGCAAGTTCAACAACTGTTGTTGGCAGCGTTTCTTGAACAATGCTGTTTTCGACAGAGCGAAACAACATATCCACGATCGGTGCGATGAAAGTTAACAGAACGAAAAGCAGGAGTGGTGCGATTAATAGAAGTGCACGGATTTTTTGACGGCGAAGTGATCGAGCCAAGCTTTGCTTTAGCGAGGAGCCATCACTGGCGAGTACTGTTTCGGTATTGCTCATGTTTTTGGGTCTATCCACTTGGAAAGTTTCGGCGCGGGTGATCCCGCGCCGAAGATATTATTATTTAGCTAACCATGCTTGGAATTTAGCATCGATGTCGTCACGGTAATCAGCCCAGAAGCCGTAGTTGTACAACAACGTGTTTTTCGCATTGTTAGGATCTGTTGGCATGTGTGGCGCCATGTCGATACCCAATGTTGCGTGCTGACCAACGAGTGGTGCAGATGATGCACGTGCTGGACCGTAAGAGATGTACTTCGCTTGGTCTGCCAAGCGTTGTGTATCTGTTGCGAATTTCACGTAATCAAGTGCGCGTGCTTTACGCTCGTCAGACAAGCCAGCTGGAATGATCCAACCGTCAAGGTCAAACACTTGACCGTCCCAAAGCATGCCAACGTTTTGTTTTTGCTCTTCGATAAGCGCGAACAAACGACCGTTGTATGTTGAACCCATGATCACTTCGCCGTCAGCCAATAGTTGTGGCGTATCAGCACCAGCAGACCACCAGATAACGTCGTCTTTGATGGTGTCTAGTTTAGCGAATGCACGTGATTGGCCTTCGTCAGTTGCAAGAACGTCATAAACGTCTGCTTTTGCAACACCGTCACACATCAAAGCCCATTCCATGTTGTTGATTGGACGTTTTTCCAATGAACGTTTGCCAGGGTATGCTGCTGTGTCGAATACTGAACAAACAGATGTTGGTGCAGTTGCGCCAACCAAATCTTTGCGGTAGCCGAATGTTGTTGAGTAAACGATTTGTGGAATGAAACATTCTGAAACCAACAAGTCGCCGAAATCAACAGAAGCTTTTGTGCCGTCTGGTGCATCAGCCAATTGTGTATCAGCGTCGATTTCCATTGCTAGACCTTCGTCACACAAACGGATCGCATCCGCAGCAACAACGTCAACAACATCCCATGTGGTGTTGCCTGCTTCTGACATCGCACGCAACTTAGCAACTGCTTCTGCAGAGCTTTCGTCGTTGATGATGTTCACGCCTTCTTTTGCAGCGTATGGGTCGTGATATGCAGCTTTTTGTGATGCAGAATATGCGCCACCCCAAGATACGATAGTCATGTCTTCGGCCATTGCAGCAGTTGCAGTCATAGCAAATGCAGCTCCGCCGAGCATAAGTGTCTTCATTTTCATAGTATTCTCCCAGTTTTAAATCCTGTTATATATTCACCGCGTTGGACCACAGGTTTAGTCCAGCGCACTTGAAAGGCGTTTATGCATCTAACGCCCGACAATCCTCCTTGGCCCAGGTGACAGTTGTTTTTTCACCTTCTACCAAATGTTTATGACCAGCTGCGTTTGGAACTTTGACGATGAATTCATCGTTTCCATGCACTTCCATACGACAGCGAATGTGGTCGCCCAGATAAATCAGCTCTTTGACCAATGCATCTGTTGTATTTTTTGTTTTCTTGCCGCCCAAATCAACCCGCTCTGGGCGAATTGACAACGTTGTACGATCACCGACTTCGCCACAATTAACGGCCAATGCTTCGGTTACGGAACCATTGTCCAGTTTGACCGTAGCGGTCGTGCCTTTTACGGCAGCGACTGTTCCGACCAATTTATTATTTTCACCAATGAACTGTGCCACGAATGAATTTTCAGGACGTTCGTACAGATCGTCAGGGCTGGAAAGTTGTTGAATGCGGCCATCTTCGAACACGGCAACACGGTCTGACATTGTCAGTGCTTCGGATTGGTCGTGCGTCACGTATACCACGGTGATGCCAAGGCTCTCGTGTAGATGTTTAATTTCATACTGCATGTGCTCACGCAGTTGTTTGTCCAACGCACCAAGCGGTTCGTCCATCAAGACCAATTGCGGGTTGAACACCAATGCACGCGCCAGCGCGATACGTTGTTGTTGACCACCAGACAATTGCGCAGGACGGCGACCGGCGAAATCGCCCATCTGAACCATATCTAGCGCATATTTCACTTTTTCTTCGCGTTCGGATTTACCCATTTTGCGCACTTCCAATGGGAAGGCTAGGTTTTCACCAACGGTCATATGTGGGAACAAAGCATAGTTTTGGAACACCATGCCAATGCCGCGTTTATGTGGTGGAATGTTGTTGATTGGATTTCCGTCCAAGCGGATATCGCCATTCGTTGCGGTTTCAAATCCCGCCAACATCATCAAACAAGTGGTTTTACCAGAACCCGATGGTCCCAAAAGGGTTAAAAACTCACCCTTACCAATGCTTAGGTTTAAGTCTTTAACAACCAGAAGTTCGCCATCATAGCTTTTCTGGACGTGGTCAAAGACAACGAAATCGTCGTTGTTGCTAGCAGTCAAAATATTCTCCCGTTTGCCGTAACCAATCTAATGCAGGCTAAGCTTTCTTAGGCTCGCGCATATTTTTGCGCATTGCAACGAATTTTTTAAATTAATTTTTCAAACTCAAATTTAGTGTCGTGTTAGATAAACAAAATGCCGATTTTTTTGTTTAATTTCATTCAGATTCGATGGAATTGATGTAGGCAAATCACCTATTTTGACCTAGCTTGCCCTAAAATAACCCAACAAAAGATGATCTATGGGATTTACGATTTCTGTTGCACAAGTTTTGATGACCTTGTCCGCGCTTGCATATGTCGAAGATAACGCGCCAACCAAGCATACGCCGCCGCCTGTTTTGTCGGTTGTCGCAGCGGCATTGGATGCGGAGTTGTCGAAAAAACATTACGCAACACAGAATCAGTGGGCTGTTTCATGGGGGCCTATACAATATAACCCCACGCGTAATCTGGCGTTTATTGCCCATAAGAAGGGCACCAATACATATGCAATCGTTTTGCGCGGAACCGTCGGCAGCTTTGTAAGTTTCAAAGAGGATATTCCAACCTCGAAAGTGGCATTTGGATATGGTCTGCCTGCCAAAGCCAAAGTATCGCGTGAGTTTAACCACGCATTCAAAGGCATTTTGGCGACATCTGACCCCACGACAGGAACGCTGTTGTCTGATTACCTTGCGAGTACTGCATTAAAATCAGGTACGATGAATTTGTATGTGACAGGTCACAGCCAAGGTGCAGGGCTGGCGTCAATGATGACGGCGTGGGAGCATAACCAGCGCCCCAGTTGGGTGGGTAAAAACCATGCGATAACCAATTACACGTTTGCCGCGCCAAGTTCTGGAAACCCTGCATTTGCCAATTGGATTAATGATAACACACAGTCTTATATGGTGCGTAACCCATTGGACATTGTCCCTCATGGCTACGCCAGTCCAAATCAAGTCATCAGCCAAGGCATTCCGTCGCGTGTGCCATTAGGTTGGTCAGTGGTTGTCAAAGTCGCCGCAGCGATTTCATTTGCGACAGGCCCTTGGGCGCAACCAAATACACAAATGGTTTTACCCAAAGTACCAATGGATGGAAAATATTTGGATCAAGTTGATGGCCAGCACAATCATAACAGTTATCTTTATCTGTTGAATGCGCCCCAGACCGATGTTGGGGATGCGTCGCCGCTTATGAAACCATAGCGCTCAAAGGCCGCAAAATTGTCGCCATTGCGTAACTTGTGGTTGGTAATTGGTGCGGCCGAGAAGACTCGAACTTCCACGGGTCTTACCCCACAGCGACCTCAACGCATGAATATTAAG
>DKMK01000092.1 GCA_002469545.1 Rhodobacterales bacterium UBA7416 | reverse complement strand
GTATGAGGCCCAGACATAAGGGCGTCATCCTGATCCTTTTGAACCCAGCGATTCAGGGTCGAAAAGCCAACGCCTAAATCGTCAGCAACCTGTTTGCGCGTCAGCCCGCTGGATAAAGCCAGCCGAACTGCTTCTTTACGAAATTCTTTTCCGTGTCTCGGTGCCATGTTATGTCTCCTTGATGGCCAGTGTGCTATCAAGTGCTCGAAACTTTCTACGGACAAGTCCATTATGGGCTACAATTCAAATTGGGAACTGAAGCGCACGTCTTGGGTGGGGTGCGCTTTATGGGCGGCTTTACCGTCGTTGTGGTCAAAATTACCACTGTTGGAGAAAGGTTTATCCTTTCTCCAATGCCATCATAAATCAAACAAGTATGTATTTCGCAAACTTGGAACTTTGGTTGCAATTCCATACAATTAAGATAGCTAGGTTTGATGGAAAAACTGTTAAACGAATTCGTCGACGTATTTGGCAAAGATATTGCGGGTACTCCTGAGCCCAGTTATTTACAGGAACCACGTGATAGGTTTTTTGCATCCGCAATGCCACTATTGCGCCCACGTTCCACACGCCAAGTATCTGAGATCGTCAAATTATGTTCAGAGCGGGACATTGCAATTATTCCCTATGGCGGTGGGACGGGACTAGTTGGCGGGCAGGTCTCGGATGCTAAAAAGAACACGATTATCCTGTCCTTGGAACGCATGAACCAAGTGCGAGATGTGCGCCCACTTGAAAACGCAATCGTTGTCGAAGCGGGTATAATTTTAACGAATGTTCAAGCGGCTGCCTGCGACGTAGATCGGCTTTTCCCACTATCTTTAGCATCCGAGGGATCATGTCAAATTGGTGGAAACTTGGCAACAAATGCTGGAGGTGTGCAAGTTCTGCATTACGGAAACACGCGTGATTTGTGTCTTGGTATTGAGGCTGTATTACCAGACGGAACCATTTTTAATGGCCTGAAAACCTTGCGAAAAGATAATACGGGTTACGATTTACGGCATCTACTCATTGGTTCCGAAGGGAGCCTTGGAATTATCACAGCGGCCTGTTTGAAATTGTTCCCAAAACCTAAGAATACAACAACGGCTATGGTTGTCGTCCCAAATCCAGTAGCGGCTATAAAACTGCTGGCTGACTTACGCGCGGTGCTGGCCGGGAATGTGATCGCATTTGAATTGATCCACAGGCAAGGGTGTGATTTCCTAGTTGAAACCATGCCTCAAGTGCGTCAGCCTTTTCAGAAAATTCCAGAGTGGTCCATTTTAGTAGAGGTTTCAGGTGGGGTATCAGTTGACCTTGATATGGCACTAGAGGATGCATTAAGTGAAGCGATTTCACAAGAATTGGTTTTGGACGCCTTAATAGCGCAGTCCCAAGCACAAGCCGACGCGTTTTGGAATGTGCGCGAAACTATACCAGAGGCAAACCGCTTGATTGGCTCAATTGCAAGCCATGACATTTCGATACCGATTTCGCGCATTCCTGCCTTTATTTCCGAAACACCAGTTTTATTAGAGCGATTTGGTGATATTCGCATTAATTGTTTTGGCCATCTTGGAGACGGAAACCTACATTACAATGTATTCCCGCCAAAAGGAAAAGACCGCAATGATTATAAGCATATTAGCGGAGAGGTTCAGAAAGTAATTCATGATCAAACACATGAATTTGGCGGCTCTGTATCCGCAGAGCATGGCATTGGTCGCTTGAAACGGCACGATCTAGAAGCTTATGGAGATCCTGGTAAGTTATCTGCCATGCGCGCAATAAAAACGGCACTAGATCCCAAAGGCATAATGAACCCCGGTGCGGTGTTAGCGCAAAATTAAACGCCCTGTCAGGGTGAGACAGGGCGTTTGCAAGCAGTCAATATCCGATATGGAATGATCTTGTTTTAGGGGGCATTTCTTTCGAAAGTATTAAAAAAACGCACAGTTTATTATAAGCCGTCGAATTCACACAAAACATGTGTTGATACGCCCAGATTTTCGATTTTTTGGCGGCCACCCAATGCCGGTAAATCGATGATAAACGCGGCTAACGTCACTTGTGCGCCCAACCGCTCTATCAGTTTGATCCCTGCTTCTGCAGTACCTCCTGTGGCGATCAAGTCATCAAATAGCAAAACTTTCTGGCCGGCTTGAATCGCATCATCATGAATTTCAACAATGGCTTTACCGTATTCCAGTTCGTACTCTTGTGAAATCGTGGCGCCTGGCAGTTTCCCGGCTTTTCTGATCATCGTGAAACCAAGACCCATTTTATATGCCAGCGCAGCACCCAGCATAAAGCCACGGGCCTCAAGCCCCGCTATTTGATCAAATTCATAGTCTGACAATGCCTCTGCCATTTGATCAACGCACTCGTGCAGCCCATCGGCGTCGTTAAATAAGGTCGTAATATCACGAAATAAAATGCCTTTGTGTGGAAAGTCGGGGATGGTGCGAATGAATTCGCGCAGGTCTTTGGTCATTGAGTTGCTCTTGGATTTAAGATGATTTGGGTCACGTCGTTCACAGTTTGAACTACACGGCTTATTATGTTTGTCCCTTTTTTCGAGGCAGAATTGGGATCCAAAATTGCCTCCATGATTTTACGGTTCTTTAGCAGGTTCAAAACAGTGGGCGATGTAATTGCGACAGAGTGGTTCAAAAAACCCTCTCCATCGTCGAATGCAGATACGTCAATGATTTCAACTTTGGCGCCCTTCAAGTCGTTTAGCTTTTCAATCAAGCCTAAGCGGTTTTTACTGTGGGTCAGAAATGATGAAAGCTTAAGCGCTAGATCTTTTTTGGAAACAAAAATCAATAACGGATCAGGTTGTGGTTGAATTCTTTTCAAGCTTTCGGTGAAAACATCTACATCAATATCGGGTGAAATCATAATGATTCCTCTTAATTTTCCGCGTAAATTGCCGTCACCAGCGATCGACATTTGGCGTAACGTTTCAATTAACAATGCTGCACCAATTGAATGCGCGACAACAAAAATTCCGTCTGTATTTGTTTTTGCAACATCGTTCAACAATTGCTCTAATCCATCACGAGCAAACAAGACGCTGTCTCGGTCATAAATGTAACCACGCGCGTTCCCAGCGGATGGCCAAGAATAGTGATATTTCGGACCTCTGACATCCACGTCGTTGGCAACCTGCGCAAATCGATACAGACCTTCGGCGAAGGTATTATTATATCCATGAATGAAAACAACGGCCTCTTCACCATGGCGTTTATATTTGTTTGCTTTATGGATGAAATCTTGACGATCGTTGATTGCACTCACATTCATTACAACCATATCGCTAGAGATACTTGGCGCCCCTTTGGGCCATTCAATTTTACCTTGCTTATGGGATGCGGGGACAGAAATATCGTACTGTGCTAAACTGACGGCCGCGCTGCGCTCACTGGTGTAATCAAATGGACTTTGCGAAGGAGCACGGGTGGTTGCGACAAAAATTGGTGAAACGAATTTTTGATCGGATTGAAGTGGTAAAATACTTACGACTCCACGAGGTGCACAAGCAACTAAAACTGCACTCATCAATATGCCTAGTAAAATGGTGTTTAAGCGTGTCATCGACCTAGTACACGCCCAGCGACAGCATCCAATTTTGCAACCATTTTGGGATCACGCGCATCAGGTTGTGTTAAAATTGCAAATTCCAACGCTTTATCACAACCGTGCGGACAAGCATCGCGCTTTGCGCCCAACAGCGCTGGTAAGCGCGCAACCAATCCTTTTGCGTTTTCTGCATTACCCATCAAAGTTTGGATAATTTTCGTCACATCTACTTCACCATGTTCTGGATGCCAGCTGTCAAAATCGGTAATCATGGCTACCGAAGCGTAACAAAGTTCGGCTTCGCGCGCCAGTTTTGCCTCTGGCATATTAGTCATTCCGATTACGTCACATCCCCAGACATTCCGATACATCTTGCTTTCGGCCAAAGTTGAAAATTGGGGACCTTCCATTGCTAAATAGGTGCCACCCATATGGACCGTCACACCTTGATCCCTTGCCGCCGTAAAACACGCATCACTTAGACGGGGGCAGGTTGGGTGCGCCACTGAAACATGTGCAACGCATCCGGGCCCAAAAAAGGATTTTTCACGCGCGAATGTGCGGTCAATAAACTGGTCAATAATTACAAAATCGCCGGGCGCCATTTGTTCACGAAATGATCCACAAGCAGACACTGAAATCACATCGGTAACACCGGCGCGTTTTAAGATGTCGATGTTGGCGCGATAATTAACTGTCGAAGGCGTCTGAATATGACCGCGACCATGGCGCGGCAAAAATACCATTTTAACACCATTCAAATGCCCAACTAAAACATCATCGGATGGCGCACCAAATGGGCTGTCGATGTTCACCCATTGCGAATTTTCCAGACCGTCGATGTCGTAAACGCCACTGCCACCAATTATGCCAATTACTGTTTCCATTTCGTTACTCTTCCCTATTTCAATCGCTGCCAGAGATTAACTTTTGACTAGCCCACTGTTCTTGCTCAACTGTTTCAACAGCGTTCGTTCTGACTTGGCGAATACGCTGCAATGCTGAGCGAGGTTGTTCGCCCTGATCCACCAGAAGACGCATCGCCAACATTCCTGAACGCCCTTGGCCGCCCTTACAGTGTATTAAAACACACCCATCCTTGGTCAGTATGTCTCCAAGTCGATCTAAAATAACGCTGAAATCATAGTCAGGCACCCCAAAGTCAGCGACGGGTACCTGCATCCATAATGGCGCGCAGCGTGCAATATCCGATGAAAAACTGTTATTCGGAAACTCGTCGACGATCGTCATTGTCACGATGATGTCCGCTTGCCAATCCACCACTAATTCAAAATCCGCGTCGCTTTCAGGTTGCCGACAAATGGCTATGCGACCAGAACGCCCCCCTGGAACTTCATGAATTTTAAAAGGATCAGAACTCATTTTGGGCGCTCTAATTCGTAAACTTCAGAAATTGTAGCATAGTCTTTGTAACCCAATCGTGCGACCGGTTTGTATTTTGTGACGTCCAATTTACCTTCAACAATAAACGCATCATTAATATGAATCGCTGTGACCAAACCGATGACCCATTTACTGGTACCAGGCAGTGTTATTATGTCATGCAATTTGCATTCCAATGTCACTGGGCTGTCCGCAACATAAGGGACATCAATGGTCCGAGCCTGTTCTTTGCAAAGTCCAGCTTGCTCAAACTCATCAACGCCATGCGGGAAATGTTTGGATGATAAATTCATTTGGTTTTTTAGGTTATCTGATACGATATTGACACAAAAAACACCCGTTGCCTCTATATTTGAAAGGCTGTCTTTTGGTTCTTCCAAACCCATTTTATCTGGTCCTGATCCAAATCCAATTATGGGTGGAGCATCGGACATACCGTTAAAAAACGAATAGGGGGCAAGGTTAGCGTTCCCTTCCTTATCTTTGGATGAAATCCATGCAATTGGACGTGGTGATACGATTGCTTTGAACGGATTGTAGCGCAAACCGTGATCGTTTTCTTGCGTTGTATAAAACATTTCCGCATTTCCATGGTTGAATTTGCTCAATACTTAACGGCATGCTATCGCCAAGACCAGAGGTAGAAGTGCAAAACGATAAGCATGTATCAGATTGAGCAAGAACAAATAGAGGATTGGTGGGAAGTCGAAAGCCTGTATGACCTTTCTTTCGCACCTGGTAGGGAAGCGCTCAGCTCTTACCGATTGCGCAGTGGTGTGCCCTGTGTCGCTGAATTGTGCTTGGTTGCACGCGATTCTGACGGTGTTCTAGGTGGAGCAATCCGTTACTGGCCGATTAGAATCGGTGAAAATAGTGAAAAAGCGTTGTTGTTGGGACCAATTGCCGTTCACCCAACGCGACAAGGCGAAGGTTTAGGCGGCCTATTGATACATCGATCGTTGGATATTGCGCGTGCAAACGATTGGAAGCGCGTGGTTTTAGTGGGGGATGCGCCTTATTATGCTCGCTTTGGCTTTAAAAAGGCCAGTTTCCTAACGTATCCTCCGCCAACCAATCCAGATCGATTATTATACTTAGAGTTGGAGGGAAATGCATTTCTGGGCATTGAAGGTCTGATAAAGAGTGGATAAAATGTTGCAATCCCGTCCTGAATTAAGAAAAGATTGAAGTATTAAGCACTTATTTGCGGATTATTATTGAACATCGGGTGCTTTTGCTGTGAACTGGGAAAAAAGTTAGAGGGTTAAGATGCCAATTCGTTTGCTAGCTATGGTTTTAGGGTACGTAGCAATTTGCGTTGCTGTGTATAAACTTTGGCCACAAGGTGGCCAGGATGTTGTTGTTGCGACTCAACAAACGGCGCCTGCAGTTCAAACGCAACCGGTTCAACCCGTGCAAACAACAACCCAAGTACAACCTGTTGTTGTCGAACAAGCTGTTGTTGAGCCTGTCGTTGTGGCACCCACAAAACCGGCAACAGTTGTAGCTCAGAGCGAAGAAGACGCAGACGCAATGGAACGTGCGAAAAATTTGGAGCTAGTCGAAACGGACGGGCCCTCAAA
>DKMK01000010.1 GCA_002469545.1 Rhodobacterales bacterium UBA7416 | reverse complement strand
CCCAATAAAATATTACAAAATTTAAAATTCACCCAATGTTTATTTGGTGGCCAAGTACGCATAGATTTGGTCTTTTATGCGCATCCGCTCTTTTCGTAGGTCGGCCATATGGGCATCGGATGTTGGTTTAACATCCGTTTCAGCTAGATGTACCGCGTCATTCGCGGAGTCGTATTCGTCATGCATTTTCACAAAATGGGCGTCATTGGCGAGCAGGTTATGCATCAGGTCGATATGTTCTGGGAACTCTTCGGGCAATTTATGTGGGGTGTGTGACATTGTTGGATCTTTCATTTGGTTCGGTTCAATGATGCACAGTTTTGAGGATGTGTTGTTGATACAGATCAAGACGGTTGAAAGGATCGGGGTCGCCATGCCCTTTCGTTGATGAAACCTGACTTGGACGGTCAAAGGTACTGGCAATCAGAGGCACTTGGACGTAAAGTCGCTGAAGACGAGGTGACAGGATAATATGAGCGATTCCGAAAAAACTGCCTATCAAGTGTTAGCGCGGAAATACCGCCCTGAAACATTCGCCGATATGGTGGGCCAAGATGCGATGGTGCGGACGCTGAAAAATGCGTTCGAGGCGGATCGAATTGCGCATGCCTTTGTGATGACGGGGATTCGTGGGACGGGTAAAACCACCACCGCGCGAATCATCGCCAAGGGCATGAACTGTATCGGTGTCGATGGAAATGGTGGGCCGACGACGGAACCTTGTGGGGTTTGTGAACATTGCAAATCCATCATGGAAGGGCGTCATGTTGACGTCATGGAAATGGATGCTGCATCGCGCACAGGTGTTGGCGATATCCGCGAGATTATTGAGAGCGTGCATTATGCCGCAACATCCGCGCGGTTTAAGATTTATATCATCGATGAGGTTCACATGCTGTCGACCAGTGCGTTTAACGCATTGTTGAAGACGCTGGAAGAACCACCCGAGCATGTAAAGTTTATTTTTGCGACGACTGAAATCCGAAAAATTCCTGTGACAGTGTTGTCGCGGTGTCAGCGGTTTGATTTGCGCCGCATTGAGCCCGAAGTAATGTTGGGTTTGCTGGCGCGTTTAGCCGATGGCGAAGACGCGAATATCAGCGAAGATGCGATGGCGTTGATTGTACGTGCCGGCGAAGGGTCTGCGCGTGATGCAATTTCATTGCTGGATCAAGCGATTGCCCATGGCGCGGGGGAAACCACCGCCGATCAAGTGCGTGCGATGTTGGGTTTGGCGGATCGTGGACGCGTGCTGGATTTGTTCGACATGATCATGCGTGGACAGGCCGACAAAGCGTTACAAGAATTATCAGGGCAGTATGCCGATGGCGCCGATCCCATGGCGGTGTTGCGCGATTTGGCGGAAATAACACATTGGGTTTCGGTGATTAAGATTTCACCAGATGCGGCGGATGATCCCACTGTTTCACCCGATGAGCGGGAGCGCGGCAAAGCGGCGGCGGCGGATTTGCCGATGCGTGCAATGACGCGGATGTGGCAGATGTTGCTAAAAGCAATGGAAGAGGTCGCGGCGGCACCAAATGCAATGATGGCAGCGGAAATGGCGATCATTCGATTGACGCATGTGGCCGATCTGCCTTCACCGGAAGAATTGATTAAAAAGCTGCAAAACGATCCTCAACCACCAGCACCAAGTGGTGGCGGTGGTGGCATTCCGATGGGTGGCAGTATTGGCGGCGGTGCGTCTGGGCAATCTGTTGGGCAAACGCCAAATGCTGGACCAACCGCGGTCATCCAAGGTGGCGCTGCAACGGCGTTGGCGCAACAACCTGATGCGCAGGCATTGGTGCGGTTCGAACGGTTCGAACAGGTGTTGGAATTGATCCGCGCGCGACGCGATATGAAATTGCTGTACGATGTGGAAACCTATGTGCGGTTGGTGAAATATTCGCCTGGCCGTTTGGAATTCCAACCCGCAGATGGTGCGCCCAATGATTTGGCGCAACGTTTGGCAAAACGGTTACAGGATTGGACAGGTGCCCGTTGGGGCATGTCATTGGTGAACGAGGGTGGCGGTGCAACCGTTTCGGAACAAAAAGCCGAAGCGCGTGATGATTTACATGCCAAAGTGGAAGCGCACCCATTGGTGCAGGCGACATTGTTGGCGTTTCCAGATGCGGAAATTCGTGATGTACGCACATTAGAAGACATGGCAATCAGCGATGGAATATTGCAAGAGATCCCAGAAGAAGACGATGAATGGGATCCGTTTGAGGATGATTAAAGGAGAGCAGGGATGCTAAAAGGTTTAGGTGGACTTGGTGATATGGCCAAGATGATGGCGCAAGCAAAAGAAATGCAAGCCAAAATGGAAGACACGAAGGCAACGATTGCTGAGATGGAAGTCGAGGGTGAATCTGGTGCTGGGTTAGTTACGTGTCGTGTGAACGGCAACGGGGATGTGAAGGCATTGAATATTGATCCGTCAATTTTCAGCCCTGCTGACAAAGAAGTGGTTGAGGATTTGATCATTGCGGCGCTTAAAGACGGCAAAGATAAAGCTGATGCCCGCGCCAAAGCCGAAATGGGAAAAATCACCGAGGGTTTGAATTTGCCTGAGGGAATGAAGTTGCCATTTTAAGTGTCTGACAACAAAGACATCGATATATTGATCGCCTTGATGGCGAAGCTGCCGGGGTTGGGGCCTCGGTCGGCGCGGCGTGCTGTTTTACAGCTGATTAAGAAACGCGATATTTTGTTGTCTCCGTTATCTGATGCGTTGTTCAATGTGGCGCAGTCCGCGCGTGAATGTGCGAACTGTGGGAATATTGGTACGGCAGATGTTTGCGATATTTGCATGGCGGGGAAACGTGCCAATGGGCAGATTTGTGTGGTCGAAGATGTGGCCGACCTGTGGGCGCTGGAGCGTTCCAATGTGTTCAAAGGGCGGTATCACGTTTTGGGTGGCAACCTGTCCGCGTTGGACGGGGTTGGCCCCGAAGAATTGCGAATTCCCCATTTGGTGAACAGGGTTAAGGGTGAGGGCGTGACTGAGATTGTTCTGGCCCTGAATGCCACCGTTGATGGGCAAACGACGGCGCATTATATCGCGGATCAGTTGGATGATATGGATGTGGTAGTTACGTCATTGGCGCAAGGTGTGCCGATTGGTGGCGAGCTGGATTATCTGGACGATGGCACGATTTCAGCGGCGTTGAATGCGCGTAAAGCCGTTTAGGATTTCGCCTGTTTTTCCAACTGGCGTTCGCGGTATGCCATGTAGAACGTTGCGCTGATCACGATTGCTGCGCCGATCCATGTGTTTAGTCGCGGGATTTCGTTGAACAGCAGATATCCACCGATAGAGATAAAGATCAGGCGTAGATAGAAGATGGGGGCCAGAACGGCTGCTTCTGCGTGTTTATATGCTTCGATATCCGCGAATTGGCGGATCAGACCCGCGATAATCAGAATCCATAACCAAAACCACAATGATGCGCCTGTTGGCCATGCGAAGACGGGGATCGATGCGATTGCGGCGACGATCATGGTGAGGAATGCGGACGACAAAAGTGTGGAAAAAGTACCATCGCGCTGGGCCAATCCGCGTGACATGGCGAGAGCCATACCAAAGAAGAAGGCTGAGCCAAGGGCGGATAACATGCCCAGTTCCAATTCTAAGCGAGGATCAATTATGATGATCGCGCCGACAAAGCCAGCAACGATGGCCATGATGCGGCGGATGCCGATGGGTTGCCCCATGACGACGGAAATCAGAACGGCGAAAATGGGGGCGAGGCCGAATAGGACGGTTGCGGCGGCCAATTCGATATTGGCAAGGGCGTAGAAGCCGCCAAGGGTGGATATGCCGATCAACACGCCGCGAATGATGTGACCCTTGGGGTCAGTAAATCGAATGTCGGCACGTATTTTTGGCGACACGGCCGCAATAACCAACAGAATTAAAACACCGACCGCAAAACGGTGAAGCACGATGAGGCGTGTGTCGATTTCTAAGGACGCGCCGCGTACGGCGATGCTCATGGCGCTGGCGGTTAGGACTGCGATAAAGGCCCAGACCATGCCGCGCCAGTTTTCAAAAACTTGTGGTTCTTTATTCATCCCGCACGGCGCTGATCATCCGTGTGACGTTTTCGGGATCGGCGTCTGGTGTGATACCGTGACCAAGGTTGAAAATATGTGGGCCGTTTGACAGGGTTTTGACAATGCGTTTTGTTTCGGATGTCAGTTTTTCGCCGCCAGATACCAGCAATGTTTGATCCAAGTTACCCTGAACGCAGGTGATTTTTTGCAAGTTGTCTGCCGCCCATTGCGTGTCAACGGAGCTGTCGATTGCGACACAATCCACACCCGTTTCGCGGGCATAGTTCATGTAACCTTCATTCGTGGCACCACGTGGGAAACCGATGATTTTTACGTCTGGGTGACGTGCGCGCAGTTCTGCGGTGATCCGTTTGGCAGGTGCGGTCGAATAACGATCAAATAAATCGCCTTTTAGTGATCCAGCCCAGCTGTCGAAGATTTTAACGACTTCTGCGCCGGCTTCTATTTGGCGAGACATATAGTGGATTGTCGCGTCTGTGATTTTTTCCATGAGTGCGTCGAATACAGCAGGTTCGTTTTCGATCAAAGCCAAGGCAGGCCCTTGGTCCGGGGTGCCGCGACCGGCGATCATATATGTGGCAACTGTCCATGGTGCGCCTGCGAAACCAATCAATGTGGTCTCGGACGGTAATTCACGTGATAGTTTGCCAACGGTTTCATAAATCGGGGACAGCACGGCGTCGATGTTATCGACTGGGCCAAGTGCGTCAAAGTCTGCTTGGGATGTGATTGTGGATAGGCGCGGGCCTTCGCCAGTGACGAACCATAATTTCGCACCGAGTGCCTGTGGGATCAACAAGATATCCGCAAACAGAATCGCCGCATCAAAACCGTAACGGCGGATCGGTTGTTGTGTGACTTCTGTTGCTAATTCGGGGTTATAACAAAGGGACAGGAAATCACCTGCAACACCGCGAGTTGCCTTGTATTCTGGCAAATAGCGACCTGCTTGGCGCATCATCCATACAGGTGGCGTTGGCAAAGTTTCCCCGTTTAGGGCGCGAATAATCAGTTTGTCATTAGTTTTCATAGCTGTGTTTTAGCGAGGATATGTCACAGTGGAAAGTGTAATCATAATCATTGAAGAGAATGCCGCAGGGCGTTAAGAAAACACCATGAGATTTACACCAAATTCCCCGTTGACGATTGGCACCCGTGGTTCACCGCTGGCGCTGGCACAGGCCCATGAAACCATGGGGCGGTTGATCCGTTCCACTGGCATGGACGAAGATAATTTCCGTATTCAAGTGATTAAAACAACTGGTGACAGGGTGCAGGATCGTCCGTTGAGTGAAATTGGTGGCAAAGGATTGTTTACCAAGGAAATCGAAGAGGCCATGTTGGCAGGCGATATTGATATTGCTGTTCATTCGATGAAGGACATGCCTGTTGAATGTCCTGATGGTTTGGTTTTGAATTGCTATCTGCCGCGCGAAGATGTGCGCGATGCGTTTATTTCGCCAAAGTATAAAACGATTGCTGAATTACCCCATGGGGCCACCGTAGGCACATCCAGTTTACGCCGCCGTGCGCAATTGTTGCATCGTCGCCCCGATTTGAAGATCGTAGAATTCCGTGGCAACGTTCAAACACGATTGCGGAAATTGGACGAAGGGGTGGCTGATGCTACGTTTTTGGCCTGTGCTGGTTTGAACCGTTTGGGTCGTTCTGACATTTCGAACCCGATTGAAACGGATGATATGCTGCCTGCGATTGCACAGGGCTGTATTGGGATTGAAAGCCGCGAAGATGATGCTGAAATCAACGCTATTTTAGCAGCAATCAATGATGCGCCCGCGACTTTGCGCTTGGCGGCAGAGCGAGCGTTGTTGGCAGGATTGGATGGATCGTGCCAAACACCGATTGCGGGATTGGCCGAATTGGATGGTGATCAAATGCGTTTACGGGGCCAAGTGGTTCGCCCTGATGGTTCAGAAGCGTTGGATGATGACATTACATGTGCAGCGATTGATGGGGAAAAGCAGGCCATTGAAATGGCCGCACGTTTCCGCGCAAAAATGGGACCGGATTTTTTCTAAGAGGTTTGGTGTTTTATGGGTGTGAAATTTTTTCCCGAAAAGACTTAAAACCCCCGTTTACAAATCAGATTGAAAAGGCCACAAAGCGCAGGTGATGCGAGCGTGGCGGAATGGTAGACGCGCCAGACTTAAAATCTGTTGTCCGTATGGGCGTGGGGGTTCAAGTCCCCCCGCTCGCACCACGAAAACTTTTTCTTTCTAAGATTTTTGCTGAGCTGTGCGTTCGATTTCTGCATGTATTTTGTGGATATTGGAAAGCGAAACCTTATGAAATTTGGTAAAATTTCCATTTTCGATTATATTTGATGAATTAGAGACGTGGGCATTTGATTATTAAGGTCGATTTAGACCATCTGGTATGTCCATAAATTTACTGAAAATAATTTGGAGAAAGATAATGGAAAACACAATTAGTGTGAGATCGGATCAAGCGATCGTCGTAAAAAGCACATCTGAGGGTACTGTTTATGAAATTGCAAACCGATCAGAATTGGCGATTTTTAAAAGTGTTAAAGGTGGATGCCGCGGTGAATTTTCCGCCAACAGTGGTGATCTTCGTTGCAGTGGGGAATGTGGTGTAAGTGGCGAAAGCTGCAGCATGCATACCGGCTACGATTCTGAGGGTAATTGGATTAAATGGTGTATGTGCGGTGATGATTGAATCCTTGGCGGATTTTTTCCACGGATAAACAGACGTCAGCCAATTGGAAAGGATGCATGCGCTTTGGCGTTGCCCCTAGGTCGTGATCACGCAATTAGTGTCATGGTCTGTGTTTTTACATTCCATTTTGTAAATTTTCATATTCAATGCGGAACTTGCCCGCATTGAATATGTAGATAGGTTAGATTTAAAAAGAAGCCTCGTAGCGATAAGGCCCTCTTTGTGGGTTTTAGCTCAATCCAAGTGCTCTTTTTCTGCGTTCGGCCCAGCTGTTGATTGTTTGGTCAAACGTTAATGCCATCAACGACACACACATACCTAGAACGAAGTTTTTCCCAAGGTCAGTCCCTGCAAGGGTTCGTTGCAATTCTTGTCCCAAATCTTGGGTGCCGATAAATGCGGCGATGATGACCATAAAGAACGCAAACATAATCGCTTGGTTAAACCCAATTGCCATTGTTGGAAGTGCCAAAGGTAACTGCACATTGAACAATTTCTGCCGGCGCGAAGCACCCGCCATATCCGCAGCCTCGATCATTTCGTGCGGCACTGAACGAAGACCTTCGACGGTGTAACGCACCAGCGGCACAAGGGTGAAGATCAAGATTGAGAAAACCAC
>DKMK01000093.1:9346-9507 GCA_002469545.1 Rhodobacterales bacterium UBA7416 | reverse complement strand
TTCATCGGTATCTGGTGGTCAGGTTCTGAAAACGACGTGATCCCTGCTGGCGATGCTGCACACGGCTACAAAGCCTTGAACATGCACGCTGTTGGTAACAACTTCCCTGTATTTGCAGACATCCAAAAATACGTTGTTGATGCAGGCAAAGCAGCCGGCGC
>DKMK01000093.1:8923-9312 GCA_002469545.1 Rhodobacterales bacterium UBA7416 | reverse complement strand
TGTACGCGGCGATGCTAGCTGTCGAAGCTGCAAAAACTGCACAAGGTATCCACGGTACAGCTGCGATCACATCTTCAATGATGCGTGACGGTATGGAAGCTTTGGACATGACAGCCGCTAAAATGGCAGGTCTTGGCATGGCTGGTTTTGGTCCAGAATTCACAGTGTCATGTGAAAACCACGGTGGCCCAGGTTTGGGTTCAGTTACACAGTGGGATGCGACGTCTAAATCATGGTCACAAATTTCTGACTTCGCTCCATCTGACATGGACGTAATCGGTAAATTGATCGCTGAAGACAGTGCAGCATACGCAGCTGAAAACAAAATCGAAGAAGGCTGTAAGTAATTTATTACGAACGCCAAACCCTTGGCCCACACGGGCCAAGGG
>DKMK01000093.1:0-8869 GCA_002469545.1 Rhodobacterales bacterium UBA7416 | reverse complement strand
GATTTATAATCACGTGATTTTGGTTCTAAAAGGCGTCAGCCTGTCGGTTCCCAAGGGTGGCATTACGGCCCTTCTTGGTGGTAACGGCGCAGGCAAAACGACGACTCTGAAAGCAATTTCAAATCTTCTACATTCCGAACGTGGCGAAGTGACCAAAGGGTCCATCACGTATCGCGGCAAATCGATTTCGGATCTGAATCCATCCACTTTGGTGAAATCAGGTGTCATCCAAGTGATGGAAGGCCGTCACTGTTTTGAACACCTAACCATCGAAGAAAACTTGATGACAGGCGCATATACGCGCACCCAAGGCCGCGCCGCCGTGGCCGCTGATCTGGAAATGGTCTACGAATATTTCCCACGCCTACGCGAACGTCGCAAATCACAGGCGGGTTATACTTCAGGTGGCGAACAACAAATGTGCGCCATTGGCCGCGCAATCATGTCCCGCCCAGAAACCGTGCTACTCGACGAACCATCCATGGGCCTTGCCCCACAACTGGTCGAAGAAATCTTTGGCATCGTCAAAGATTTAAACGAGAAGGAAGGCGTGTCTTTCCTCCTTGCCGAACAAAACACAAATGTTGCGCTACGCTACGCTCACTACGGTTATATCTTGGAATCTGGTCGCGTTGTAATGGACGGCCCTGCCGCCGAACTCCGCGAAAACCCAGACGTAAAAGAATTCTATTTGGGCATGTCAGACGAAGGGCGCAAATCATTCCGTGACGTGCGATCGTACCGTCGCCGCAAGCGGTGGCTCAGCTAATGCGCAAATTTTACGACACATTAGAAACCCGATCAGACGACGAACGCGCCAGCGATATTTCACGCGACCTCCCACGCCAAATCGCCAATGCACAAACATACGCCATGGGTTTCAAAACCTCATTGGCGGATGTGAATGCAGGTATGATCACGGATATGGCCGCATTGGCTAAATTGCCAATCCTGCGCAAATCCGATCTGTCATCCGCACAATCGCAAACGCCCCCCTTGGGCGGTTACTCAACCTCGGCACCACAGAACATTCATCAGTTGTTCCAATCACCGGGTCCAATCTATGAAATGGGCCAACGCGGTGGTGACTGGTGGCGCTTTGGACGTTTCGTTCATGCCGTTGGAATTGGCGCAGGCGACATTGTTCAAAACACATTTTCATATCATTTCACACCCGCCGGCGCGATGTTCGATAACGCCGCCGCCGCCGTTGGCGCATCTGTTTTCGCCGCCGGCCCCGGTCAAACAGAACTACAAGCTCGGGCCGCTGCAGATTTACGCGTCACCGCATACGCAGGAACCCCAGATTACCTAAACACCATCCTGATCAAGGCTGATGAACTGGGTCTGGACCTGTCCGCCATCAAGTCCGCCGCCGTCAGTGGCGGGCCACTCTTCCCGCAAATCCGCAACGCCTACATTGATCGCGGCATCAAATGCCTGCAATGCTACGCCACCGCAGATCTGGGCCACATTGCATACGAAAGTGATGCAATGGACGGCATGATCATCGACGAAGGCGTGATCGTTGAAATCGTTACACCGGGCACAGGCAACCCCGTCAAAGATGGCGAAATCGGCGAAGTCGTGGTCACCACAATGAACCCCGATTATCCCCTTATCCGTTTCGCGACCGGCGACCTTTCGTCAATGATGAGCGGTGTCAGCCCCTGCGGCCGAACAAATAAACGCATCACAGGTTGGAAAGGTCGCGCAGACCAAGCCACAAAAGTTAAGGGCATGTTTGTACGCCCCGAACAAGTGGCGCAATTGCTGGAACGTCACCCCGAAATTATCAAAGCACGGGTCGAAGTCACACATGACGGCACCAATGATGCCATGACGGTTCGCTTGGAATCTCCTGCTGATTCCACTGATGCCTACGCCGCCTCAATCCAAAGCGTTCTTAAACTACGCGCCAATGTGGATATCTGCGCGCCTAACAGCTTGCCCAATGATGGTTTGGTCATCGCCGATCTGCGCGATCACGGCTAACATGCAAACCCGTCTGACAAAGGCACTCAACATCGCCCACCCAATCTTGTGTGCGCCGATGGCCTTTGCTTCGGGTGGCGCTCTGGCCGCCGCCACAACACAGGCCGGTGGTTTAGGTTTTATCGGTGGTGGTTACGGCGACGCCGATTGGCTGGATGAACAATTCGAAATTGCTGGCGATACAGATGTCGGATGCGGTTTCATCACATGGTCACTGGCAAACAACCCTGCTTTACTAAAACAAGTTTTGGATAAATCACCGCGCGCAATATTCCTGTCATTCGGCAACCCCGCACCTTTCGCCGCGCAAATTCACGCGGCGAATGTCCCCCTAATCTGCCAAGTTCAAACCCTACGCGACGCCAAACACGCCATTAGCATTGGCGCACAATATATCGTGGCCCAAGGGACAGAGGCAGGCGGCCACGGCGAAGTCCGCACCACATTCACCTTGGTGCCAGAAGTAGCGGATTACATCGCCAACAACGCCCCAAAAACAATCCTCATCGCGGCGGGCGGTATCGCCGACGGGCGCGGCTTGGCTGCCACACTAATGCTCGGCGCGGATGGCGTTCTGATCGGCTCTCGCCTATTGGCAACAACACAGGCTTTGGTTCACCCGAACTTGCTACAAGCACTATTTAACGCCACGGGTGATGATGCATTGCGCAGTAAAATCGTGGACATCGTGCGCGGTCGCTATTGGCCAGATCGTTATACAATCAACCTTATCCAAAACGCATTTTCCGATGAATGGCATGATCGCTCAGATGAATTGCGCACCAATACAGATGCCCAAAATTCATGGAACAATGCCTTGATGACAGGCGATGCCAACATCGCAAACATCTTTGTTGGGCAGGGCGCGGGGCTCATCAACGCCACAGACTCAACGGCTAACGTGATCACCGAAATCATGGCCGACGCCAGCCAACACCTATCCCGCTGGGCCTAACACATGAATCACTTGCAAATTCACACCCTTCCAATTAAAAGGAACGAACGTTCATTTAATTACAGGACACCCATGGCACGCACCATCGGCGCAGATGGCCGCAAAACGGCCCAACGCATACTCGACCAATCTTTGCCCCTGATTGCAAAGCTGGGGTATTCTGCCGTGTCCATGCGCATGATCGCGGGTGCTGTTGGTGTGAACGTAGGCGCGCTTTACAACCACTTTCCGAACAAACAACAAATCTTGGTGCGTCTAATGACGGATCATATGAATGCACTGTTGGCGGGTTGGCATGAAATCGAAACTGATGGCCTCTCTCCTGCGCAACGCATCGAACAATTCGTTCGTTTCCACATCGCATTCAATATCCCTCGCTCCGAAGACGTGTTCATTTCCTTCATGGAATTACGTTCGCTGGAACCAGAAAATCACAAAATGATCGAGGGCCTGCGTAGCCAATACGAAAACATCGTCGCCTCCATCATCCGCGATGGATCAGACGCAGGTCAATTCAACGTCGCAGACACTCACGTCGCCACAATGTCGGTGCTGGGTTCGCTGGTTGGCGTCAACACATGGTACCGCGAAACGGGCCGTTTATCGAAATCCAAAATCCAAGATTACTACGTCGAAATGACATTCCGTGCTCTTGGTTACTCCACAGAAAGAGATGCAAATGTTTAACGAAACAATGAACTTCAACTTGGGCGAAGATATTGATGCATTGCGCGACACAGTCCGCCGTTTCGCCGCCGATGAAATCGCACCTCGCGCGGCTGAAATCGACGCATCAAACGAATTCCCAATGGACCTATGGGAAAAAATGGGCGCCCTTGGCCTGCACGGCATTACAGTACCCGAAGAAAACGGCGGCGTCGAAATGGGCTACCTCGCACATTGCATCGCAATCGAAGAAATCAGCCGCGCCAGCGCCTCCGTTGGCCTATCATACGGTGCGCATTCCAACCTTTGCGTCAACCAAATTAACCGCTGGGGCACCGTTGATCAAAAGGCAAAGTATTTGCCTAAACTCATCTCTGGTGAACACGTTGGCGCATTAGCCATGTCCGAACCGGGCGCTGGCTCCGATGTCGTATCGATGAAATTGCGCGCCGAAAAGCGCAACGATGGCTTTGTGCTAAACGGCAACAA
Organism: Rhodobacterales bacterium UBA7416; assembly: GCA_002469545.1. Taxonomy (GTDB): domain Bacteria; phylum Pseudomonadota; class Alphaproteobacteria; order Rhodobacterales; family Rhodobacteraceae; genus Amylibacter. Next base: position 4,764 of record DKMK01000093.1, on the reverse strand, counting down.
AATGTGGATCACCAACGGCCCCGATGCCAACACATTAATCGTTTACGCAAAAACCGATCCCGATGCAGGCCCCAAAGGTATCACAGCATTTTTGGTAGAGCGCGAAATGGATGGTTTCTCCACAGCACAAAAACTCGATAAACTCGGCATGCGCGGATCAAACACTTGTGAATTGGTGTTCCAAGATTGCTTCGTTCCATTTGAAAACATCCTGCACGAAGAAGGCAAAGGCGTGAACGTTTTAATGTCCGGCCTGGATTACGAACGCGTCACCTTGGCCGCTGGCCCCATCGGCATCATGGCCGCCGCCATGGATATCGTTGTGCCTTACATTCACGAACGCGAACAGTTCGGCAAACCCATCGGTACATTCCAATTGATGCAAGGCAAAGTGGCCGACATGTACACAACAATGAACGCCTGTCGTGCATATGTTTATGCCGTGGCGCAATGCTGTGACCGTGGTCAAACATCACGCAAAGACAGCGCAGGTTGCATCCTATACGCCGCCGAAAAGGCAACACAGGTAGCACTTGAATCCATCCAAATTTTGGGCGGCAACGGCTATATCAACGACAATGCAACGGGTCGCTTACTTCGCGATGCGAAACTGTATGAAATCGGCGCGGGCACATCTGAAATCCGCCGCATGTTGATCGGCCGCGAACTCTTTAACGAAACGGCATAAACAATGGCGATCCTGAAATCCAAACTGAACCCAAACGCACCTGAATTCGCCACCAACGTGGCGCATAACACCGCGCTGGCCGATAACATCGCGACATTGGCTGACACTATTGCAATGGGTGGCCGCAAATCATCGCGCGATCGCCACATCGCACGTGGCAAATTGCTGCCGCGCGACCGCGTTATGGGTCTATTGGACAAAGGATCGCCATTCCTCGAAATCGGCCTCTTCGCCGCCCACAAACTCTACGATACCGATCTTCCCGCCGCTGGCGTCATCGCGGGCATCGGCCGCGTATCGGGCCGCGACTGTATGATCTTATGCAACGACGCCACAGTCAAAGGCGGCACATACTACCCCGCCACGGTGAAAAAACACCTTCGCGCACAGGAAATCGCAAACGAAAACAACCTGCCCTGTATCTACTTGGTCGACAGCGGCGGCGCTAACCTGCCAAACCAAGACGAAGTCTTCGCCGACCGCGATCATTTCGGGCGCATATTCTATAACCAAGCACGCATGAGCGCGGCTGGCATCCCCCAAATCGCTGTGGTCATGGGATCATGTACCGCTGGCGGCGCATACGTCCCAGCCATGTCAGATCAAACCATCATCGTTCGCGAACAAGGCACAATTTTCCTTGCTGGCCCACCACTGGTGAAAGAAGCCACAGGCGAAGAAATCGATGCAGAAACATTAGGCGGCGGTGACACCCACACGCGCCTATCTGGCGTCGCAGATTATCTGGCCGACGATGACACACATGCCCTCGCATTGGCACGTCAATGCGTTGCTAACCTTGGCCCCGCACCCGCATCATCCCTGCTGGAACGCGATGCCAAACTCCCACTCTTCGACGCCGATGAACTCCTTGGCGTCGTCCCCGCAGAATCCAAGACCCCATTTGATATCCGCGAAGTCATCGCCCGCATCGTCGATGGTTCCGAATTCGAAGAATTCAAAGAACGCTTCGGCACCACCCTCATCTGTGGCTTCGCCCACATCGATGGCATGACGGTCGGCATCCTCGCCAACAACGGCGTGTTGTTTTCAGAAAGCAGCCAAAAAGGCGCGCATTTCATCCAACTCTGCACCAAACGCAAAATCCCATTATTGTTCCTACAAAACATCACAGGCTTCATGGTTGGCTCAAAATACGAAGCAGGCGGCATCGCCAAAGACGGCGCAAAACTGGTCACCGCTGTATCCTGTGCTAACGTCCCCAAAGTAACTGTCGTCGTCGGCGGATCATACGGTGCTGGCAACTACGGCATGTGTGGTCGCGCCTACAGCCCACGATTTATGTGGATGTGGCCCAACGCAAAAATCTCCGTCATGGGCGGTGAACAAGCGGCAGGCGTTATGGCATCAGTCACAAAAACAGCCGTCGAAGCAAAAGGTGGCACATTCAGCGCGGACGACGAGCAAAACCTAAAACAACCCATCTTGGATCAATTTGCCGAACAATCCGATCCACTGTACGCATCCGCACGCCTGTGGGACGACGGTATCATTGACCCACGCAAAACCCGCGATGTAATCGCACTGTCACTACGCGCCGCATCAAACGCCCCCGTTAACGACACGCCCTTCGGCGTGTTCCGCATGTAAGGATCAGCACATGTTTACTAAAATCCTCATTGCAAACCGTGGCGAGATTGCTTGCCGTATCATTAAAACGGCACGCGCCATGGGCGTTCAAACCGTGGCCGTCTATTCTGATGCGGATGCAAATGCCCTGCACGTAAAAATGGCTGACCAAGCCGTCCACATCGGCCCATCCCCCGCCGCTGACAGCTATCTACAAATGGATGTGTTGATTGACGCCGCTCAACAAACCGGCGCACAAGCCATTCATCCGGGCTACGGCTTTCTGTCGGAAAACCCTGATTTCGCACAAAAAATCGCTGATAACGGCATGGTCTTCATCGGCCCATCCCCTGAATCCATCCGCCAAATGGGCCTAAAAGACCGCGCCAAAGAATTAATGGAAATCGCCAACGTCCCCGTCGTTCCTGGATATCACGGCCAAAACCAAGACCCCGTATTCCTTGCCGCAGAAGCCGTAAAAATCGGCTACCCCGTATTAATCAAGGCGCGTGCAGGCGGCGGCGGCAAAGGTATGCGTTTGGTGGAAAACCCTGTCGATTTCGAAACGCTTCTACAATCCGCACAACGCGAAGGCTTGGCCAGCTTCGGCGACGCCCACGTCTTAATCGAAAAATTCATTCAATCACCACGCCACATCGAAGTCCAAGTTTTCGGCGACACCCACGGCAACGTCGTCCACCTTTTCGAACGCGATTGCTCCATGCAACGCCGCCACCAAAAAGTGATCGAAGAAGCCCCCGCACCCAACATGCCTGTCGACCTTCGCACAGCTATGACAGACGCGGCAATCAAGGCCGCAAAACAGATCGACTACTACGGCGCTGGCACCATCGAATTCATCGTCGATGGCTCTGGCCCACTGCGCGCAGATGGTTTCTGGTTCATGGAAATGAACACCCGCCTACAGGTAGAACACCCCGTAACCGAAGCCGTCACAGGAACAGATTTGGTCGCATGGCAACTCCACGTGGCATCGGGTGCCGCACTACCCCTCAAACAAAATGAAATCACCTTAAACGGCCACGCATTCGAAGCACGCATCTACGCCGAAGATCCCACCGCCGATTTCAAACCCGCACCAGGCACCTTATCATCCCTGCAATTCAATACTGATGCGCGCATCGATACAGGCGTAGAAACAGGCGACGTCGTCAGCCCATTTTACGATCCCATGATCGCCAAAATCACGACCCACGCCGATGATCGCCAAACCGCGCTGAACGCGCTGGTGGACGGCCTGCAAAACACATTCGCGGCAGGCACGCCTACCAATCTTGGCTTCCTATCACGCTTGGCCACTGACCCCGATTTCGCAACCGCAAAACTGGACACAGGTCTGATCGAACGCAAAATGGACACACTGTCTTCTGTGCCAAACACCAGTGATTTCGATCTCCTCTGCGCGATCATCACCACTCACGACATCGATCTAAACGCTCCGCATCTTGGCTGGCAAATGTGGCAGGCCCCTGCCGTCAACACGGCCTTTGATGAATGTGGAAATGTTTCCCTGATCATCAACGCCGATACCATCACCGTTGGCGAAACCAATTTCACACGGGTCATACGCAACGCCGATCAAATCACCGCCACCACAAACAATACCCAGCATCGCGCAACCACAACCGTGGCAGGCAACACCGTCACAATCAAATCCGCTGCCGACGCAAAAACCCTAACCATCCCAGCACCACTGGATGTGGCGGCTGGCGCAGATGAAAACAGCGATCAAATCATCGCGCCAATGACAGGCACGGTCACCTTGGTTCACGTCGACGTTGGCGATACCGTCACCATGGGCGATCCACTGGTTGTGATGGAAGCTATGAAAATGGAACACGTCCTAACCGCACCACGCGACGGCACAATTGATCAAATTTTCTGCACCCAATCCAGCGCCACATCTGAGGGCACGATTTTGGTAACGCTCGTGGAAATCGACGCATGACAAACATGATCACCATATACGAGGTCGGCCCCCGCGACGGATTACAAAACGAATCCACGCTGATCCCGACGTCAGATAAAATCGCACTGATCAATGCCCTATCCAAAACAGGCCTGCGCAAAATCGAAGCCACCAGTTTCGTCTCCCCAAAATGGGTGCCTCAAATGGGCGACGCGGCGGACGTCATGGCGGGCATCACCCGCAATCCATCTGTGGATTACGCCGTGCTAACTCCTAACATGCGCGGCCTCGATGGCGCGCTGTCCGCCAACGCTGACGAGGTCGCAATTTTCGGCTCCGCATCCGAATCCTTCAGCCAGAAGAACCTAAACTGTTCTATCGCCGAAAGCATCGAACGCTTCGCTCCCGTGGCAAAAGCGGCGCATAACGCAAACGTAAAACTACGCGGCTACGTATCGTGCATCACCGATTGCCCCTACGAAGGAACAATAAAACCCGCCGCTGTTTTGGACGTTGTTGCAAAACTTGTTGACCAAGGGTGTTATGAAATTTCCCT
>DKMK01000046.1:14961-16241 GCA_002469545.1 Rhodobacterales bacterium UBA7416 | reverse complement strand
CGGCCGCGCCGACGTTATTATTCATCGAAAGCTTTCAACAGATTAAACCCGGTGATCGCATTGTGACATCTGGTGATGGTGGTGTTTTTCCAGCCGATTTATTGGTGGGTCAGGTTACTCTGGGTACGGACAGTCAATTTCGCGCCCAGTTGGCCGCCGATTTTCGACGCTTAGAGTTTTTGCGCGTTATTCGATATTCCCCCAACGCGCCGATCAATCAGCCTGAGCGGTTAATTGGGCCCGTTTTGCCTGATACGTTTGCCAGTGAGGTGCGCGAATGAATGGCGACACACCATTGCGCATTGCAGGCAATCGCCTTTTGTATTTTGCGTTGGGTGTGTTTGGAATTTTTGTTCTTTTGGTACCCATTTCAATGGTTCCAAATGGAATGATTTGGCCGCAAGTCATGTTAATGGTGTCCATGGCACTGGTTATTCGCAACCCAGTATATGTGCCGTTTTGGTTGATTGGTTTTTTGTTTTTAATCAGCGATATTCTGTTGGCGCACCCGATGGGGTTGGGGGCATTTATTGCGCTTTTGGCTTGTGAGTTTTTACGCCGCAATCGCCCCGCATTCGTTGAAATGTTATTTTTCGGTGAGTGGTTTAGCATTGGTTTGATTTTACTGGCAGCAGGATTATTAAGCCGTTTCTTGTTGGTCGTCACCTTTGCGGAAACAACACCGTGGTGGGCATTCATGGTACAGCTTGGTTTATCGATATTGGTTTACCCATTGGTCGTGGGCGCAATTAGTGTGATGTTTAAAGTCTCTAAAGTTCAAGAAACCATTTCTTATCCTGTAAGGCGGCCGACATGAGTAAGGCGCAGAAATCGAAGTTAGGGCGGCGTGCATTATTGCTGGGCGGTGCGCAACTTGGTTTGGCTGGTCTGTTGGGCTGGCGCATGCATCAGTTGGGCGTCAAGCAAGGTGACAAGTTTCGTCTGTTAGCCGAAGAAAACCGCATCAATATTCGCCTTCAACCGCCTGCGCGGGGATTGATTTACGATCGAAATGGAAATGGTCTGGCAATCAATCGACAGGTTTATGCCATTGAAATAGTGCGCGAACAGACCAAGGACTATGAAGCAGTGCTGCATCGTTTGGCGCAGTTGATCCCCTTGTCGCAAGAACAGATTGATAATGTTATCAAGGAAATGACGCGTCGGCGTGCCTTTGTGCCTGTGACTGTTGCGACAGGGTTAGAATGGGAACATATCGCCACCGTTTCTGCCAATGCGCCTGCCTTGCCCGGAATTACGCCACGGCTGGGTTTAAATCG
>DKMK01000046.1:0-14902 GCA_002469545.1 Rhodobacterales bacterium UBA7416 | reverse complement strand
AAAAATGGTGTTGAGGCTGAAATCGAACGACCATTACGTGGGAAAGCTGGTTTAAAGCGGATCGAAGTGAATGCCGTAGGCCGCGTGATGCGGGAGCTGGACGGACAAGCCAGTGCGCCCGGTATCAATTTGCAATTGACCACGGGGCCAGAGTTACAGCGGTTCGCAATGGAACGCATGCAAGGTGAAAGTGCCGCGACTGTTGTTATGGATGTGAACAATGGGGACATATTGGCATTGGCATCCGCACCGACATTTGATCCCAATAAATTCGTAAATGGTATTTCCGTTGCTGACTGGCGAGCGCTAAATGAAAACGAGTTTCGGCCATTGGCGAATAAAACCGTTCAGGGTTTATACCCCCCTGGATCAACGTTTAAAATGGTTGTTGCGATGGCCGCGCTGACACATGGTGTCGCCAATGAGCGCGAGGATGTTTATTGCCCAGGCCACAAGGATGTTAACGGGCGTAAATTCCACTGTTGGCGTCGTCGTGGGCATGGAAATGTGAACCTGCGCGAAGCATTGCGTTATTCGTGTGACGTTTATTTTTATGAGATGGCGATACGGGTTGGTATCGAAAATATTACAAAGACCGCGCGCGCATTGGGATTGGGTCAAAAACCTGATTTGCCTTTGCCTGCAGTGCGAACGGGATTGATGCCCACCAAAGAGTGGAAACGCGTCAATAAGAAAGAGGATTGGTTTATTGGTGACACGGCCAATGCGGGTATTGGTCAAGGATTTGTTTTGGCGTCACCCCTGCAATTGGCGACGATGACGGCGCGGATTGCGTCCGGAAACCAGATCACGCCGCGTCTTTTGAACATGTTTGACAACAAGTTGACGCCTGTAACGGGTACGGAAAAGCTGGATTTCAATCCTGCACATTTGGATATGGTGCGCGCCGGCATGTATGACGTTTCCAATCATCCGCGCGGCACAGCGTATCGATCACGTTTATCTGGTGGCGAGCAGATGGCTGGAAAAACGGGTACCAGTCAGGTGCGGTTTATTACCAAGGCCGAACGTGATCGCGGTGTGACGAAAAACAAAGACCTGCCGTGGAACCGCCGAGATCATGCGCTGTTTGTTGGGTTCGCACCCTTTGACAATCCGCGGTATGCAATTTCGGTGATTGTTGAACATGGTGGTGGCGGTTCAAAAGCGGCCGCACCGATTGCCAAGGATGTAATGCAAAAAGCGTTGTCATTGGGCGCAAACGAATATGGCCCGTTACCGAGCCAAAAACGTTCGCAAGCCAAGCCTCCCAAAAAGACACGCGCATGAGTAGTTTGTTAAACGATCACCACAAAATTCCATCGGGGTTTCGAAAGATTTTGTATTTTCACTGGCCTTTGGCATTGCTGTTGGTGGCGGTATGCAGCGCAGGGTTTTTGATGCTGTTTTCCGTGGCCGGTGGCAAGTTCAGTACGTGGGCTGAGCCACAAGTTATGCGGTTTGGCGTTGGGTTCATTGCCATGATTATTATTGGGTTTACGCCTATTTCTGTTTGGAAAAGCCTGTCAGTGCCCGCATATCTTGTGGGCATTGCATTGCTGTTTTACGTCGAATATTTTGGAGCAACCGGTAAAGGTGCCCAGCGGTGGATTGATTTAGGGTTTATGAAATTGCAACCAAGTGAGTTGATGAAAATCGCATTGGTTATGATTGTTGCGCTGTATTATGATTGGTTGGACGAGGAACGTGTATCCAAGGTGCAATGGGTATTACCGCCGCTTATTTTGACGGCTCTACCGATGGCGTTGGTTTTAAATCAACCTGACTTGGGGACTGCTATTTTGTTGGCAGGTGGTGCGGGCGTTGTGATGTTATTGGCGGGTGTCAGCCTGTGGTATTTTGGTGGCGCAATTGGCGCAATCATTGGCGTTGTTTGGGCTGTAATTGGATCAAAGGGAACCGCGTATCAAATCCTGAAAGATTATCAGTACCGCCGTATCGAGACGTTTTTGGACCCGTCCAGCGATCCATTGGGGTCTGGCTATCATATTACGCAATCAAAAATTGCGCTTGGGTCTGGTGGATTTTCTGGGCGTGGGTATATGGAGGGCACGCAAAGTCGTTTGAATTTCCTGCCGGAAAAACACACGGATTTTATTTTCACGACCTTGGCCGAAGAGTTTGGTTTTGTTGGTGGAATTACATTGTTGGTTTTGTATATTTTGATCATCCTTTGTTGCTATGTCACAGCAATGCAAAATCGTAATCGGTTTGCGGCATTGTTGACATTGGGGGTGGCGGCGACCTTCTTTTTCTATTTTAGTGTGAACATGCTGATGGTGATGGGATTAGCGCCTGTTGTGGGTGTTCCCTTGCCCTTGGTGAGTTATGGCGGATCGGCGATGTTGGTATTGCTGGGCGCATTTGGATTGGTGCAAAGCGCCCATATACATAGGCCACGATAATGTTGAATATTTTATATGCTGCGAACCCTGACGATTGGGACGAATACGGCGCACAATTGCGTGTGGCCTTTGACGAGGCAGGGTTGGTTTGCAACCTGATCCAAGATGCCGCGAACCCAGAGGACGTTGATTACATCATTTACGCGCCAAGTGGTGGATTGGATGATTTCACACCGTTTGTGAATGCGAAGCTGGTGCAAAGCCTGTGGGCAGGTGTTGAGGTGCCGACCGCGAATAAAACCCTGACGCAGCCGCTGTCGCGAATGGTGGAACCTGGGTTATCTTTGGGGATGGCGGATTATGTGATGGGGCATGTTTTGCGTCACCATTTGGGTACGGATCATTTCGCCGCAGCCAAACCAGGTGTTTGGCATGAGGGTTTGATTCCGCCATTGGCCCAAGACCGCATGGTCGGGATATTGGGTTTGGGTGCGCTGGGTATGTTTTGCGCGCACAAGTTGGCGGATTTTGGGTTTCAAACATGTGGTTGGAGCCGGTCATTAAAAACGGATGATCGCGTTGGTTGTTTTAGTGGTGATGACGGATTGGCGCAGGTATTGGCGCAATCGGATATCTTGGTTTTACTGCTGCCCAACACGCCTGATACATATCATGTTGTGAATGCAGACAGCATTGCGCAGATGCGCGATGGGGTGGCGATTGTGAACCCCGGACGTGGGCCGTTGATTGATGATGATGCGCTGATTGATGGCTTGGATAGTGGTAAGGTTTCTGGTGCAACGTTGGATGTTTTCGCAATTGAACCACTGCCAGAGGATCACCCATATTGGGTCCATCCTAAAGTTTTAGTGACGCCCCATATAGCATCCGCGACCCGTACAAATACCGCGTGCGATGTGGTTGCTGAAAACATTCGCCGCGGTGAAGCGGGTGAGCTGTTTTTAAATATTGTGGATATGAAGGCTGGCTATTAGCGAAGTTTTGGTGGCTTCGCGGGGTCCATTCCGGGGGCTGCTGGAGCTGTTGGCGCTTCCAGCTTAGGTAGGTCAAAACGTAGGCCTTTTTTGGCCAGTTTTGCGCAGATAGCATCGGATGCTTTTAGGAATGTAACGTCCAGGCTGCCTGCTTCGATACCAGAGAAAATCAATGTTTCAGATATTGCGCGCGCCATTGCGTTTTCCGCATCTGGGCGCGCGTTCACAAATGCGATGACGCTGGCGCGTTGGCCGCCTTCGTATTCGAACTGTGCCAGATAAGCGATATCGGCAAGGCCGCCCATCGTGGCCAATTTCATGTCCAACGCCGTGATGACCTGTTCGGGTAATGCGGCGGGAGGGAAGACCTCTGTTGGTTTTGCTTCGGCTTGGGCGGGTGCGTTGGCGGTGGTTTCGGCCATCCATGTAATTGCAGATGGGGGCAGTAAAGTGGAAGATGGTGCCACAGCCAAGTTGATACCAAGGCCGATATTTTGACCGTCCAACATTTGCACGATTGTGCGTCCAGACATGGCGGCGAAAGGGACTATTTTTTCAGCAAATTCGGCCAAGCGTTCTTCGCGATCGAACACGAGGGCGTATGTTTGCTTGTCTACTTCGAACAGGTCAGGTTTGATGTTTGTGCCATCGGATTCTGTTTCCAATAACATGAACATTTCACCGTCCATTAAGCGTTCGTAAAAACCCAGACGTGCGTTGTCGTCGTTTGGGTTGGCTTCCATATGCGCGTGGGCTGTGTCGATTGGTGTCATGCGTGTGTAGGTATGATGTGAATGAATTTGTGGCAAGGGCTAATTGGTTTGTATTGGCGCGTCCATTGGGTGATAATTGGGCATGGATGATTTTGACACTCTGACAACGCAGATGCGTGACTGTGATATTTGCAAGGGCTTACCATTGGGGCCGCGCCCGTTGTTTAAAGTGAATAATGCCGCCAAGGTTTTGATTGCTGGCCAAGCCCCCGGTCGAATTACACATGAGAAGGGTATTCCGTTTGATGATCCATCGGGCAATCGTTTGCGTGATTGGTTGGGGGTGAATCGTGATACGTTTTACAATAATCCGCGCATTGCGATTTTGCCGATGGGATTGTGTTTTCCAGGGACTGGGAAATCTGGGGATTTGCCGCCGCGTATTGAGTGCGCGCCAGCGTGGCGTGAACGGGCATTGGCGTTGATGCCGCATTTGGAGCTGACATTGATTATTGGGCGGTATGCGATTGATTGGCATATGCCTGTGGCCAAGGGGCAAAGCATCACCGCGCTGGCATCTGATTGGCAGGCGACGTGGCCTGATCAGTTGGTCATGCCACATCCCAGCCCGCGAAATAATCGATGGTTGAAAACGAACCCGTGGTTCGAGTTGGATGTGATCCCTGCCCTGCGCGAACGCATTGCGGAGCTGCTTTAGCAATTTGCCTAAATTGAAGGCGAAATGCTTTAGCTAAAGAATATCACAAATAGGGCCAGTCCCAACAAGGCCGCGATGGATAGAACCATTGCGCCTGATGGCCAGCTGGCGGCGCGTGAACCGTCTGGGCCGTGGCTGTGGTGGAGACGATCAACAAAACGCAGAATGGATGTGTTTATAAATCCAGTCAAACCTTTGAATATCGCGATAACGACGAATGCCAAATAGGCCAGCGCAGAGGGCAGGATTTTGCGGTAGGTGACGTCTGTGTCCAGATTAACTGCGCGGACCTCTGGTGGGTGTAGGCCAGCGCGATAGATGACGGCGAAGGCCAGTAGTGCGAAGAACAATAGCTGTAATTGGCCCGCAATGTGTTCCATCGTATAGGGTTGATAATCCACCGTGTATGGCAGGATGGAATACAATGTGTTCGGGAATACGCCGATGAAGATACACAAGAATGCAGTGATGCCCATGGCCAGCAACATGTGTGTTGGTGCTTCGGCGGGGCGTTTTCCGCTGTCGTGTGCGAAGAAGGTGAAGAACGGGATTTTGATGCCAGAATGGGACAACACGCCCGCGGATGCGAAAACCAATGCCAGCCAAATCCATGTGTAATGTTCATGCGCCACCGCCGACAGGGTCAGCGATTTGGTGATGAAGCCCGAGAACAATGGGAAGGCGGAAATCGATGCCGCGCCGACCAAACAGAAGATCGCGGTTTTTGGCATGGTGCGATACAGGCCGCCAAGTTCGGATGCCTTGGATGTGCCTGTGCGATACATCACTGCGCCGACAGACATGAACAACAGTGCTTTGTATAGGATGTGCGCGAATGCGTGGCTGGCGGTGCCGTTCAGAGCCATTTCAGTGCCGATGCCGACGCCCACGACCATAAAGCCAAGTTGGTTGTTGAGCGAGTATGCCAAGACGCGGCGTAGGTCGTTTTCGATTTCGGCAAAGAAGATCGGGAACAGCGCCATGATGGTGCCGATGTAAATCAAGATTTCTGTACCAGCAAATCCGCGTGCCAGTGCGTAAACCGCCAGTTTGGTAGTGAATGCGGACAGGATGACGGTGCCAGTGATTGTTGCGGCTGGGTAGCTGTCTTGGAGCCAGTTGTGCAGTAATGGGAATGCGCATTTCATGCCGAATGACAGGAAGATCAACCATGTAGCCAGTGATCCCATGGACATATCTTCGCCCAATGTCATCTTATCAAATGCGATTGTACCAGTGTCGGCATAGAACAATGCCACACCTGCAATCAAGATGACGCCTGATCCGATTTGGATGATGAGGTAACGCATGCCTGTATAGAAAGACCCTTCGGTGCCGCGTGCCCAAATCAGGAAGACGGATGCAATTGCCGTGCCTTCCCAGTAGAAAAACAATGTGATCATATCACCTGCAAGGGCTGCGCCGATGGCGGAGCCTGCGTAGGCCAATGCGGCCACTTGTTGGGTCGTGTCGCGCAGGTGCCATGCGAAAAGGTTGCCCAAGAAGGCGGCGAGACAAAAGATCAAAACGAAGATACGCGACAGGTTATCGATGCGCATGAGTTCGAGTTCAAAGCCAAAGAACGGCATTTGGGCAAAGTTGCCCATGCCCATTGTCCAAATCTGTGCGCCTGCAACGATTGGCGTGCCAAGCATCACGATGTTGCGGGTTATACCGTGAGGTAAAAATACAATTAGGCCGGCGGCGGCGAAGAACAGGAATGCCGTTGGGATTTGGTGTAAAAGATCAAGCATCGTGTTCGATCCTTTCAATCTGGTCTTCTGGATATTCTTCGGTGTCTATGGATTTGTTGCCATAGAAATCTTCGCGAACTTTGATAACCATCCGCAGGCACGTAGCGACAAAGATTAGTCCTGCGAACATGACGAAACCGTAGTAGGCATAGAAGCCTTTGACACTTTCGATATCGAAGTATGGATGCTTGTCGTATGTCCATTCCAAGCCAAAACAAGCGAGGCAAACCACAACCAAGGCCCAGAAAATTTTGCGATCATTTCCTGGTTGGTCAACCCAATTCATCCAGCGCCCAAGCGTTGGGTAATCTTCTGGATTATCTTTGGGTTTGTTGGCCATATGCTTACTCTCCTGCTTCTGACTGTAGGATGGTTTGCGCCCAAACCAGTGCGGCTTCTTTGTCGATGGTTAAGGATTTCGAGATTTTCCACGCGAAACGGTTTTCGTTCAGGTCTGGAAATCGTTCGCGCAAATCAAGTAATTCAAGGTGGCGGGCCTGTGACAAGACGGAACATGCCTTGATGATGCCAGACATGGGGATATCAAACTGTGCGCGTAATCCTTTGCGTATATGAAGTTCGCGCGCACCCTTTTTTTCAAGACGCAAAGCGTATTTTTCAGGGGTTTCGTTGCGACGTGGTTTTTCAGAACTAAAATCGTTCATGGGGATACCGATACAATGGGAGTGAGGAATTCCTGCAGAGCACCTGCATAGAAAAACAAAACGATACAACCAATTGCGGTGATTGCAGGAGGGAGCCAAACGAGCAGTGGTGCCTCGGCGAATTTGGTAGGCGTGCCTTCGGGGGCCGGCAAGAAGAATGCGCGTCCGACGATGGGGAGTAAGTATGCGACGTTAAGTAATGATGACAGCATCAAAACACCGATGATGATGTAATGGCCTGTGTCAGCGGCGCCAACCATCAGCAGGAATTTTGGCCATGATCCGCCCAGTGGTGGCAGGCCGATGATTGACAAAGAGCCGATAAAGAATGCGGCGAATGTGATCGGCATTGCACGACCCAATCCCTGCATCTGTGAAATTTCTGTTTTGTGATATTTGACGTAGATCGCGCCTGCGCACATGAACAATGTGATTTTACCCATGGCGTGCATCGCGATTGCCATCGCACCGCCCAATACACCCATGGATGTGGCCAGCGCCATGCCAAGAGTGATGTAGGAGAGTTGTGAAATTGTGGAGTACGCCAGACGCTTTTTCAAGTTGTCTTGGAACATTGCCACCACGGATGCGGCGATGATGGAATATGCGGCCAGCCACATGAGCCATTCTGACGCTTCTGTTTGCGCCAAGAAATCGATGCCGAAGATGTAGATGCCAACCTTGAGCATCGTGAATACGCCTGCCTTAACAACCGCAACGGCGTGCAACAGCGCGGAAACAGGTGTGGGTGCAACCATCGCAGCGGGGAGCCATTTGTGGAACGGCATTAATGCCGCTTTGCCAATGCCAAATGCGTAGAGGCCCAGCAGAACGGGGACGATCCAGCCCGCGACTTTGCCATCCAGAATGCCGCCTTGGGTGAAGTCCAATGTGCCTGTCAGAACATATGTCCAGATGACGGCGGTCAATTGTAAGGCAATAGATGTGCCAATCAGGATTGCAAGATAAACACGTGCGCCGCGAATGGCGTCTGGTGTGCCTTTGTGTGCAACCAGTGGATATGTGGAAACGGTCAGGATTTCATAAAACAAGAACAGTGTGAACATGTTCGATGCAAACGCAATGCCGATGACGGATGAGATTGCGATACAAAAGCATGCGAAGAAACGGGCGTGGTGTTTTTCGTTATTGCCGCGCATGTAACCGACGCCGTAGATGTGCGTAAGAATCCACAATCCAGAGCCGATCAGGGCAAACATAAGGCCCAATGGTTCGACGTTGAAAGCGACATCGACACCAGGAAAAACGTTAAACAAGCTGACTGGCGTTGTGATAGAGTTGCCGACATTGGAAAGCACGACCAAGACACTGCCAAATGTGAGCCCAGCGCAGAGGAGTGTAAAAGTATCGCGCACGTTTTTAAATTCAGCGAACACCATGTTGCCCGCCATTGCAATCAACGGAAATAGCATCGCGGCATAAATGGCCGTCATTGTATCCAATTCAAAATAGCCCATCAGTGCGCCCCACCCTGACCAGTTGAGATCATCATTCCTTGAGAGCCGTCCAACAGACCTTGGGCTGCTTGGGCCGCGAATTCATAGAGATGCTCCGTAGAAAACCCAAACCAGATACAAGCACCGGCCATGATCCACATTGGAACCAACATCATCAATGGTGCTTCTGTTGCTGTTGAGTTTGGATCGGGTTCTTGGAGGAACAGGACTTCGAAGGCGCGCCAGACATAAACCACGGCCAGAAGTGACGATAAAACGATTGCAACGGCGATTGCCAAGAACATTGCATTGTCAGGTGCGCGTTCAAGGGCGGCCTGAACCAATATCCATTTTGAAATAAACCCAGCAGTTCCCGGAACACCGATCAATGACAGACCACCAATGACAACGGCACCAGATGTGATGGGCATTTTGCGCCCTAATCCAGCGATTTGCGTGTAAAAGGCACCGCCCGAACGCAGCACATATGCGCCGACGCCCATGAACAACAATGCTTTGGTGATCCCGTGGTTAAACATGTGCAAAATAGCGGCTGTTAGCCCCGTTTCCGTCAGCAATGATATACCCAACAAGATGTAGCCAACTTGGGCGACGGACGAATAAGCCAGCATCCGTTTGAAGTTTGTCTGAAACACAGCCACGAAGGAGGCCGAGAACATCGCGATGATTGCTAAGGGCGCGAAGATGATTTCGAGTGTGTTATTTGTGAACGAAAAGTCAGGGTTATAGATCGAGAACGTAAACCGCATTACAACGTATATCGCTGCTTTTGTTGCTGTTGCTGAAAGGAAAACAGTGACGGCGGATGGGGCGAATGTGTATGCTTTTGGCAACCAAAGATGCAGTGGGAACATTGCAACCTTTAGGCCCATTCCGACAATTATAAATGCAAAGCCCGAACGCACAGTGCGGTTGGCACCTTGATCCGCAATGCGGTCTGCAAGGTCTGCCATATTCAATGTGCCAGTGGCCATGTACAACATGCCTAAACCAATCACGAAAAATGTGGCGCCGATTGTGCCCATAATCAGGTAGTCGTAGGCGGCAGTTAACGCGCGGCGGTCACGGCCAGCGCCTTGGGCCACCAAGACGTAAGTGGATAGAGACGAAATTTCCAAGAAAACAAAGACGTTAAAGGCGTCCCCTGTGACAACCATGCCCAAAAGGCCTGTGAAACACAGCATCCAACACGCGTACATCAGCGTGTGGTCGCGTGCCTTTATTTCGTCTTTGATCGAGATATAGGCGTAGGGTAAAACCACTGTGCCAATTGCGCTGATCAACAATAAAACAAAGGCATTTGCCGCATCCACGCGGTATTCAATGCCCAGTGGTGGTGCCCAGCCGCCCAAAGTATAGGCGACATAGCCGCCTTCGCGGACTTCCCACATTAGCATGATTGAAATAACCAAGGCTGTCGCAGATGCGATGAAGGCCAGCGGCCATGCCAAACGACGTGAACCCAATAAAACAATCAATGGTGCAGTGCAAAATGGAACCAATACCTGCAAGACAGGTAAATGGTCCTTAAACGTGCGCAAAGTGTGTTCAGCGACGACGGCAGTATCGGCCATTATGCCAAGCCCCCCATGGCGTTTCCATATTTGCGATTATCGTCGCGTGTCATTTCTTGTTCAATGTGAAGGATGTCTTCTTCGTCGATGGTGTTAAAGCTCTCTCTGATACGGACGATCAGGGCCAATCCCAGTGACGTGGTGGCGATGCCAACAACAATGGCCGTTAGGATCAAAACATGTGGCAGTGGGTTGGAATAAGCGATGCCAACTAATGCCTCTTTGTCGACGTGGTACTTATCATCCATTGGAAAAATTGGGGCGGTGCCGCCTGTCACTTTGCCGATTGAGACGTAGAACATGAAAACGGAGACTTGGAAGATGTTTAAGCCGACGATCTTTTTCACAAGGTTGGTTTTATCAACGACGATGAACAATCCCGTCATCATCAATACGATAAACAACAGGTAATGCGCGTGGCCTGCCAAAAATTGTAGATCAAGTAGTTTTGACATTACCAATCCTCATCTGAAATAGAAGGTGGGCGGCCAGCGAATGCGTAATAGATCGCAACCATGACACCTGTAACGGTCACGCCAACGCCAAATTCAATAACCAACAGACCCCAATGCTGACCAACTGTTGGGTGCGCTGGGGAAAAGGCATCGTAGTCCAAAAAATCGTAACCTAAAAACATTGTAGCAATGCCAGTGCCTGCATAAATCAAAACACCAAACGCCAACGTCTTGTGCACAACCCATTCAGGGAAAACCTTTTTGACAGCGGTAAGACCAAAAACGATACCGTAGATAATGAAGGCGACGGCCATAATTACGCCCGCTTGAAATCCGCCGCCGGGTGAAAAATCGCCGTGGAATTGAACGTAAAGTGCAAAGAGAATAATGGTGCCAACCAAAATTTTGGTCACCACGCGCAATATGAGGTGATGAAAAATCATGCTTGGTCCTCTTCTTCGTCTTCGCGACGGCGACGCAGGCCAGACAAAAGCAATAAAACACCAATCCCAGCAGTAAATACCACTGCGGTTTCGCCAAGCGTGTCATAACCGCGATAGCTGCCCAGAATTGCGGTCACGACGTTTGGGACATCGATGTCATCAGGGGTTCGTGCCAAATATTCGGGGCCAACGTGGATTTGTGCCGGTGCGTTTGGATCGCCAAACGCAGGCATATCTAATGTGCCGTAAACAAGTGCTGCGCCTGTGACGAGAACCACTATGAATGGAATAAAGGCGGTGTGGCGTGCGCGTCTTTCAACCGGTTTTGTCAGGGCAATTGTACCCAGTAGTAAAACTGTGGAGATACCCGCGCCAACCGCCGCCTCTGTGAAGGCAACATCTACTGCGTCCAGCGTTACGAAGAGCAATGCAGACAATAAGCTGAAAACGCCAGACAGCATCACAACCGCAAAAAGGCGTTCCATACGTACGATTGCAAGTGCGGTTAGCACCAACATTGTCAGAAGGATGATATTTGTAACTGTATCAATCATCGGATTTATCCAAATCTGCACGAAGCTGGCGTGGCGGTTTCAAACCTGAAACCAACGCGGCATTTGCAACGGCATGTGTGGAGGTTGGGCCAGTGATAAACAAAAACGCACCGATCAGGAACAATTTGAACGTTATGAGGTTCCAACCAGAATGCATCCCCATTCCCAAGAGTAGCAGAATAACACCGCCACTGTCCGTTACGGAAGCTGCGTGCAATCTTGACCAAAAGTCAGGAAAGCGAAGCGAACCAAGTGAGCCGATGATTGCAAATAAGCCGCCAGCGACAATCAAAATCCACGCAATAATATCAACGATTAAATAAAATGTGCTCATTTATCCGCCTCGCGTTTTTCAAGTACATCGCCAATAGCGCGGTAGCGGAAGAATTTTAGAATTGCGATAGTACCTACGAAATTGATCAGCGCATAAAGCAATGCGATATCCAAAAAATCTGGGCGACCCGTCAAGAAACCCAAAACGCCAATGAACAACACAGTGTGTGTTCCAAAAGAATTCGTGGACAGCACGCGGTCATAGAGTGTTGGGCCATTGTAGAGCCGAATTAACACCAAAATCATGGCAATGAAGAGGCAAATCAATGCCGTTAAGAATACGTAGTGCGGCATGGATTCAAACATCAATCAGAGCGTCCTTCGGTTTGCGTAACACGTGCATCCATATCTGCGATCGCTGTTGGATCATCGTTGGAATAGCACAGAGCATGAACCAAGAAATGATCTGGTTCGACCTCTACTGAGATCGTGCCCGGTGTTAGCGTTATTGAGTTTGCAAAAACCGTTTGGCCCAAATCAGTTTTCTGCGTGAAGGGTACTTTGAAAACATGCTGTTTGATTTGCATGTGTGGTGACAGAATAATTTTTGTCACTGCCCAATTTGCCTTGGCGATTTCAACCAGCAGCCAAAGAAGGTATTTGATTAATTGAATGGGGCGCAAATTTACGACAAGTCTGTCTGCATCGGCCGCATCATCCATGCGGCGCACAATCCATACAGCAAACAGTGCAGAACCAGCGCCAAGACCCAACGTGAGTGGCTTTTGGATACCTGACATGAGGTACCAAAGCACAAATAAACACAATGCTGTAAACAACGAGCGTAACACTTTGGTCCCCTTTCGCTGTGCAATTTAAAGTATTCAACAAAAGGGGCAAGACTGAATAACATTTTTTAACCAAAAATGGGTAATACTACCGACAATCCACGGCATTGGGTCGTGGCGGGCATGTTTACTTGACCTGTATTACTTGCGCAAACATGGTTAACACCCTATCTGATAACAAGGATTAGGCATGGTGCCGAACGGATTGTCACATGATTGAATTCCAAAATGTTAGCAAATCTTTTTGGACAGGATCGTCACGCAAAGTTATTTTAAACAACGCGTCGTTTAAGATCGAATTAGGTCAAAGTTTAGGCATTTTGGCGCCAAATGGCACCGGCAAGACGACATTAATCAACATGATGTGTGGCATCGAAAAGCCAAACGAGGGGCGGATCATTCGCACTGCAAGTACATCTTTCCCATTGGGGTTTTCAGGTGGATTGGTCAACAAGCACACTGCCCGTGAAAACGTACGTTATATTGCACGCTTGTACGATCTAGACCCCGATTATGTCGAAGCATTTTGCAGATATATCTGTGATTTGGACGAATATTTCGAAATGCCACTGACTACGTATTCACGAGGCATGAAATCGCGATTATCGTTAGCTTTAATGTTATCCTTGGATTTTGATATTTATTTGATTGACGAAGGCATGCCAAATTATACGGACCAAGAATTCAATCGCAAGGCGGGTGGCATTTTAAAAGAGAAGTTTGAAAAAGCGACGGTTGTTATCGTGTCGCATCAGGAAAAAATACTGGAAGCCTATGCCGATCGGGCCGCCGTAATGCGCGATGGCACCCTGACAATGTTTGATACGTTGGACGAAGCGAAGGCCGTTTACAATTACGAAGACGCGCCAGACAATCCATTGTTTAATGTTCAAGAATAACACGTTAACTTAAATTCAAACCTAGGACGCTAGGTGCATGAGAAGTAAGTGAAAGATTTTTATGGCTAAGTCAGACAAAGAACCAATTGAGGATGCAAAATCTGTGGAACGCAGTGTGCGTGAACAAATTGATGCCATTAAACAGGAAAACCTGTCTGGGCAACAGCTTCGGTTGGCGCGAAAGTTGGCGGCAAAGCACGGTGTAGATGCGTCGTCTGATCTGGATGCTGTGCGTTTATTGCGTGACCAAGGGCTTGACCCATTCGCAGCAACGACGATGTCTGAAACACATAATACAGAAGCACGTATCGGAACCATAGCAGATCAAGATCGCCACCTGCCTGCACATCGTGAAGGTACTGCAGTTGGCCCCATAACCGAAACCCAACGCGCACGCGCCGTTATGAAAATTCAACGCGATCTGGCGCGCAGGCGCAAACGTCGTATGGCGCAATTGTTGGCGCGGTTGTTTTTCTTTGTGGCTGTTCCAGCCATTATGGCAGGTTATTATTTTTATGTGGTTGCGACACCTATGTATTCGGTCAAAACCGAATTCATGGTGCAGTCGTCTGAAAACCCAGTTATGCCGTCGTCGTCCAGCCTGTTTGGTGGCGGTGGATCGATTTTCGGAGCAGAGGATTCAATTGGTGTTCAAGGATATTTGACATCGCCAGAAGCCATGATTCAATTGAGTGATGATCATGGGTTCATTGCTGCGTTTCAGGCTGATAATGTTGATCCTATTCAACGCCTTGACGATGATGCAAGTAATGAGACTGCCTATAAAACGTATAAAAAGAAGGTGTTGGTCGGGTTTGATCCGACTGAAGGCATTTTGCGCATGGAAGTTATTGCACCATCGCCTGAATCAGCGATGACGTTTTCAGGCGCATTGATTGGTTACGCAGAAAAACGCGTGGATGAACAAACCAGTCGACTGCGTGAAGGGCAGTTGGATGGAACGCGTAAATTACGCGAAGATGCAGAGAACAATTTAATTCAAGCCCAACAACGGGTTCTGGATCTTCAGGAAAAACGTGGCGTCTTTAGTGGTGAAGCTGAAGTTTCAGTTATTATGGGACAAGTTTCGACGCTGGAGGGTGCATTGTCCGAACGTCGTCTTGCCTTGGCCGAAGTGAATAACAATGTGAGGCCAAACAAGGCCAA
>DKMK01000035.1 GCA_002469545.1 Rhodobacterales bacterium UBA7416 | reverse complement strand
CGAGCACAACTGCAGTTGTGCTCGAGAACAAGCAAAGTGTGCTCGATAACACTCTTAAAAATATGTTATATTTGCAGCATGACAAAAAAATATACAATAAAGGATATCGCTGAGTTAGCAGGAGTTTCAAAAGGAACCGTTGACAGGGTTCTGCATAAACGAGGAAGGGTTTCTGAAGACGCATTAAAAAACGTCAATGCAGTTTTAAATAAAATAGACTATCGACCTAATCCTATTGCTAAAACATTAAAAAGCAACAAGATTTATCGAT
Source organism: Rhodobacterales bacterium UBA7416 (assembly GCA_002469545.1). Classification (GTDB taxonomy): domain Bacteria; phylum Pseudomonadota; class Alphaproteobacteria; order Rhodobacterales; family Rhodobacteraceae; genus Amylibacter. Next base: position 3,585 of record DKMK01000035.1, on the reverse strand, counting down.
TGTCACTTATCATACCAAATATAAAAGAAGACTCCTTTTGGTCTCCTTGTTTAAATGCCGTTGAAGACGTAATAGAAAAATATCAAAACTTCGGAATCTCAATTGAAACAATTACGTATTTAGCAAAATCAACTAGTTCATTTTTAGAAATTTCTAAAAAAGCAATACATAGCAAGCCTGATGCCATTTTAATGGTTCCATTATTCTTTAAGGAAGCTTTAGAGATAGCCAAACTTTGCGAAGCTAAAAAAATCATATTGTCTACATTTAATAATACAATCATTACAATCACAGATGCACAAGGAAATGCTATTTCTTGGGCTTCTTCTGGTGAGCAAGGGTTTAAAGGCTCTCGTAAGTCTACACCTTATGCTGCTCAAATGGCTGCAGAAGATGCTGGCAAAAAAGCACAAGAGCATGGTGTGAAAACACTAGAAGTTGAAGTTCAGGGCGCAGGTTCTGGCCGTGAAAGTGCATTGCGCGCTTTGGCTGCAATTGGCTTGAACGTGACATCTATCCGTGACGTGACGCCAATGGCGCACAACGGCTGTCGTCCACCTAAGCGCCGTCGCGTTTAATAAATTTTGGGCAGGCTTAACGGCCTGCCTTTTAAGTGATTTTAACCTCGAGCGTTCGCTAGGTCGGATCCATCCCAGCGAACAAGAATGGAGGCCCACATGATCCATAAAAATTGGCAAGAGCTGATAAAGCCAACCCAACTAGACATTAAACCGGGTGCGGACCCATTGCGTATGGCAACTGTTGTTGCTGAACCTTTGGAACGCGGCTTTGGTTTGACACTGGGCAACGCTTTGCGTCGCGTTTTGTTGTCTTCCTTGCAGGGTGCTGCGATTACGTCTGTTCAAATTGACAACGTATTGCACGAATTCTCTTCTGTGGCTGGTGTACGTGAAGACGTAACAGACATGGTTTTGAACCTAAAAGGCGTTGCGATTTCCATGGAAGTCGAAGGCCCGAAGCGTGTTTCAATTTCTGCAAAAGGCCCATCTGTTGTGACGGCTGGTGACATCGCAGAAACTGCTGGCATCGAAGTTTTGAACAAAGATCACATCATCTGTCACCTTGACGATGGCGCATCATTGTTCATGGAATTGACTGTGGACACAGGCAAAGGTTACGTTGCTGGCGATCAAAATCGTCCAGAAGACGCACCAATCGGCTTGATCCCAATCGATGCTTTGTACTCACCTGTTTTGAAAGTCTCTTATGACGTTCAGCCAACACGTGAAGGCCAAGTTTTGGATTACGATAAGTTGACAATGAAGATTGAAACAGACGGTTCTGTTTCACCAGAAGATGCGGTGGCTTTCGCTGCACGTATCCTTCAGGACCAATTGGCAACATTCGTGAACTTCAACGAGCCAGAAGCTGCACAGCGTCAAGACGAAGAAGACGATTTGGAATTCAACCCACTTCTACTAAAGAAAGTGGACGAATTGGAATTGTCTGTCCGTTCAGCAAACTGCCTGAAAAACGACAACATCGTTTACATCGGCGATTTGATCCAAAAGACAGAAGCAGAAATGCTGCGTACGCCAAACTTTGGCCGCAAGTCTTTGAACGAGATCAAAGAAGTGTTGACTGTTATGGGTCTTCACCTCGGTATGGACATCGTTGATTGGCCACCAGAAAACATCGAAGAGCTCGCTAAGAAGTTCGAAGATCAATTCTAAGAATTCGGGTGCGTTCCCAAGGGGACGCACCCAACACATGCCAGCAATAGCTGGGAAATTCTGGACAATGATGTCCCAAGGAGTGTGAGACCCAACGCAGGCTCGCCAGACAAAGCAAAACGAAGACTTAAAGGATATAAATTATGCGCCACGCAAAAGGCTACCGTCGCCTCAATCGGACACACGAACACCGCAAAGCATTGTTCGCGAACATGTGCGGATCTTTGATCGAGCACGAGCAAATTAAAACAACAGTACCAAAAGCCAAAGAGCTTCGCCCAATCATGGAAAAAATGATTACATTGGCGAAACGCGGCGATCTACACGCCCGTCGTCAAGCGGCATCAAAACTAAAGCAGGAAAAATTCACTGCTAAATTGTTTGAAATCTTAGGCCCACGTTACAAAGACCGCCAAGGTGGTTACGTACGCATCGTAAAAGCTGGTTTCCGTTATGGTGACATGGCGCCGATGGCAATCATCGAATTCGTTGATCGCGACGTAAACGCAAAAGGCGCGGACGACAAAGCACGCGTTGCAGCAGAAGAAGCTGACGAAGCGTAAATTATTCAACATTGTTGTACTTTAACACCGCCTTTTGGCGGTGTTTTTGTATCTGGCAGTATTCATAAATAAAAACATATTCCGTTAATTAAATATTAATACATTGAAATCAAAATTTTCTATTTGAAAACATCACTTTGCACGCTAATATGGATGAAAGTATGGCCTTAACAATTTAAGGTTGACTAAGCTAGGACAACAACGTTTATAGAATTATGTCTAAAAAATTGGGTATAGATCTTCAGTTGCGCAAATTGCAACAAATCGCGTCAGCGGGATATGCATTGGGTTTACATATCCGTTTTGCGTCCGCGACGATGATGTTTCAGACATACCCACAAGAATGGCTAGATATCTATACACAGAAAGGATACATGCTTTGTGATCCGTTGGTGTCTTGGGGGTTTTCCAGCGAGGGGTCTTGTCGTTGGAGCGAGTTGACCGCACCTGATCCACACGATGTCCTATTACAGGCGCGTGCTTTTGATCTTAATTATGGAATCGCGGTATCTTTTGGTGCTGTCCAATCCAGAACAATTGGCGGCTTTGCCAAAGAGGATCGCGAATTCACAGATCAGGAAATTCAGGATGTTCAGGAAATTGTTGAACGTTTGCATGCGGAAACTACACCACCCGAAAGCTTAACAGATGCGCAAGTAGCAGCCTTGCGATTGATTGCTAACGGATGCCGCCATGCGCAAGCAGCGGCAAACTTGGGAATTTCCGAAAGCGCATTAAAAGCTCGATTGAAATCCGCACGCGAAAGACTTTTAGCAAGGACAACAGCCGAAGCCATCCAGCGCGCATTGGAATACAAGCTTCTGTAGGCGCTCTCTTGTAAGGTTGAAAAGTTTATCAACCAAGCTAGGAGGCTTAAAATGCAAACGACTACATTATCTTTCACGAATATGCATACCCACGGATCTCTATTCGCGAATGTCCTAAAGGCACGTCGAGAATCTTTCATCGTCCAACGTAAATGGGATCTTCCCGAAGCGGACGGAATGGAATTTGATCAATACGATACCCCCCAAAGCAGATGGATTGCCGTACATGAATTCGGCCAAGTTTTGGCAGGCATTCGTCTGACTCCAACCATCGCAAAATGCGGAATGTATTCATACATGATCCGTGACGCACAATTGGGCATGCTGGACAGTATTCCAGCGGATCTACTGTACGAAGAGGCACCAGTTTCACCCAATGTTTGGGAACGTTCACGTGTTTTCATCGCGCAACATGTTCCTGCGCACATGCGTGCGGATGTTCAAAAGAACCTGATGACTGAATTGGTCAACAGTGCGCGTGCACAAGGCGCCACTCAATTG
>DKMK01000091.1:19205-29983 GCA_002469545.1 Rhodobacterales bacterium UBA7416 | reverse complement strand
TTCACGTAGGATCGACAATGCTTGGCTGTCGTCAGAACGTACCAGACCTGTGCCCAAACAATGCGGGCAGGGTGCTGTTGTTGCTTCTAACATGCCAGGTCGCAGGCGTTGGCGTGACATTTCCATCAAACCGAAACCTGAAATGCGGCCAACTTGGATACGGGCGCGGTCAGATTTCAATTTGTCTTTCATGCGTTTTTCAACAGATGAATTGTTGCGACGCTCTTCCATGTCGATGAAATCGATCACGATAAGGCCAGCCAAATCGCGTAGGCGTAATTGACGTGCAACCTCTTCGGCAGCTTCAAGGTTCGTGCGAAGTGCTGTTTTTTCAATCGAGCTTTCTTTGGTCGCTTTGCCAGAGTTCACATCAACGGCAACCAGTGCCTCTGTTGTGTCAATCACGATGTAACCGCCAGATTTCAGCTGAACTGTCGGGTTAAACATACCAGCAAGATATGTTTCAACCTGATGACGCGCAAACAATGGCATACGTTCGGTGTATTTTTTCACACGATCCAGATGTGTTGGCATCAGCATTGTCATATATGCCTGTGCCGCTTCAAAACCGCGATCACCTTCGACGATGATTTCATCGATGTCACTGTTGTACAGATCGCGGATCGAACGTTTGATGATGTCGCCTTCGGCGTAGATTTGCGAGGGCGCAATGCTTTCTAATGTTAGATCGCGAATTTGGCTCCATTGGCGCATCAAATATTCATAGTCGCGCAGAATATCGTCGCGATTGCGTTTTGCACCGGCTGTGCGCACAATTAGGCCTGCACCGCGTGGTACTTCTAATTCGTTGGTGATTTCTTTGATATTCTTACGGTCTTGGGCATTGGTGATTTTGCGAGAAATGCCGCCACCGCGCGCAGTGTTTGGCATCAAGACACAGTAACGACCAGCCAAAGACAAGTAAGTTGTCAGTGCCGCGCCTTTGTTGCCGCGTTCTTCTTTAACAACTTGAACCAACAGAATTTGGCGTACTTTGATAACTTCTTGGATTTTATAACGACGTGGGCGTGGCTTGCGTGGACGCACTTCTTCTTCGACGTCTTCGTCAGCAACGGATTCAATTCCGTCATCAACACCATCATCGTCTTCGCCATCGGCATCTGTATCAACAGGCTCTTGTGTTTCAACGGCTTCCTCAGTGTCTTGAACAACTGGTTCTTCAACGACTTCCGCGGGTGCTTCTTGTGTTGTTACTTCAACTTCGCTTGGCTCAGTTGTTGGTTGATCGTTGTTTTCAGGAACCTCGACTAAACCAGTATCGGTTTCTTCGGTTTCGATAACTTCGGATACAACAATTGCATCTTCTGTTGCATCAGCGGCTACAGTTTTTGGTTTACGACGACGCGAGCGCGAACGTTTGGGTTTTTCTTTTTCAGCGTCTTCGGCCATGGATTTAGCATAGGCCTCTTCTTCGGCCATTAACGCTTCGCGGTCTGCGACAGGAATTTGGTAATAATCTGGGTGAATTTCGGCAAAAGCCAAGAACCCATGACGGTTTCCACCGTAATCAATGAACGCGGCCTGAAGGGACGGTTCAACGCGGGTGACTTTGGCCAGATAGATATTTCCGGATAGTTGACGTTTATTTAGGCTTTCAAAATCAAATTCATCGACTTTGTTTCCTTCCACGACAACAACGCGGGTCTCTTCCGCGTGGGTCGCGTCAATAAGCATTTTCTTTGACATAGTTTTCTTTCGTCACGCAAATCGGGCCGCCTTTTGTATAAGGGGAGGTATGAATTTGGGTGAATAGTTGTGGCGGAAACCGATGCATTCGCGTCAGAGCAGGAGGCAGATGCCCCCTGTGGTAACGTCTTATATTTGCACACGCGTTTCATCGCGGTTTTCTCCGGCGACCTTATCGAGGTCGCTGATAGGGCTGTTCTTGCGCATAAGCGCAATAAAGCTGTTCTTTTGGCCACATGGCCTGCTAGTGGATCAGGGGCGGACTTTGGCGTGGAAGTTCCAACGGCCTGTCGCATGATACGCATCCAGCGAATCTGAATACACAGGGTGATAAACCATCCGTGTTCTTTATAGTTAAATCGCCAATCAGATAATTACAATCTGTTTTTAGTTTGTTATGACAGATTAAAAGAAAGCAGCCATGAAACGTACTCAGTATCTCGTTAAAATATTTGCCGCGTTTTGTGTATTGTTTGCAAGCAATGCACAGGCCCAAGAATTGCGTGCATTGTCCAATGTAGACACAGAAAACAGCAGTATTTCAGACCGGCTGTTTGGCGGCGTTTCTATTAAGCTTGCATTATCACAGGCAATACCGTTTCGCATTTTCACGCGATCAGCACCAAATCGTGTGATTTTGGATTTTCGCGAATTGGCATGGAACAGCGCCGCAGCAGAAAGTATTGTTGATTCTGAGGTGGTTAGCAATTTACGGTTTGGTGTTTTTCAACCAGGATGGACGCGTTTAGTATTGCCTATTTCGCAACCTTTGTTGGTTCAAAGTGCACATATGGAGTTAATAAAATCAGACGGTACGGCAAAATTGTTTATCCGGTTAGGCAAAACTGATCAAAAAAAGTTTGATGCGGCATCAACTGTCAAACCCGATACCGAATGGACCCAAGAAGAAGTTCAGTTCGAAACAGTTTCACGTCAACGCCAAACAGGCGATCGCCCCATTCTGGTAGCAATTGATCCAGGGCATGGTGGAATTGATCCCGGTGCGGTTGTGAGTGGTTTCAATGAAAAAGATTTGGTCTTAGCTTTCGCAACTGAACTGCGCGAAGCTTTGTCAAAGACTGATCAATTCGACGCGTTTCTAACCCGTGACGGTGACTATTTTAAATCATTAACTGGGCGCATTTCCACCGCGCGCAAAGGTGACGCCGATATCTTAATCTCGTTGCACGCCGATGCCTTGGCCGAAGGGCGCGCGTCAGGTATTACAGTTTACACTGTTTCAAACAAAGCTTCTGATGAAGCGGCGGCACAATTGGCATCACAGCTGGACAGGTCAGATTTGTTGGCTGGTGTTGATTTGTCAGAACAAGACGAACCAGTGACATCCGTTTTAATGGATCTTGCGCGTGTGGAAACCAATGCGCGGTCAATGGAACTGGCTGGTAAATTGGTCGCTGGGATTGCGCAATCCACACAGCGGTCACGTTCGCGGCCTCAATTAGCAGCTGCGTTTACAGTATTAAAAGCGCCGGATATTCCGTCCGTTCTGATTGAATTGGGTTTTTTGACAAATAAAACTGATCTGCGAAACCTGTTAAATGATAAATGGCGCGTAATCGTACAGCGTGGCATTATACAGGGATTGATGGACTGGAGCGTCGAGGATGCGGCACAAGCGCGTCTACTTCGTAAATAATAGTCTCAATTCTGGTTGCGCTATTTAATTTTTCACTGATTGACCATAAATAGATTGAAAGAGTCGGCGCCTTGTTGCTGATAAACTGAATGGCGCCGTTGGACCATTGGGTTTTGAATGTTATACAGTCGATAAGCCAATAGGAATTACACTTGTGTTACGTTTTATATTTTCGTTTTTCGGATCAATTTTTGCACTTTTAACACTGGGTGGTGTTTTAGGGGCAGCATTGCTGGCGGGTATCTTTTTTGCCTATGGCAGCGACCTGCCAGATCACGAGCAATTAGCCAGTTATGAACCTGCCACAATCAGCCGTGTTTATTCGATTGATGGTCAAGTCATGGACGAATTCGCACAAGAACGCCGCTTGTTCACACCAGCAGATGAAATACCAGACATCATTAAACAGGCTTTCATATCTGCCGAAGATAAGAATTTTTATGAACACGCGGGTTATGATCCTGCCGGTATTGCCAAGGCAATCATTGATGCCGCGCGTGGCCAAGATTTGCGCGGCGCATCAACGATCACACAACAGGTGATGAAAAACTTCCTGTTGGATGGATCACGAAAGCTGGATCGCAAAGTTAAGGAAATCATTCTGGCGACGCGGATCGAAAGTTCGATGTCAAAAGATAAGATTTTAGAATTATACCTGAACGAGATTTTTCTGGGGCAAAATTCATATGGCGTAACCGCGGCCGCAGAAACCTATTTTGGTAAAACGCTGGAAGAAGTCACATTGCAAGAGGCGGCATATTTGGCATCCTTGCCAAAAGCGCCCAGCAATTATCATCCCGTCAGACAAAAAGAACGTGCATTGTCGCGTCGAAATTTCGTTTTGCGCGAAATGGCAGAAAACGGATATGTAACGGCTGCCGCTGCATTGATTGCAAAAAATCAAGATTTGGAAACAGTGCAGGGTGGTCATTTGGCATCCGTTCGGTCCACACGCCCGCCACGCAATTATTTCACCGATGAAATCCGCAGACAGCTGTCTGCTTCTTTTGGTGAAGAGCAATTTTTCACTGGTGGCTTGGCTGTGCGCGCGACAATGGATCCCGAACTTCAGTCCGAAGCCGAACTTGCGTTGCGTGATGGTCTGGAAAAATATGACCGTGCGAACAGCCCTTGGCGTGGCCCATTGGCGACTTTGGATGCTGCCTTAATCAAAGATGGCGCATGGCGCGATGAACTGTCCAAAAAGGAACTGCCACGCGATGTTGCCGATTGGCATTTGGCAGTTGTTGCCGAAGTTGGGGCAAAGTCCGCGCGTATAGAAATCGAAGGGTTTGCAACCGACGAAACACAAGTGTTGTCGTTGGATCGGGAATTGAAATGGGCCAAAAAACGCGAGCTTGAAGATGGAAAAATTCTGCGCATTCGTAAGGCCACGGATATGTGGTCTGTGGGTGACGTCATTTTGGTAAAACCTGCACGTGACAAAAGCGGTGTAATTACGCGTTGGACATTGCGTCAAATTCCCAAAGTCCAAGGCGGGTTTATGGCAATGGATACGGACACAGGCCGCGTTTTGGCAATGCAGGGCGGGTTTTCATATCAACATTCGGTCTTTAACCGGGCAACACAGGCACAACGTCAACCTGGCTCTTCATTCAAACCGTTCGTTTACGCATCCGCGCTCGACACTGGTTACAGCCCCGTGTCGATCATTGTTGACGCACCAATTGAAATCAACACGCCCCAAGGTTTATGGCGACCAAAGAATGCATCGAACAAGTTTTATGGCCCCGCGCCGTTACGTGTTGGGATTGAACAGTCACGCAACTTGATGACCATTCGTTTGGCACAGGACGTTGGCATGGATGTCGTCGGCAGTTATGCGGAACGTTTTGGCGTTTACGATAATATGCAACGTGTTTTGTCTGCATCGCTTGGCGCACAAGAAACAACTTTGTTTAAGATGGTTTCATCCTACGCGATGTTTGCGAATGGCGGAGAACGGGTTGCACCGACGTTGGTGGACCGTGTGCAGGATCGGTTTGGTAACACAATTTTCAAGCACGATCAGCGTGATTGTCTTGATTGTCAGTCGCCGATTATTGAACAAGGGCGTTCGCCACGTATCGAAAACAATCGTGAACGCGTTATGGACCCAGTGACGGCATACCGTTTGACATCGATGATGCGTGGCGTTGTTGAACGCGGTACCGCCCGTCGCGTTGCGATGAAAGGCGTTCAGATAGCAGGTAAAACAGGCACAACAAACGAAGCAAAAGACGTTTGGTTCATCGGGTTCACACGCAATATGGTTGCGGGTTGTTATATTGGACATGACACGCCAACCCCGTTGGGACGCGGCGCGTCTGGTGGTGGTATGTGTGGTCCAGTGTTTAAACAGTTCATGCAAAAGGCCATCAAAAAATATGGCGCTGGCAAATTCACCCCACCTGAAAATACATATTTTGCAAAATTTGACCGCTTTTCAGGCGCTCAGCTGTCGGATGGCGAAACTGGCGACCACGTCGTTTCAGAGCTGTTCCGTCTGGGCGAAGATCCCATTTTGGATGGCTTGATTACTGTTATTGATGGCGGGTTTTCAGCCAGTGCTGACATTGAAATTTTCTCTGACTTCTTGGCGGGTAATACGTCAGAAACGGCTGATCAGGTCGTGATCACAGCCACAGGTGAAACCAAAAAGATTTCGGGCAAAGCAACGTTTGGAAGTTTGTCCAGTGGTGGGCAATATTGACGATGACGTTGATTTAATATTCACGCGTTGACGTCTATTAGACTTTACCACGCGTCACTGGCTTTGTAGAAACCTATTGGAATATTTGGGACATTATACATGCGTGCAGAAATAGAAAACATCGTTGAAGAAGTCCGTAAATCATTGGATTTACTGCGCCAACGCATGGATTGGGATACGGCTGCGCATCGCATGGAAGAATTTGATGCCATGTCAGAAGACCCAAAATTGTGGGACAATCCCGAAAAAGCGCAAAAACTTATGCGCGAACGTCAAATGTTGGCTGATGCAATCGCAGGCTTTACAGAGCTGTCACAAGGCCTGCAAGACAACATTGATATGATTGAACTTGGCGAAATGGAAGAAGACGAAGAAGTCATAAAAGACGCCGAAGTCTCCATTCAAAAAATTCAAAAAGAAGCCGCCAAACAAGAGCTGGAAGCATTGTTAAATGGCGAGGCGGACGGAAATGACACGTTCTTACAAATTAACGCAGGCGCTGGTGGCACCGAAAGCTGTGATTGGGCGAACATGCTGGCGCGGATGTATGTGCGTTGGGCAGAACAAAAAGGCTACCAAGTTGACCGTATGGAAGAGAGTGCAGGCGACGAAGCTGGCATAAAATCCGTGACATATCAGATCAAAGGCACAAACGCCTTTGGTTGGTTGAAGTCAGAAAGTGGTGTTCATCGTTTGGTGCGCATTTCGCCCTTTGACAGCAATGCCAAACGCCACACATCGTTTTCCTCGGTTTGGGTGTATCCCGTTGTTGACGATAATATCGAGATTGAAATTAACCCGTCTGACATCCGCGTGGACACCTATCGTTCATCTGGGGCAGGCGGTCAGCACGTCAACAAAACGGATTCGGCCGTTCGGATTACCCACGCTCCAACCGGTATCGTTGTCCAAAGTTCCGAAAAATCCCAACACCAAAACCGGGCCAACTGTATGGCCGCACTTAAATCTCGGCTGTATGAACTGGAAATGCGCAAACGCACCGAAGGCATACAAGAAGCACATGATAATAAAGGCGACGCAGGTTGGGGTAACCAAATTAGATCATACGTTTTACACCCATACCAAATGGTCAAAGACCTACGAACAAATGTGGAAACTTCGGACAGTCAGGGTGTATTGAACGGCGATTTGGATGCATTTATGGCCGCGACATTGGCGTTGGATGTATCTGGCAAAACCCGCGCAGAGGCGCAATCAGAACAATAGGGGAATAAGGTGTTTAAAATCGACTTCACATCAGCTTGTATTTTTAAGGATGCTTACGCTGATGTTGATTTTGATCATTTCATCGTGACGATCACCAATATTGTAGCGCAGGATGGATACAACGTAACGGTCGATCAGCGAAATGATAACACGTCATTGGTGCTTGGTGTTGCTGACTGTCAAATCAGATTGCACTTTAGTCGTAGACCATTGGCTGCCGACGGGTTTAGGAACCCTTTGGGGTCACGGTTTTTACAACAACAAGACGTCGATTTCGGTGGGATTATTCAATCTCATACACAGCACATTTTGATCACTGTTTCGGCGACTGGATCTGACGGCAATAACTTTGATCTCGGAAATATTTTTGATACAGATACAAACGATGCTTTGGAAAACGCCGAGACGACAAAAGAGGTGGCGTTGCGATTACAGATTTTGCACATGGCAACCTTGTATATCTGTAATTACGCAAAACCCGATTTAATCCATTGGACCCAGTCAGAACAGATGTTCACTGGCGAAGGATATATGGATTTTATAAATGAAGAATTACCCTTATCTGTTCTGCTGCACCCTTACATTCTTGACGAAGAGCAAGAGGATGAAATCAGTGCAGTTATCGTCGGCGCTGAACACGCACTTGGTGTTTCTTTGTATGTAAACCCAACGTCTCTTTCATTCGCGGATCTTCACACAATGGTTTGTGCTTTTGTAAACAATTGCCGCGATCTTGGCAAAATTCCAAACCACGGTGATACGGTGCGACTTGCAGACCAGTGGACAATAAATGTCCTTAGAACGGTTGCACAAGACAGCAAACACCCAGAACAAGTCGCCTTGACCGTTTTAGACACAAGTCCGGTACAAACGCCCCGCCAACCCATTAAGGTGAAGCGCGATGTCACAAATGAGCTGTCGGCCGAGAACCCACAAGAGATGGTTCGAAACGCCTTTTTGAACAAAAAACAGGGCTCTGGAAACTTGCTCGGTCGAATGAAACATATTTTGAGCAAAAAACGTTAATTGTTTTTGGCCCCGCCAGATCAACAGTTTCCAAAATATTTGCGCTGCGTTTGTCCAAAAAAAAGCCCGCCAAAAGCGGGCCTTCTTTAGAATTTAAAATCGTTTATTCAGCTGCTTTAGATGTCAATTTTGGCTTCGTTGCAGTTGAATTCAATGGGTCATCTTGGCGGGTCACAGAACCTTCAAAATGCGCACCACTTTCGATAGCGATTGTTTTGTGAATGATGTCACCTTCAACACGCGCAGTCGCTGTCAAACGTACTTTTAAGCCTCTAACACGGCCAACAACACGACCATGTACAACAACATCGTCTGCTACAACTTCGCCCTTAACTGTTGAACCTTCGCCAACTGTCAAAAGATGTGCGCGAATGTCGCCGTCGACTGTTCCAGAAATCTGAATGTCGCCAGTTGTTTTAAGGTTGCCCTTAATGTGAAGATCAGTCGCCAACGTTGATGCTGGTGGCTTTGCCTTTGTCGCAGCAGGCGCCGGGCTCATCGATGACGATGGTGTGGTCGTTGCTGGTGTTCCAGATGGCTTTGCGGCCGATGCTGGTGGTGTGCTTGTTGGTTTAGTAGGTTCTGGTTTCTTAGAAAACATCGTTTGCAGCCTTCATATAGTTTCTAGCATTAATTGGCTTACCGCCAAGTCGAATTTCGTAGTGAAGATGCACTCCAGTGCTTCCGCCCGTATTGCCCATACCACCTATCTTCTGCCCGCGCGAGACTTTTTGTCCGGATTTAACATTAATTCTGTGAAGATGTGCGTAATAAGTTTCAAATCCTTGGGCGTGTCTAATTTTTATAAGATTTCCATATCCGCTTTGACGTCCAGCAAATGTCACCACACCATCACCTGTCGCGAGAATTGCTTGGCCACGTGATCCTGCCATGTCTGTTCCATTATGCATGCGACGACCACCGCTGATTGGATGTGTGCGCATACCAAAACCACCGGTGAAACGATATGAACCGGGGACAGGGTGCCCCAATGGAACTTTGGATACCGCCAATTTCATCAAATTAACGCGGTCCAATTGGCGTAATAACTTATCCGCCCGCGACGATACTTCGTCGGCTAAAACACTCTCTGACGAAATCTCAAGCGGTGTGATCGCACCGCCGGTTCCAGAATATCCACGACGCACCTCGTTTACCAATGCCTTGGTATTGATGCCGCGGCGGTCCAGCGCACTGGCCAATGGAGTAAGTGCCACATCCACTGCTTCTTCTAGTCGGTTGAATATTTGGTTTCCGCGTTCTTGTAGTAACGCTGCATCCAATTCCAATTCACCAACGCGATTCTTCATGTAAACGGTTTCGCTGTTTAGCGCGTCACGCTCGACAACAGTTTTGTCCAACGCAGACGTTAAGAACGAAAGGGTGGCTTGAGTATCGTTCGACGATCCAAGTTCAGAATTTAAATTGCCGGTGACCGATTGTAGATCCGTCAACAATGCATCAGCACGGTTTTCCGCAAGGTCGCGTGATTTCACGGCGTCTTGCAACTTGCGTTGCATGATATTCAAACCCTTGCCTAGTTCACGGCGTTCCTCTTCCAACTCCAGCAATTCGGATTGCTGTGCTGAAACTTGGCGTAATGCGATATAAAAGCGATCCAGAGACGTTTGTGCTTCTAACGAGCGCTGATCGCGCTCGCCTGCAAGTTGTGCCAAGCGGTCTTCGTAAGCTTCTTGTAATACCGATGCTTGTTCTTTTTCAGAGTTGGCTGAAATGGCTTGAACGGCTAACGCAACCGAAGCAACAATCATCCAACAAAAGGCCAATGCAAAACTGGTTCCCATGATTGTTTGAATCAATGGAGACAAACGTACATAACGTGTTGTCTTGTCAGAACGCAGGTAAATACGTTGTTCAGGCACATGTTTGCCCAAGACACGATTCACTACTCCAAATTTGGCCGTCATTTACTTACCCCGTAACGGTTTGTTTCCGCTAAATCGAATTTAAAGGTTTAAGTATGCCAAAGGCAATGATTTTTACGCCAACGACCGCTGGCTCGGCAAGAAGTTGCGAAAAGTAGCAAAAAACTGCCAAAAACATCTAACTCACTGCGATTGGCCAGTAGAAATCCAATGGTATTCCTGCTTCTGCCCGTTTTTCATCGTTGAATGGAGGTTTTAGGTTCCCTTTGAAATAGGTCTGCACCAATTCATGAAAGGTTACTTTTGGATCAAGCTCGTGACGGCCACATAAAAAGTGGAACCATTTAGAACCATAGGCGACATGGCCAACCTCTTCTGCGTAAATGATTTCAAGCGCGTCCACGGTTGATTGGTCATCCACACTTTTAAAGAGTGTTATCATTCCAGGTGTAACATCCAAACCACGAGCCTCTAAAACCATTGGAACAATGGCAAGACGGCCCAAGAAATCTTCGGCTGTTTCTGATGCTGATCGCCACATTCCTGCATGAGCTGGCAACGC
>DKMK01000091.1:2712-19142 GCA_002469545.1 Rhodobacterales bacterium UBA7416 | reverse complement strand
GCCTTGACCCAATCATCATAATATCCGCTTGGCATTTTGATATGTGCGAACCGTGGAATGATATCCCAATGCAGATCAACTGCATTCAGCTCGATGTGCGCAATCGCATGTAGCAACGCAATGCGCCCCTTTGGCGAACCTGGTTTTCGTTTGGGCATTTTTGTAGGTGACAACAACTCTGGTTGTGATGGACGCGATGGGTCAATCGGTGGTTTTGCGTTGCCAATAGCAAGCGGCGTTCCAGCTTTTACACTGTCGAACCATGTTTTTGCATGTCGATGTGATTTCGCCGTCTTTTCACGACCATCAGCAGTGTTCAAAACATCCACGGCCATTTTGGTCAATGTCATCATGATTGAATCTCTTTTACATGGGAAAGAACTGTGTCCACATGATTTGGAACCTTAACCTTGCGCCACGCATGTATAAGAATGCCATTTGGATCAATTAAAAACGTCGATCGAACAATACCCATGAACTTTTTCCCGTACATGGATTTTTCAGTCCAGACGTCAAATGCCTCGCACAGATCATCATTCTCGTCAGACAATAGGGGTATGGTGAGTTCGCGTTTTTGAATGAACTTTTCGTGGGATTCCACGCTGTCCTTGGAAACTCCAAGTATAACCGTATTGGCACGGCTAAAATCATCGCGAGCGTTGCTGAAATCAATAGATTGCGTCGTACATCCCGGTGTGTTGTCGCGGGGGTAAAAATACAAAACAACGTATTGTCCCTGAAAGTCTGACAATCCTATTTCCTGCCCACCAGAAGCAGGAAGTCGAAAATTGGGCACTTTTTCACCAATGCAGAGCATAATAAACCTATTCGCTAGTTTTCTTCTTTTCTTGCGTATAGTGAAAATACACAACTCTCAATAGAACAAAGCCTGAAGGGCATAACGCAGATAATAATGGCTAAGAAACCCAATCGAAAACTATGGCGCGTATGTCGGCGCATCCTAAGCATCACCGCGACGTTTTCGATATTCTTGGTGCTCAGCCCATTTGTGTTGTTGGCAGTTGTACACAGTCAAAAAGACGGCAAGATTATTTCAATCCCCAAATTGAACAGCTTTATCCAACACCAAGTTTCGAAAAGCGCACCCAATTTAGAGCTGGAAATCGCAGCCGGCGGATTGTCCAAAGGTGACCGTTTCCTCAACCCAAAAATTGTGTTTAACGATGTTATCGTCCGTCAAAAATCAGGCGCTCCAATAATCACCGTTCCAAAGGTGTCCGCTGATTTCAGTATTATATCGGGTTTAGGGTCGTCCAAGGATAACAGCAACTTTCTAATAGAAGACGCACGCCTATTCCTGTTAAGAGATGGCCAAGGGCGGTTTAACCTGATCAATCAAAACGATGACCAAGACATCGCGTTTTCAGGCACGATTGACCAAGTTATCGACCAGTTTTTCGAATTGCCAATCGCGAAAAATATCAAAACCTTTGGAATGAATAACATTTCCCTAAGTTACATAGACGGGCTTACGGAAAAGAGATTTCATCTTAATCAAGGTAATGTTCAAATTCGTGCCGTTGAAAACGAACTCATGATATCCAGTGCATTTGAATTACCACGTGACGACCAAGCGCCATCATTAATTCGATTTTCTGGCCGGCGAACACGGGGAAATCCCAGCACGGACGTGACATTCAAAATTGACAACGCTGACCCGCTCAGTCTTGCAAACCAAGTCCCAGCATTGGATTGGTTACGCAATATAGAAGCAGAGGTAAGCGCCTCGTTTGTCGTGGAACTCAACGAAGACGCGCGTCCAAAACAAATGAGCGGTGTGTTGGATTTTGGAGCAGGGCGCCTTCGTGCAACACCCAGCAGTTCCGCAGCTGCCTTTAAACAAGCAAAAGCATATTTTGAATTCGATGCAGTCGCCGACGTATTAGAATTTTCAAACTTCTCGATGGATACCAGCTTGGGTGTTGTTTCCGGCTCCGCTTCATCGCAATTAGCAAGAGACCTTGCAGGCCACGTGATCGGCGCCACAACGGATTTGAAAATTGATAGACTCTCGCTAACTCAACCCAAATTATTCCAAGACGCGATAACCTTTGAAAATGGGCGTGCAAAAGTAGAAATTTCATTCGAACCCTTCCACGTCAATCTGGTTAAGGGCGTGCTCAATCACCGGGACCTTAGCATCGTTGCAAATGGTGATTTATGGGCCCAAGAAAAATATTGGCAAAGCAAGTTTGACTTACGTTTGGATCAAATATCAGCGAACCAAGTGAAAGAATTCTGGCCGCTCACATTTATCCCTAAAACCCGTAAGTGGGTCAGTCAAAACCTTCAGCAGGGTCAAGTCCAAGACTTACACGGCTTTTTCAATCGCCAAGACGGGGTCGCCGAATTTGATTTTAGCTTTGCATTTGACGACGTTAAAACGGGTATCGTGAAAACAATGGAACCCGTACACGGTGCCCAAGGTGAAGGCAGCTTAAACCAAGATCAACTTACGCTCAATCTCGCGCAGGGGTATCTGACGCCGTTAAATGGGACACAGCTGGATTTGTCGGGCAGTTTGTTTCACATTCCAAACATAAATACGCGACCAGCCATTGGTCAAATCACACTGGCAGCAGCGGGCGATTTACAATCCGCACTTAAGGTTTTGGATATCCCCAAATTTCGCTACATCGAAAAGTTTGGTCAAACCACGGACTTTGCCAGTGGGCAAACATCTGTTTTAGGATGGCTCGAGGTCCCACTGACCAAGGACGTCAAAAAAGGTCAAATCAAGTTTAACATGTCAGGAATCGCAACAGACGTCAGTAGCGACAAGTTGGTTAAAGGGCGCAAGCTGCGCTCAAAACAAATTGCATTCCAAGTCAGTGACAAAGGATTGAACCTGTCTGGCAATGCCACCCTCGACAGCGTTCCGGCCAAATTTAACTGGTCACAAGCATTCGTTGATAACCCCACACAAGTAAGTCAGCTCAACAGTTCGTTGACATTAAATCAACAAGCATTGGATGTTTTCAATGTCTCCCTTCCAGATGGCAGTTTCAGTGGGTCCACGCCCGCATCATTCAACGTTAAATTATTGCCCCAAAAGCCAGCGGCGTTCGATTTAACGTCAAATCTAAAAGGCGCAACACTTCGCATCGACTCTCTTGGTTGGCGCAAGGGTAAAAATCAAAAAGGAAGTTTGAAAGTTGTCGGCAAATTAACCGAGCCAATTCAAATTGACAGCATTCAGGTGAATGCCAGTGGGTTGACCGCAAAAGGAAATATAACGCTTCAAAAAGACGGACAGTTTCGCGAAGCCAATTTCCCAACAGTTAAGATTGATAAGTGGCTATCAACATCGGTCACATTAACTGGGGTTGGCAACGATGCGACAACACGTTTGCAAGGCGGTGTAATGGACTTGCGTAAACTCGATATTGGCGGCAGCGGCGGTGAAAAAGCTGGTCCGCTGGACATCGCGTTGGATCGTTTGCGTATAACTGATGATCAGTCACTGACCAGTTTCAGTGCATCAATAAGCCGTAACGGCGCGCCAACTGGACGTTTCAGCGCCCGGGTAAATGGTGGTGCGCGCATAAAAGGTGAAATCAAACGTGGTAAACACGGCGCCCAAATCATCGTCTCGGGCCAAAGTGCTGGCGCTGTTTTAAAGTCAGCTGGGTTTTTCGATAATATCGAAGGCGGAGTGATGCGAATGGTTTTAGAACCCACAGCAGAAACCGACGTCTACACTGGCAGCTTCGAAGCCGTGAACTTACGGATGAACCATTCAAACTCGATGGCCGCATTGTTGGACAGCATCAGCTTGGTTGGGCTTTTGCAAAAACTAGAAAAGGGCGGCATACAGTTCCAAAAGGCCAAAGGTTGGTTTGACCTTCGCCCCGAAGGTGTCCAACTCAGAGAAGTAAGCTTGGTTGGCGTCTCAATGGGCATAAGCCTAAAAGGATGGTATGCCTCGAACACCAAAACGGTCGACTTTGATGGCGTCGTTACGCCAATTTATGCGGTCAATGGCGCGCTGGAACGTATCGGTGGAAAACTATTTGGACGTCAAAAAGGCGAGGGTTTATTCAGTTTTGTCTACACAATGAAGGGTCCAGCAGCACAACCAAAGGTCCGCGTTAAACCTTTATCGATCCTTACACCTGGCGTTTTTCGCCAAATTTTCCGCCAAGATATCCCAGCACCGCCCAAGTAGGGCTTGCTTAATGGAAATAAAAACGACTAAAGCGCCGATATGAAACTGTCTGATTTTGATTTTGATCTGCCAAACGACCTGATTGCGCTACGCCCATCAGTTCCGCGCACCGCTGCGCGTTTGCTTGTCGCCGAAAATGGTGAAATCTCAGACCGTCATTTCACTGATATATTGGATTATTTGCGCCCCGGTGATCGGTTGATACTCAACGACACCAAGGTCATTCCAGCACGGCTTCAGGGCATGCGCATTCGCCAGTCTGACAACGGCGAAACACGCGCCGCAATAGGCGTAAACCTTTTGTCACTTAACGACCAAGGGCAGTGGCTCGCCTTGGCAAAACCATCCAGACGCGTAAACATCGGTGAAACAATCGCGTTTGGCTCAGATCTAAGCGCCGTGGTGTTAGATAAATCATCAATGGGTTTGACGTTAGAGTTCAACAAATCGGGATCGGAATTCGACACCGCCTTGCAACAGGTCGGTCAAATGCCACTGCCGCCTTATATCGCGGCTCAACGCCCTGCGGACGAACGCGACAATGACGATTATCAAACAGTCTTTGCCAAACAAACAGGTGCAGTTGCTGCACCAACTGCATCACTTCACTTTGACAATGATCTGTTGGATAGGCTCGCTGAAATGGGCGTCCAAACCACCACAGTAACTCTGCATGTTGGCGCGGGTACATTTCTGCCGGTCAAGGTCGACAATATTACTGACCACAAAATGCACTCCGAATGGGGCGAAGTCAGCCCCCAAGCAGCTGCTGAAATTGCAAAAACGAAACAATCGGGCGGGCGCATTATTCCCGTCGGAACGACCGCTTTGCGATTGATTGAAACCGCCGCGCAAAGTGGCCAAATTAAATCCTTTGTTGGTGACACGGATATATTCATTCGTCCCGGATTTGAATTCAACGTGACAGACGGTCTGATAACAAACTTCCATTTACCAAAATCAACACTATTAATGTTGGTCAGCGCGCTGATGGGAATGGATAAAATGCAAAATTTATACGCCCAAGCCATTGAAAAACAATACAGATTTTTTTCTTACGGCGACAGCTCTTTATTGCTTCCATAAATTAGAAACGACTTTATAAGCGTCGCGAATGCGCAAGTCATAATAAATGATTCTGCTAGTATTCTCACATAACATTCAAGGATAGCTGATGTTTTTCGTAGTGAAAAATTCCTGGGCACTTTTGCTAGGTATGATGTTGCTGATGCTCGGCAACGGTTTGCAAGGTACGCTGTTAGGCGTGCGTGGCTCAATCGAAGGCATGTCGCCTCAGACAATGTCATGGATTATGACCGGCTATTTCGTCGGCTTCTTGTTTGGCTCGCAAATGGCACCAAACATGATCCGTCGTGTTGGACACGTCCGTGTTTTTGCGGCTTTGGGTTCTATGGTTTCGGCCTGTTTAATCCTCTTTGCCGCTTGGACTGACCCATATTTTTGGTTCTTCTTACGCGTTGTCGTTGGTTTTTGTTTCTCTGGTGTCTACGTGGTTGCCGAAAGCTGGCTCAACGATTCCGCAACAAACGAAACGCGCGGCCAAACCTTGTCTGCGTACCTGATTGTTCAAATGATGGGCATTGTTTTGGCACAAGGCGTATTGAACTTTGCGGACCCATCTGGATACACACTGTTTATCATTATCTCAGTGGTTGTTTCGCTATCATTCGCGCCAATCTTGCTGTCGGTCAGTCCTGCACCATTGTTTCAAACGTCAAAACGGATGACATTTCGCGAACTTTGGCAGGTTTCACCGTTGGGCGTTGTCGGTCTGTTTTTTCTGGGCGCAGTGTTTTCCGCACTGTTTGGGATGGCATCCGTATTTGGCACCGAAAAAGGGATGAGCGTTGCTGACATTTCTCTGTTTGTTGCCGCAATTTATTTTGGCGGCATGATGCTGCAATACCCAATTGGCTGGCTATCAGATCGTATGGATCGACGTATGTTGATTGTAGGAGTATGTGCTATTGGGGCATTCTTCTCTTTTACTGCTGGCTCTTCTGATAACTTTATCTGGTTGTTAATTGTCGCGTTCATGATCGGTGGAGTGGCCAACCCGCTGTATTCTTTGTTCATCGCTTATACAAATGATTTTCTTGACCACGACGACATGGCCTCTGCGTCTGGCGGGTTGATTTTCCTAACAGGTGTTGGCGCAATTTTTGGCCCAGCTGTGGTTGGTTGGATGTTAGAAAAATTTGGTGCCAACAGCTATTTTTGGTTCTTGGGCGCAAATATGGCCATCATGGGCGGTTACGCGATGTACCGTATGACACAACGTGCAGCAATCGCTGTCGAAGATACAACAGCATACGCACCTGTGAACCCGAACTCGACACCTGTTGCCATGGAGCTAGCACAAGAATACGCTATCGATATGGCATTAGAGGAAGAGGCGGAACAAGATGAAGCAGACACCACAAACAATAATTAACTTTTGGACCAACGAAGTTGGGCCCAAAGGATGGTACGAAGCCAACCCAAAGGTTGATACAGAAATCATTAACCGATTTCTCGACAGCTACGAGGCCGCGGTAAATGGTACGCTCGACGATTGGCGCGCGACGGGGCAGGGTTCTTTAGCGCTTCTTTTATTGTTGGATCAGTTCTCGCGGAATATGTTCCGCGGGGATGCAAAATCATTTGCAGCCGACAAAATGGCGATCGAGATTGCGCGCAATGCAATTGCCAATGATCTTGATTTGGACATTAAGGGCGCGGAACAGCAGTTTTTCTACCTTCCATTTACGCACTCAGAAACAATGGACGACCAAGATTTTGGTGTTGAAATGATCCGCGCACGTTCAATCAGCAACACAGATGATGCCTTGCATGCACGTGCACACAGACAAATAATCAAGACATTTGGGCGATTTCCGTTTCGAAATCAAGCGCTTGGCAGAACCAGCAGCGACCAAGAACTGACCTTTATGGAAAACGGCGGTTACGGAACAATTGTGAAAGCTTTACAAGCAAGCGACCAATAATCCCCATCTTGTAAACCGCATGACATTCGGGCATTATATATATAGTTCAATATTAAACTAATGGTGAGAGTTCATGACAACGACCTATGATATGATTGTAGTAGGGGCAGGCCCCGGTGGTTATGTAGCAGCAATTCGTGGGGCTCAACTTGGCCTTAAGGTCGTGATCATCGAACGCGAACACATGGGCGGCATTTGTTTGAATTGGGGCTGTATCCCCACCAAAGCATTGCTACGTTCCAGCGAAGTATACCATTTGATGCACCGCGCGGCCGAATTTGGCCTCAGCGTTGATAACATTGGATATGACTTGGACGCGGTCGTGAAACGTTCACGCGGCGTTGCAAAACAGCTCAGTGGCGGCGTTGCTCATCTGATGAAGAAAAACAAAATCGACACGATTATGGGAACCGCCACAATCACCGCCAAAGGCAAAGTTTCAGTCAAAAACGACAAAGGCACCCAAGATGTGTTGGGCAAGAACATCATTTTGGCAACAGGCGCACGCGCACGCGAATTACCTGGCCTAGAGGCAGACGGTGATCAAGTTTGGACATACAAAACGGCCCTAACACCACCACGCATGCCTAAAAAGCTGCTGGTCATCGGATCAGGCGCAATCGGCATCGAATTTGCCAGTTTCTATAACACACTGGGTGCAGACACGACTGTCGTCGAAGTGATGGATCGCATTTTACCTGTCGAAGACGTCGAAATCGCAACTTTCGCCAAAAAATCCTTTGTAAAACAAGGCATGAAGATCATGGAAAAAGCCATGGTCAAAAAGTTGGACCGCCAAAAAGGCAAGGTAATTGCTCATATCGAACAAGACGGCAAAGTTGAAACCCAAGAGTTTGATACCGTTATTTCAGCGGTTGGTATTGTAGGTAACGTCGAAGGCTTAGGCCTTGAAACTATGAAAATCAAAGAAGATCGAAGCCACGTGGTAACCGATGAATACTGTCGTACAAACGTTGATGGTATTTTCGCAATTGGTGATCTGGCAGCACCACCATGGTTGGCGCACAAAGCATCCCACGAAGGTGTCATGGTTGCGGAATTGATTGCTGGCCAAAAACCACATGCCGTGAAACCAGAAAGCATTGCAGGTTGCACATATTGCAACCCACAAATCGCGTCCGTTGGCTACACCGAGGCTGTCGCGAAAGAAAAAGGGTTCGATATCAAAGTTGGCCGTTTCCCGTTTGTCGGCAATGGCAAAGCAATCGCCTTGGGCGAAGCACAGGGCATGGTGAAGACCGTGTTTGATGCCAAGACAGGTGAACTGTTAGGCGCCCATATGGTCGGCGCCGAAGTCACAGAACTGATCCAAGGTTACGTTATCGGGCGACAGCTTGAAACGACCGAAGAGGATCTGATGCAAACTGTATTCCCGCATCCGACCTTGTCAGAAATGATGCACGAAAGCGTTCTGGATGCCTATGATAAGGTGATCCATATCTAGTGTCGGTGTACGGATAGTGTACAGCCTGTGTACAGGTTGTGCACGCCGATTTAGGCGAACATCAAGCCCACACCAAACGCCACAGCGGCACAAACGCCACCCACCAAAACTGTCTCACCGATGCAACGCCACAGCTTGCGGCGGATCACAGTAAATTGCAAAACACCAAGCATTATCAACGCGGTAAACGTCGCAGTTACCGACAGATAGAATGTCGATTGGATTGGCTCTAAAAAGAAGTAGGGCGACAACGGGATGGACCCAAAAATCAAAAACGAGATGAAAGTAGCTATCCCATTCAAAGCAGGGCTTTCTCCATTAGGATCAGCCATTTGGATCTCATAAGCCATCATAAAATCGGCATAATGTTCGGGATTTCGCGCTAAAATATCGGCCACAGCGTTTGCATCTTGTTCCGAAAATCCACGGTCATGCAAAATTTCCATCGTCTCCGCACGTTCCATTTCTGGGTTGTTATGGATTTCATGCAATTCTTTCTCTCGAACAGAATGATAAAGCTCTTGTTCAGAACGCCCAGACAAAAATTCGCCTAACCCCATCGCAGTGGCATCAGCAAATAAATTAGCCAAACCAAACAAAAGAACAGCTAAACCACCAACTTGAGCCGCGCCATCCATGCCTGCACCTGCAAAGCCTGCGACAATCGCAAACGTGGTAACAATGCCATCGTTACCACCATAAATGATTTGTTTGATAAACTCGCCCATTGGGCTGATGTGATGCTCGCGGCCTTTGTGTTCGGCCAATGTCTCGAATGGATATGTCATAGGTCTTTTTACCAAGCTTAAATACAAAGAACCACCCCGAAGGGTGGCTCTGAATTGATTTATGATTGTGTTCTAAGCGACGTCGAAACGATCCAAGTTCATAACCTTGGTCCAAGCATTAGCAAAGTCCTGTGCAAAAGTATCTGCAGCATCGTCTTGTGCATATACTTCGGCCAAAGCACGCAACACTGAATTCGAACCAAACACAAGATCAGCGCGTGTGCCTGTCCATTTTACTTGGCCAGTTGAACGATCCTTACCTTCGTAAACACCTTTGACGTCAGTTTCTGTCCATTGCGTTGCCATGTCCAACAGGTTGGTAAAGAAGTCGTTGCTGAGCTGACCTTTACGTGTTGTCAGTACACCATGCGCGCTGTCCGCAGAATTTGCGCCCATGACACGAAGACCACCGATAAGAACAGTCATCTCTGGTGCCGTAAGGGTCAGTAATTGCGCACGGTCCACCAACAAGTGTTCCGCAGGAACGCTGAAGTTAGCAGCAGAATAGTTTCGGAAACCATCTGCTTTTGGCTCAATGACATCAAAGGATTCAATGTCAGTCTGTTCTTGGCTTGCATCCATGCGACCAGGGGTGAAAGCGATGGAAACAGAATTCCCCGCGTCAGCGGCGGCCTTTTCAACAGCGGCATTTCCGGCAATTACAATCAGATCGGCGATTGAAACTGTTTTGGCGAAATTTGATTGAATATCAGTCAACGTTTTCAACACGGTATCTAATTGAGCAGGATTGTTGGCTGCCCAATCTTTTTGTGGTGCCAAACGAACACGCGCACCATTTGCACCGCCACGTAAATCTGATCCACGGAAAGTAGAAGCAGATGCCCATGCTGTGGAAACCAATTCTGAAAGACTTAAACCAGAAGCAAGGACCTGCTTTTTCAATTCTAGAACGTCTTGATCTGATACCAGATCGTGATTGACCGCAGGAATAGTATCTTGCCAAATAAGATCCTGTGCAGGAACTTCAGCGCCAAGGTATAATGACTTTGGCCCCATATCGCGGTGTGTCAGCTTGAACCATGCACGTGCAAACGCTTCGGCAAACTCGGCAGGGTTCTTGTGAAAACGGCGTGAGATTTTTTCGTAATCAGGATCCATACGCATCGCCATATCAGCGGTCGTCATCATGATAGGAACGGTGGCATCCGAACCGTCAACTTGGGGGGCGTGATCACCATCTGATAAACCTTTGGCGTGCCAAATCTGTGCGCCAGCTGGGCTTTTGGTCAGCTCCCAATCGTAGCCAAACAAAACATCGAAAAATCCCATGTCCCATTGTGTCGGATTTGGTGTCCATGGGCCTTCAACGCCACTGGAAATCGCATCGACGCCGTGACCTGTTCCATGTGAACTGGCCCAGCCAAAGCCTTGTTGTTCGATTGACGCACCTTCTGGCTCTGCGCCAACTTGGCCTGCATCACCTGCACCATGTGCCTTGCCAAATGTGTGCCCACCGGCAACCAATGCAACTGTTTCTTCGTCATTCATGGCCATGCGACCAAAGGTGTCGCGAATGTCTGCACCTGATGCAACTGGATCTGGGTTTCCGTTAGGACCTTCTGGGTTTACATAAATTAGGCCCATTTGAACTGCCGCCAATGGGTTTTCTAGGTCGCGTTCACCGCTGTAACGATTGTCGGCCAACCATTCATCTTCTGTACCCCAATAGATATCTTCTTCGGGCTCCCACACATCTGCGCGACCGCCAGCAAAGCCAAATGTTTCAAATCCCATCGTTTCTAATGCGACGTTACCTGTCAAAATCATCAGGTCGGCCCAAGAGATTTTATTGCCGTATTTCTGTTTAACGGGCCATAACAGGCGACGTGCCTTATCTAGGCTGACGTTATCTGGCCAGCTGTTCAATGGTGCAAAACGTTGAGTGCCGGAGCGCGCACCGCCGCGCCCGTCAGCGGTTCTGTATGTGCCGGCTGAATGCCAAGCCATACGGATAAAGAAGGGGCCATAGTGGCCATAGTCTGCAGGCCACCAGTCTTGACTGTCAGTCATAACGTTCGCCAGGTCTGCTTTGATTGCTGCTAGGTCCAATTTTTTGAATTCTGCTGCGTAATCAAAATCAGCGCCAAGTGGATTCGTTTCGGCACTATTTTGATTCAAGATTTTCAGATTTAACTGATTTGGCCACCAATCTTTGTTTGTGCGTCCGCCCGTATTTGTATGCATTACGGGACATTTTCCCGCACCATTTTGTTGATCAGCCATCATGTTCTCCTGAAAAATTGAATTGCCTGTGTTCAGTCTAATCAGACTTTAGTTATTATTGGAAATTGTATTTTGTTTGGATAACGATTAGTAAAACTTATGAAAATCACGCTTAGACAATTATCTTATATTACGGCTCTTGCGAAGCATCGCCATTTTGGGCGTGCCGCTGCTGCGGTGTATGTAACGCAGTCTGCTTTGTCCCAACAAATTAAGGAACTGGAGACAAACTTGGGCGGTGTGTTGGTTGAAAGAGGGCGGGGCAGTGTTACCCTTACGGCACTTGGCCGCGACGTCGTCTTGCGCGCAAAATCAGTTTTGGATCAAGTGAGTGATATAGAACAAGCAGCGCGGTTTTCTACGGATATGCCAACACGACTAAATATCGGCCTTATACCGACGATTGCGCCTTATTTATTACCCTATGCCTTGCCAATCTTACGTGCTGATAACATTGGGTTGGAATTTGGCGTCCGAGAAGCACAAACACAGGTTTTATTAAAGGAACTGGCTGAAGGTCAATTGGATGCCGTTGTTGTAGCTTTGCCCTCACTTATGGATGGAATGGTCGAAACACCGTTATTTAACGATAATTTCTTACTTGCAGGATCAAAAGGCCCGCTTGATTTGTTACCCAAGGCGGGATTGGAACCTGCGCTTGTGCGGCCAGAACAATTGCTTTTGTTGGACGATGGTCATTGCTTGGCTGACCAAGCCTTGGCTGCTTGTAAAATATCACCAACAGCGCGCATTGATCTACGCGCATCATCATTAACAACGCTGTGCCGTTTAGCATCAGAAGGTTTTGGGTTTACACTGTTACCGGAATTGGCTGCAGTAAGCGAATTACGCGCATCACCAAGTTTGCGTGTACATCGATTTGGTGGTGTTCAACCGCACCGCAGTATTGGGTTAGTGCGACGTGAAATGACTGGGGAAAGTAGTTGGTTCTCTGTGTTGGGAACCGCCCTAAAGACGGCAGGTGATCAAGTTATTTCTGAGTTTAGAAACGATATGGCCAATCCCAGTTAACAGAACTGGCCAACGTTTTTGTTAGTCTTCTGCCCGTGTAATTCCCATCCGGAAAACAAGACCAGCCAGTGCACCACCAATCAGCGGTGCAATTATAAATACCGGCAACTGCATCAATGATTTAGAACCTGTGAACAACGCAGGGCCGATGGAACGCGCAGGATTAACCGACGTTCCCGTGATGTTGATACCGACCAAGTGAATAACAACCAACGTTAAACCAATGACCAATCCTGCCATCGCCGCCGGCGCGTTTTTCTGTGTTGCACCCAATATTACGGTCACGAACAAGAACGTTGCGATGACTTCAAATAAAACCGCTGAAGTTATGTTGTATTCACCTAAATAACCTGCGCCATACCCGTTTTGACCCAAACCGTTTGTCGCCACAGCGTAATCTGCGTTTCCCTGTGCAATGATCATAATTGCCAGCGCCGCAATAATTGCGCCCACAGTCTGTGCAATCCAATAACGGATCATTTCAGAACTGGTCATTTTACCAGCTATTTTCATGCCCATGCTGACTGCGGGATTTAGGTGCGCGCCAGAAATATGGCCAATTGAATACGCCATTGCCATGACTGCTAACCCAAAGGCAAATGATATTCCAAGCATCCCAATTTCTGCGCCCATAAAGACTGCTGAACCGCAACCAAAGAACACTAATGTGAAAGTCCCAATGACCTCTGCAATTTCTCTTCTCATGATATTCCCCAATTAAAAGCAGCTATAAAAGCCGTGTGTAATTCAAATGGTCATGAATATTTGTGATACAAGGAATACAGCATATATTCTTACGAGACATTGTGTTTGGCAAAGTATATATAGGTTTAATAACAAGGATAGTACGATGCGTGATCTTAATATTCCGGCAGAACGCCACCCAGAAAAAGCAAATAAGCCAGACAATGCACAACCCAGCAAACCGTCTTGGATTAGAGTAAAAGCACCCGTTTCTGAAGGGTATAAGCGCACGCGAGATATTATGCGCGAGAACAAATTGGTCACGGTTTGTGAAGAGGCAGGGTGCCCTAACGTTGGCGAATGTTGGTCTCAGGGCCATGCAACAATGATGATTATGGGCGAAGTTTGCACACGCGCGTGTACTTTTTGTAATATCGCAACCGGCAAACCACCCGAAGATTTGGACGCATTCGAACCGGGTCGCGTTGCTGTTGCGGTTAAGAAGTTGGGGTTAAACCACGTTGTCATCACATCAGTAGATCGTGATGATATCAAAGATGGTGGTGCGGAACATTTCGCACAGACAATTCGCGCTATTCGCCAACAATCACCCGGAACGACGATCGAAATTTTGACACCAGATTTTATCCGCTGCGATGAAAGCGTTTTAAAAATTGTTGTTGATGCAAAACCTGATGTGTTTAACCACAATCTTGAAACTGTTCCCGGATTATATCCCGAAGTACGCCCAGGTGCGCGTTATTTCCATTCGTTGCGGCTACTTCAGCGTGTCAAAGAATTGGACCCAACAATGTTTACCAAATCTGGCATAATGGTTGGATTGGGTGAAAATAAACAATCCGTCGTCCAAGTTATGGAAGATATGCGCGCAGCCGATATCGATTTCCTGACAATCGGGCAATATTTGCAGCCAACACCGAAACACCATGCTGTCGATCGCTTTGTGACGCCTGATGAGTTCGCGACATATGAAAAAACGGCCTATAATAAGGGTTTTTTGATGGTGTCTGCATCACCTTTGACTCGGTCTAGTTATCATGCTGGCGACGATTTCGCGCAACTGCGTGCCGCAAGAATGGCTAAATTCGGCGGTTAATCGGGAACGCTACAGTTCCAAATGATATCTGTGACACCAACGAAGCGTGCCATACGATCAAGTTCTGTATTTAACTTTTCCGAACGCGATTTAGACCACTTTACGCCGCCCTCAACCCAAAGGTTGTGGATTGTCATTTTGTCTTTTGCACGCTCTGCTTTCACTTCTATACGTCCGATAAATTGGTCGCCTTGTAAAATTGGGTACACATAGTATCCCCATTTTCGTTTCGCGGCAGGGACGAACATTTCGATTTTATAGTCAAAGCCAAACAACCGTTTTAGACGTTCGCGATCACGTGTTGCGGGGTCGAATGGGTTAATAATACGCATTCTTAAATTGGGTGTCGTTAATTTCGTAATTTGATGTTCAATATCGGATTTGGCAAATGCGTCGGTCCAATTGCCGTCTGATGATTGAACGCGTACGTTCACTAAGTCCGAACCCTCAACCCACTCACGGGTTTCCTTGATTTCCATTGCCTCCCAAAACCTGTTGATTTCCTTTGCCGTTGCAATGCCAAGACGGTTCATTGCTTGTTGGCATAACCAATCGATTTGAACGTTGTCGTCATGTGATTGCCCATTCAAATCCTTTGGGAAGACACGTTCTGGAATATTGTAATACTTTACGAAATTTTCACGATAGCAAGTCGCCAGCTGTCCTGCGTACCACATGTAATCCAAAGCTTGTTTATGTGGGGGGCGGGCCCACATCTTACCTGAACCATTTGATTTACTGTCAAACGCATGGGTCGACAGGGCTCCTTCGTCACGGATGCGTGCCACAATTTTTGCGCGCTCCTTTGTATCCAATATATTACTAAACCAGCTAGACTGTTCTATTTGCTGCGCTTTTCTTTGGAATTGGCGTTTCCACATGGGCAAAAAACCCATTGGAATGATCGATGCATCATGTGTGAAATGTTCAAAAACATGGCGTTCATTATAAAGGTTATCGAACATAGGTTCGCGGTAATTTTGGTTTCGGCTCCATAGAATATGATGATGCGCCCGCGCCACAACTTGAATTGTGTCCAATTGCACAAAACCAAGTTCACGTACCAAAGCAGGTAAGTCCAATGGCCCTGTCGGTGATCCCGACAAAGCATTTACGTTTAACCACAGACGACGGGCATTTAGGTTATTGATTTCAAAAGGCACGATAGGTCCGAGATAAGTTGTTTAAACTCTAATCATACACGCCACTGAAAAGAAGCCTAATTGCGACGTGGAGAGCGTCTGCCACCTTTGGGGCCACCGCGTGGTTTACCATCACGTGGTCCAGATCCGCGTTTTGAATTTGCACCACCACCACGTCTACGTGGCTCTGGTTTTTCAAAAGTAGGGATCGTGTTTTGCGTCAGACCTTCCATTTCGACCACTGGAATGTCCATTTTGATCACTTTTTCGATGTCCCACAATTGCTTGTGCTCATCGGGTGCGCAAAATGCAATCGCGCGACCTTCGGCACCGGCACGTGCAGTACGGCCAATACGGTGAACATAAGATTCAGGAACGTTTGGAAGATCGAAGTTAATTACAATTTCGATCCCAGGAATATCGATACCACGTGCAGCAATGTCGGTGGCGATCAATACATAAGTTTTACCCTTTTTAAAGTCATCTAACGCGCGTTGACGTTGACCTTGGGATTTATTGCCATGAATTGCGTCGGCTTTGATATCTTGTGTACCCAGCCATTTAACCAGCTTATCAGAGCCGTGTTTTGTGCGAGAAAATACAATAACGCGTTTTTTAGGGTTATCCGAAACAATGCGTTGCAGTGCCAAACCTTTGTTTTGTTTTGACAAATGCATCAAGGTTTGTGTGATTTTTTCAACTGTGGAGTTTTCCGGAGATACCGAAACCTGAACAGGGTCTTTTAGATATGTATCAGTAAG
>DKMK01000091.1:0-2614 GCA_002469545.1 Rhodobacterales bacterium UBA7416 | reverse complement strand
CATTTGATCAGCTTCGTCCAAGACCAAGAATTTGGTCATATCCAAGCGCAGGCCTTTTTGAGAAACTAAATCCTCTAGTCGGCCCGGAGTTGCGACCAAAATATCGACACCTTTTGCCAAATCGCGCATTTGTTTGCGAATGGGCGCACCACCGATTGCGTGGGTGAAGTTCAATGGTAGGCGTTTACCGAAGCTTAAAAATGCATCGTGAATTTGTAATGCAAGTTCGCGTGTTGGTGACAAAATAACAGCGCGTGCTGAGCGAGGCTTCAGAGCTTCTGGTGTCATCAACAACTGATGAATAAGGGGCAAGCCAAAGGCAGCAGTTTTACCGGTACCCGTTTGTGCCAAACCGACCAAGTCGCGACCCTGAAGGACAGATGGAATTGCTTGTTCTTGGATAGCAGTTGGGGTGGAATAGCCAAGGAAGCTAAGTGCTTTGACGATTTCGTCATCTAGCCCCAAATCAGCAAACGCGCTAGCGTCGCTTTTGGGTTGTTCAGCACGTTCTTTCTTCTTTTCTTTGAGTGTCTTTTCGTGCGGCGATGCGGTCGTTAAAACTGCTGCCTCTTCTTTACCCAAAACGGTCACTGTTGAAGCAGCTGTCTTGCCGGTTTTTTCATCAGTGGCCAGTTCATAGGCTAGTTTATCGCCTTCTTTAACAACCTTCATGCCCGATGCTTTCAATGCAGACATATGCACGAAAACGTCGTCGCCGCCTTGGTCAGGCTTGATGAAGCCAAGACCTTTGACGGGATTATACCAAATAACAGTACCAGTAAGCATGGGAGGAGCTTTCATATAGATTTGGGCGCTTCTTTAGCGACATTGGGTTTAAGTCAAGCTAATTCGGGTCAGAAACGGGGTATCCGAACTCGTGGGTTGCTATCAAGTGTCAGAATTGCAGGCCAACCAAAGAAATGTTCATAAACGGCCAATGCTATACAGGCTATAACTACACAAAAGATGAACTTTACGTATCGCGGAGAGGGCGGTCGTGCGGCCCATCGCTTCATACGAAAGAGCCACATTAGGTTCATTTAAAAACGACTTTACCGATGTGATCTAGGTTTCGGTTGCGTTGTGCGTAATCGATCCCATAACCGACAACAAATTCATCTGGAATTTCGAACCCGATCCAATCCGCGGAAATATCGACTTCGCGGCGTGAAGGTTTGTCCAGTAATGCGCATACTTTAAGGCGTGCGGGGTTACGCGATTCCAGTAACCTTTTAACGTGGTGAAGCGTATGACCCGTGTCTACGATATCTTCGATGACCAGAACATCGCGTCCTTCAATTTCACCGCGTAGATCCTTTAATATACGAACTTCGCGAGAACTTTCGGTTCCATTACCATATGATGACGTTTCTAAGAAATCTACTTCGCAGGGTAAACTAAGTTCGCGCGCTAAATCGGCAATGAAGACAAACGAGCCGCGCAAAAGACCGACGACGATTAGTTTGTCAGTGTCATGAAAGTAATCTGAAATTTCACCGGCTAATGTTTCGCAACGTGCGGCGATTGATTTTGCCGATATCATTGGTTCGACTGTGTAGTTTGAATGATCCATTGCGGCCCCATACGAAGTGTTTGAAACCTAAATACTACTATGTCAGCCTAAATCAAAGGGAGATCATCAGAAAAATCGTCATTGTCGGTATTTAATTCGTCTGGATTGACAATACTGTCAATGTTTAGCAATCCATCGATATTTGTCTCATTCGTTTGATCGGTTAAATTCAGTCCGTCGTTTGAAATTCCGTAGACTCCGTAATCCAGGAAATTTACGTCCTCTGATATTGGATAATCACGGGTCCCTGAACCTAATACAAAGCTATCTGAACTAAGATCATCTTGAATTGGTTTAAAGAACTTGGACACGCTTTCTTCTGGCAACAACTGTTCCGAAACTGGGTTATTGTCAGTAAAAAAGGTTGGAAGCTCTGCTACGCCTTTAGAAACAGGATACGATTCAGCCAATGGTTGATGCTGTTCTGTTTCAGATACTGGCAAGTCGAAATCAAAAGCGACAGGCTGGGCCTCTGAAACGGAGTCAGAATCATCAATATCCTTTGTTACAATTGGATCAGACGTATCAACGTCAATATCATTTGGATCATCGCGATCACTGATGGGATCGTCGTCACGGTCCGAGACTGGATATTCTACATCAAACAAAGTCTCTTCTGGTTCATCTGCATCTATCACCTCCTGCACGAGGTGGTCCAATGGCGTATATTTCCATTTTCCGTCCATCAACTGCCATTCAAATTGTTCTTGAGATGAGTGTGTTCGCGGTTCTTGTGCCATTTGATAAATCCCAGGTCGTTCCCGCTGGTTTTTAAATATCAAAGTAAAGAAGTTGTTTACGGTTGTTGAATTAACAAATAGCCTTTTAGAAAAATTATCTTTTTCTACAGCACGTGATTTTCGGGGTGACGCCGTCAATTTCTACGCATAGATAGATTTTATGCCAACCCATGCAGAAAAACGATCGATGCCTTATAGTGCGCAACAGATGTATAATCTGGTTGCTGACGTTGGTTCGTATCCTGATTTTTTACCATGGTGCGCTGCTGCGCGTATTCGAAAGCAAACCGAATATGAAAAT
>DKMK01000069.1 GCA_002469545.1 Rhodobacterales bacterium UBA7416 | reverse complement strand
CGTGGTATTAACGCGGCATACATCGCGGCCAAGGCTGTGAATCCTGACGTGAAAATGAAAATCGTTTGGGTGTACACATGGTTTGATCCAGGCAAAGAAGCCGATGCGGCGACTGCGTTGATTGAGCAAGGTGCAGACATCATTATGCAGCACACAGATTCACCTGCTGCAATGACAATCGCAGAAGAAAAAGGCATCTACGCCTTTGGCCAAGCGTCTGACATGAAACAGTTCGGTCCAAATGCGCGTCTGTCATCAATCATCGACAACTGGTCACCATATTACATCGCACGTACACAAGCGGTTATGGATGGCACGTGGGCATCAACATCTACTTGGGACGGTATCGCACCAGGTATGGTTGGCATCGGTGAGTTTTCTGACAAGGTTCCAGCGGATGTTCAAGCATCAGCAACTGCATTGAAAGATGCATTGGTTGCAGGCACAACACACAGCTTTACTGGCCCGTTGAACAAGCAAGATGGTTCAGCATGGTTGGCTGCTGGTGAAACAGCTGCTGATTTCGGCGACGATGGTTTGGCTGGCATGAACTTCTATGTTGAAGGCATCGAAGGCGACGTTCCTCAATAATAGATATCTAAACTTACGAAAAGGCCCGCAGTTTTCTGCGGGCCTTTTTTATGGCCATTTTAAAGGTGCTAATTCATATTGTAAGTATAACCAAAAGGATTCCTGAAATGCCACATGCCGAGCTAAAGTATAGCGCTGATCTGCCGATTGATGCGCCTGCAATATTACAAGCAATTGAAGAAACAATTCAAAAACATGACGCAGGATCAGGAAGCTGTAAGGGGCGGTCTTATCCAGCGCTACACTTCCATCATAGCCATATGTTAGTTGAAGTGGCCTTGTTGACGAAACCACATCGCGACCAAGCGTTCAGCGATGCTTTGATGGTTGATTTAGAAAGCGTTGTGAAATCTTACATTCCAGTATCATGCTACTTTTCATTAGAAATCAGTTATTCTGGCGACACCTATATGACGAATATGCATACGGTCGAATGATCAGCGTGGGTCCGGGGCATACGGAATTTTGAATACAAAAAAGCCGCGCAATCGAAACTGCGCGGCTGTGTATCAGCGTTTGCTGAAATTAGTTTTCAAGTGCTTCCAAACGTTTTGTCAACGCAGCGATTGTATCGCTTTGCAACTTCATGTCTGTGTGCATTTGGCTGATGTAGATGTGCGCATGCTCTAGCTCGTTCAACATACCACCGATTTTTTCGCTGATGTTGATCGTTGGCGCATCGTCAGGTGTTGCACCAACATTTGGCAGGAACTTGTTCGCGAACATTGCTGTTGCGTGGTCTTGGATGCTTGGCAAATCATATGTTTCGTCAAAAACACGGTCACAACCGGCGGCACAGGTGTTGCCCGCAGCCGTCGTAAGTGTGCCTGTCAGAATCAAATCACCAGCGATGTCCACTTGCCCAGCCGCTTGTGTTCCTACACGAAGTAGGTTTTCCACCGCGTCAGCAGATAATTTGAATGGGGTGGCTTTACCAACTGCGCCAAGCGTATAGCGACCTGTGTTGTTGTTGTTCCGCATGTTCCAGGTTTCTACAGCGCTCTGTAGTTTGAACTCTGCATGGTCTGCGGTGCTTGAAATGTGTAGATCGGCATCAGGGTTTGTGAGTCCTAAACCGATGTCGCCAGTTGCTTCGATAGAAATTGCATTGGATGGCGCACCTGGGAAGATACGGAATGGTAGTGTACTGCCATTTGATGCATCACGTACGAAGAAGTTCGCTTCGTTACCTGCAAGATCCCAAGTCTGGGGGGTAAAACCGCTTGTGCCGTCTTGTTCCAAGCGAAGCGTCGGCGTGTTGCCGTCTTTGTTATGAATCTGAACAACTGGTGTTGCTGTGCCGACACCGATACGTCCAGCGTCATCGACAAACAAAGAATGGCTTGGTGCACCTGCCTCGATTGTGAATGGCGTACGACCACCTGAAATATCATCGATGGAAAACTTATTCGCGCCGCCGTTTGCACTGTCGTTAAATGTTATTTGCCAGTCATTACTTGGAAAGCTGGCAGAGGCTGATGTATCTACCACGCCGATCCGCAGGTTGTTTTCTTTTAGGCGTAGCGTGTCAAAGCCAAAGCTTTCACCGTTTACACAATCCATGCCAATACAGGCGCTACCGACTACGATCAAATCGTCCAAGATAACTTGGTCGGAAATTTCTCGACGACCCCCACAGTCAACTGGACTATCGGCGGACTATCGTTGAGCGATGCTGCAACTGCTCCTTACACCGTTGAAGCCAACGCAATCGATCTTTTGAAAGAATTTAGTGCATCAACAGCTGAAGCAGGCGGAACGGTAAATGCAATCTTTACTCTTTCAAACTTTGGTGACTACGATGTTCAGAATGTCAGCTTTGACGATGAACTTGAATCTTTCTTGGCAGGAACAACTGCGACTTCCGTTGTCTCAAACACTTGTTCAGGTACATTAGACATCGCGACCGACAACAGTATTGTTGATCTGGTTGGCGCTACACTTGCAGCGGACGCCTCTTGTGTAATCGAAGTCGCTCTTGCAATCTCCGCAGGTGCAGCATTGGGTGTTCACACAAACACGACCAGCACGCTTAGCGGACTTATCCAGACAGATGAAAGCATCGGCGAACTGGAAATCCTCGTATATGCAAATCCAGCAAGCGCAGATTTGACGGTAACCGCCGCAAATTCAGCGACTTTCGAAATATCGTTTTCACCGGATGCGATCGCAGCTACTGAAACAACAACGCTAACATATACGATAACAAATCCTTCGGCTGGAACGTTAAGCAATCTTAACTTTAGCAATAACATCGAAGGATTTTTGCCTAGTGGGACCATCGGCACAATCAACAGTAGCGCATGTTCAGGCGCTTTCGCAGGTGCAGGCACTGGTCTATTGACAGGGTCAAGTATATCAATTGCGCCAACGTCCAGCTGTATCGTATCTATCGTTATCCAAACTGGTTTTGCGCCCAATGGAATTTATACGAACACAACCACTGACGTAACCTCCAATGGTCTGACAATTGCTCCTGCTGCCAGTGATACCTTGGATTTCACCTATGCGTTACCTGGGATTTCAAAATCATTTGACACGGCCAGCATGCAAGAAGGCGAAGTAACAACACTCACATTAACACTTGATAATACAGGCATGCCAATCGCGGCAGGTACCGTCAGTATTACGGATACTTTCCCGGCTGGTTTGTTTATTGCAACACCGTCAAACGCTTCTACAACCTGTACAGGCGGTACGCTGACGGCAACCGCTGACGGTGTTTCGGTATCTTATACTGGTGGTTCAATTGCCGCCAACAGTTCATGTACAATTGTCGCCGACGTCACATCCATTACCGATGGCAATTATGTCAACACAACGGGCGACCTAATTTCAACGCTCGGAAACTCTGGAACCGCTAGCGCTTCTCTTGAAGTAACCGATACACCAGAGCCGACATTCACAAAAGCGTTTGGCGTCGCGTCAATGCCACAGGGTGACACAACCTCGCTGACGTTGACACTGTCCAACGTGGATTCGTTCTTGGATGCAACTACGATCGACTTTACTGATACATTCCCAACGGGATTGCTTGTTTCAACACCCAGCGATGCCGCAACAACATGTACAGCTGGTACTTTGACGGCTACTGCAGGATCGGGCGACACTTCGCCTACGGGATCATCGCGGTAACCATTATGCAATCGGCACCAACGTTCAAATCAAAACACGTACAGGGATGCAGTCGCGAGAGGTCCAATTGGGTGGCGGTTTTATGTCGTTTGATGCACCAGACGTGCACTTTGGCCTTGGCGTGGCGGACATCGTTGAACAGGTGTTAATCAATTGGCCTGATGGAGCTACTGACACCATTGGCCCGATGCCGGCTGGTGGAATCTACGAAATTACACGCCGCTAATTGGTTGGATGCATATATGTCATCCAGGTCAAAATTTTATCATCCAACACTTGGTGGTGAATTTCAAAAACCTGTCCTTCAATCAATGTGGCGTGCAAAGTGCGCGTTAATCGCAACCTGACAATTTCTGTGCCGATTGACTGGTAAACTTCAGCGGCATCAAATCCAAAAAACGCCTGCACAATTGGAAATAAGCATTTGTACAATGTCTCTTTCGCCGAAAAGACGAGACTACCTAAATACTGTTGTGTGAATGCCGTTTGTGTTGTGGCGAATGATCGTTCAGTGTCACTAAATGCAATGCGATGAACTGACTTCAACCCATTTTCGCTAAGCAATCCTTCGATATCAACGCCAACAAAAACACGCGGATCAGCCGATAAGATACTGGTGCAATACCCTTTGGTATGGCTGATGGAGCCATTAATTCCCGCAGGCCAGACAGGCCCGCGTTTAGGTCCAATTGGAACATTCACTGGTTCAAGACCAAGCGATTGAAATGCGCGATTCGACAATGCGCGACCTGCCAAATAATCCGACTTACGTTTATCGACTGCAGATCTTAGGGACGCAGGAAATGCGATATGCAAACCCTCAAATAACGTGTCCGAATACAAAGCCGGATCAAATTGCGCATACAACAGTGATATCTGTTGATACCCAGTTTCAATCTGCACAGATTGGTTCAAAAATTTCAATTCGCCATGGTGCATTATGGATACTTTGACATATATTGTGTACCTCCAAATACTAAAGCATGCCCGACACAAGTAAACTGAAATGCGTAAGCTACAGTTGTGGATAAACTATATAGGTACGCTGTACATCCCCGTATCAAAGGGTTACACGCCGTCACTTGTAAGCCGCAAATGCGATTCTGGTCATCCCGATCACCACGCTACAGGCAACAGCTAGGATCAGCAGTGAAGAAAACTTTGGCAATGGCGCTGGAAGCGCGCGGATATACACAACTCACTGCTGTGCAGGAAGAAGTTTCAAAGCCAGAACTCGAAGGTCAAGATTTGCTGGTTTCTGCGCAAACGGGATCTGGTAAAACAATAGGTTTTGGCTTGGCTATTGCACCAGGTTTGTTGGGTGACAAAGACGTATTCGAACGCGCTGGCGCGCCGCTTGCTTTGGTGATCGCACCAACGCGCGAATTGGCACTGCAGGTTAAACGCGAACTGGAATGGCTGTATGAAAAAGCAGGCGCAGTCGTTGCATCAACAGTTGGCGGCATGGACATGCGCGACGAACGTCGCGCATTGGGACGTGGCACACATATCGTGGTCGCAACACCAGGGCGCTTGCGCGATCACATCATGCGTGGCTCAATTGATCTTAGCCTACTAAAGGCAGTGGTATTGGACGAAGCTGACGAAATGCTGGATCTCGGTTTTCGCGAAGACCTAGAATTCATCCTAGAAAGCGCCCCAGAAAACCGCCAAACATTGTTGTTCTCTGCAACCGTACCAGCATCCATCGCTAAACTTGCGAAAAGCTATCAAAAAAATGCAACCCGCGTTGCGACCACTAGCGGATCATCGCAACACGCAGACATTGATTACCGCGCACTTCGCGTCGCTGGTCGTGACGGCGAAAATGCAATCATCAACGTTTTGCGTTACTACGAAGCACCAAATGCAATCGTATTTTGCAACACACGCTCGATGGTGAACCGCCTGACAACGCGTTTGTCAAACCGCGGATTTTCCGTCGTTGCACTGTCTGGCGAATTATCACAAGCAGAACGCACACATGCATTACAAGCAATGCGTGATGGCCGCGCGCGCGTTTGCGTCGCCACTGATGTTGCCGCACGTGGCATTGATTTGCCGAACCTTGAATTGGTGATCCACGCAGAATTGCCAACCAGCCACGACACACTACTTCACCGTTCTGGCCGTACGGGCCGCGCAGGTCGTAAAGGCGTCAGCGCATTGATCGTGCCACCAACGGCACGTAGAAAAGCAGAACGTATTTTAGGTTGGGCAAAACTGACTGCGGAATGGGATGACGCACCCAGCGCCGAAGCGGTAAAAGAAAAGGATCAGGAACGCATGTTGTCCAATCCTGATTGGAACACGCCTGTTGCAGATTCCGATCGGGCAACGGTGGATAAGCTCAGCGAAACATTCACACCTGAACAAATCGCCGCCGCGTATCTGCGCCTGTACCGTGAACGCCACACCGCGCCCGAAGAATTGTCAGATGCCGCCGACAAAACAAAACCGAAACAAGAATTCGGCCCAAGCGTTTGGTTTTCAGTGGCAGGTGGCCGCGCAGTTAACGCAGAACCGCGTCGCTTGTTGCCAATGCTATGTAAAATGGGTGATATCTCACGCGAAGATTTGGGTGCCATCCGCATCCAAGAAGACGCATCACTGTTTGAAATTCGCCAAGCATCCGTTCAAAAATTTCTGAACGCAGTTGGCCCGGCAATGCGCTTGGAAGACAACGCAGAACTGATTCAATTGGATAAAGCTCCAAAACTGGATCGCGCACCGCGCCGATCTGAACCATCAGATCGTAAAGACAGAAAACCACGCAGCAGAGATGATCGCGAAAAAACATTTGTTCCCAAAACCAGAAAATCAGGGCCAATTGATTGGAATGATGATTCCAAACCGCGCGTGAAAAAACCCAAAGGCGGCGCAAAGCCAACCTTTAAGAAAAACCCTAAAGAGACCGAAAAAGATCACGACGGTGCCGTTGTCGGTAAAACCGCAAAGCCACGTAGTGCATCAAAGCCTTCTGGTCGCGGTGACAACCAATCACGCGGCCCAAAACCACCAGCAGGCAAGTCATCCAGTAAAAAGAACCGTGCACGCCAACATGCAGCAGGTAAATCAAACGGTTCAGAACCGATGCGTAAACCAAAATCACGCTAATTAATCCGACTTAATATGACGACCCTGATGCCACCGGTTTCGGGGTCGTTTTACGTTGGGCCTTTATGTGCCCGCAACTTGGCGCGCATAATCGTCTGCATCAAACCAACCAAGTGATGCGATAACTTTCATGTCTTCACCCAATTCCCACTCTTCCCAACCACGAATGCTCAGGGGGGTTTTCGTGGCGGCATCATGCCCCGTGAATGTCCAAACAAAAATGGCGTGGTTCCCTGCGCAACGTAAATCGTCACAATTCAAAACCAAATCGGGGACATCCGCGTAAAAACCGGCGGCCATATCTTGAACACGTGATCTACCTGACCAAGGTTCACCTTTGTTAATAATGATTTGGCCTTCTGGTGCATAAAATGATGCGACGGCCTCTGCAGAACCTGAATTCCATGCCTTCGTATACTCTGCGGCAATTTTTGCCATTTCATTTGGATCAATCATTTTCGCTCCTTATCTAAAGATAACGCCACCCTCGCACGAGCTGGCACAACCTCAAAGTAAAAGGATTAGCGGCTAAATGCTGTTGCCTTGCTTAACAGCAGGCGTGAATGTGATACGTTTGCTGTTTTGGGATGCACTTGGTTGATTGCGTTGCAAAATAATTTCGGCGGCAGTTTTACCAATGTCGAACCGCAATGAATCAGTTGTTGCCAAATCAATTGGCAAACCTTCTGCCATGGATAAGGCGTTAAAACCCGCAATCGCCAACTGGTCTGGAATCGAAATATTAGCGGCCATACAATGCATCACGGCACCAATGGCAATGACGTCCGTTGAGCAATATATGCAATCCAAATTTGGATGGCGCCCCAACATCGCGGCAGTGGATTCCTTGCCTTTGCGGACGGTCGAGCCGGACGAATACAATTCTTGATCAATCAGCTCGATCCCTTTGGATTTCAAACCAGCCGTAAACCCATCCAAGCGTTTCGTTGCGCGAAAATCCAATGGCATTTTGGTGCCCAAAAAACCAACAATGCGGTGGCCTTTTTCCGCGATGGCCAATGCCATATCATATCCAGCTTGAAAATGTGAAATCCCGACACAGCAATCAATTGCATCACCGTCAACGTCCATAATTTCCACAACGGGCGTGTCTGTTGCATGCAGCATTTTGCGTGTGGCAGGGGAATGTTCCAGACCTGCCACGATTAAACCCGCTGGACGCCATGCTAACATATCGCGAATAACCTCCGCTTCTTGGTCTAGGTCATAATCCGTAAGCCCAAATACAGGACGCAACTGTGATTGCTTCAGTGTAGATGAAATCCCATCCAATACTTCTGAAAAAACGTAACTTTTGACCGATGGGATAACAACACCAACTAAATTCACTTTGTTAGAGGCGAGTGCGCCTGCAATCTGATTTGGAACATACCCCAACTCCGCGGCGGCGTCGGTTACCTTTTTGCGCGTTGCTTCGGACACATCGGCCACGTTTCGCAATGCACGCGACGCGGTCATTTCACTGACGTTAGCCGCATGGGCTACGTCCTTCAAAGTCAGATTCCTTTTCATATCTCCTGCATAACGCATAGATCACGGATGTCACGTCCGAATGAGCGACTATCATTTAGAGCGCAAAGGCGAAACTTGACAAATAATACCATTTCCGTTAGCGCTAACGGAAATGAGTAAAATTGGTTTGGAGCCAACTATGACCTTGAAAATCTTCATCAACGGATTTGGCCGCATCGGCCGCTCTGTATTTCGTTCCGTCTATGAATACGACCACAACGACATCGAAATTGTCGGCATCAATGACTTGGCAGCAAACGAAACACTGGCACATTTGTTGCGTTTTGATTCCGTGCATGGCCGCTTCGATGGGTCTGTGGATGTCGTCGATGGCGGGTTCAACGTAAACGGTAAGTTCATT
Source organism: Rhodobacterales bacterium UBA7416 (assembly GCA_002469545.1). Lineage (GTDB taxonomy): Bacteria > Pseudomonadota > Alphaproteobacteria > Rhodobacterales > Rhodobacteraceae > Amylibacter. Next base: position 3,983 of record DKMK01000069.1, on the reverse strand, counting down.
TTAGTCACCGCAGAACGCGACCCTTCAAACTTGCCACTGGCAGGTGTTGATGTCGCAATGGAATGCACTGGTTACTTCACTGACAAGGTTGGTGCAGGTAAGCTAATTTCTGCGGGTGCTAAAAAAGTTCTGATTTCCGCCCCAGGTAAAGACCTGGATAAAACAATTGTCTACGGCGTGAACCACGACATTTTAACCGCTGACGATACGATGGTCTCAAACGGATCGTGTACGACCAATTGCTTGGCTCCAATCGCCAAAGTTTTAAATGATACATGTGGGATAAAAACGGGCTATATGACCACGATCCACGCCTACACGGGTGATCAAAGCTTGCATGATTCAGATCACCGCGATCTTTACCGCGCACGTGCGGGGGCGATGTCGATGATCCCAACGTCAACAGGCGCGGCTCGTGCGATTTCACTGGTTTTACCTGAGTTGACTGGCAAACTTGAAGGAAGCGCAATTCGCGTTCCAACACCAAATGTGTCGATGATTGATCTGGTTTTCACTCCTGAACGCCCGATCTCAGTTGCCGAAATTGATACCGCCTTGTTGACCGCCGCTAGTGGCGATATGAAGGGTGTATTAAGTTTTGAAACAGCGCCCAAAGTGTCGATTGATTTCAATCATACAACGACGTCCAGCAATTATGCGCAGCCACAAACCTGTGTCACCGCAGACGGGTTGGTTCGTGTCGTATCTTGGTACGACAACGAATGGGGATTTTCCAATCGGATGATTGATACAGCGCGCTTCTTGGGCGGATTATAGGGGCACTACAATGAGCATCGAATTTATTGACTACGACGACAAAGAAACACAAATGCGTGGCTTGGCAAATCGGGTGGCAAAACAGCTGCGTGATGCCTTGGATACAAAAGGATCCGCCAGCTTGGTCGTTCCCGGTGGCACGACACCCGTGCCATTCCTACAAGAGCTTTCGACCCAAGATTTGGATTGGAAGAACGTTATGGTGTTTTTAAGTGATGAACGTTTTGTTCCAACAACGTCAGATCGATCAAACACCGCGTTGGTGCGTGATGCCTTAATCCAAAACAAAGCTGCCGTAGCACAGTTTTTTGCTTTCTGGCGAGAAGGCTTGACGCCTGACGAACTTGCGAACGAATTGGGTGCAGAACTTGCGAACGTTGGCCCATTTGATGTTTGCGTTGTTGGTATGGGTTTGGACATGCACACCGCCAGCCTTTTCCCTTCGATGGATCGGTTAAACGAAGCATTGATAGACACCCAAAATCGCCGCATCTTAGCCGTCCATCCTGACGGCCAGCCAGAACCACGTTTAACTCTGACGGCGCCAATGTTGCGTGCGTCACGTAAGATGCACTTGCTTATTACTGGCGCCGACAAGCGCACTGCGCTTAAACGCGCGGTGCAGACAGAAAACCCAGCGCTTGCACCAATCAAGGCATTGATGACAGTTCACCGTCCAATTCTTGTTCACTTCTCACATTAAAACTCCCTAAGGAACTGCAATCATGGCCCTACATTCAGATTTAGCGCAGGTAACGGATCGCATTGCGAAACGATCTGCCAAAACCCGTAGCGCCTATTTGGATCGCATGAACGCAGCCCGTAAAAATGGCCCAAATCGTGCGCATCTAACTTGTGGTAACCAAGCACATGCTTATGCCCCGATGGCTGATGATCAGGAACGTTTGATCGCGGGGCAGGCCGGTAATATCGGAATTATTACGGCCTACAACGATATGTTATCGGCGCATCAGCCATTCCAACAATACCCAAACTTGATCAAAGATACAGCACGTCGCGCAGGCGGCACAGCACAGGTTGCCGCTGGTGTACCCGCAATGTGTGATGGCATTACCCAAGGCCAAACAGGTATGGAATTATCGTTGTTCAGTCGCGATGCAATTGCAATGTCCGCCGGCATCGGATTGTCTCACAACGTTTTTGACAGCACTGTATATCTGGGTGTTTGCGATAAAATTGTTCCTGGTATGGTAATTGCCGCGGCAACTTTCGGGCATTTACCAGCGGTCTTTTTGCCAGCTGGACCAATGACAACAGGCCAAGGCAACGATGAAAAGGCTAAAATCCGTCAACGCTTCGCCGAAGGCAAGGCAGATCGTTTCGACCTTATGGCATCTGAAATGGCCAGTTATCACGGCCCGGGAACTTGTACGTTCTACGGCACGGCTAACACGAACCAAATGTTGATGGAATTCATGGGGCTGCACTTACCAGGCTCCAGTTTCGTCAACCCAAACACACCGTTGCGTGACGCGCTGACGGAACATGGTGCACGCCGCGCGCTGGAAATTTCCGACCTTGGCGATGAATATATACCAGTGTCACATGTGTTGGACGAAAAGGCATATGTGAATGGCATAGTTGGTTTGATGGCCACTGGTGGTTCTACCAACTTATTAATCCACTTGATCGCTATGGCGCGCGCCAGCGGTATCATTTTGGATTGGTCCGACTTTGCTGCCGTGTCGGCTGCAATACCATTGCTGACACGGGTTTACCCAAACGGCTTGGCTGACGTGAACCATTTCCATGCGGCTGGTGGCCTTGGCTTGGTGATCGCTGAATTACTGAACGCGGGCCTGTTGCATGACGACACACAAACTATCGTTGGCGGTGGTCTAAATGAATATACCAAAGATCCCAAATTGGTGGATGGTAAATTGGCTTGGCATGATGGTGTAACAACCGCGCTAAACGAAAAAATCATCGCTTCCGTTGCAACACCGTTTCAATCAGCGGGTGGTTTGTCCGATCTAAAAGGAAACCTTGGCTCTGCAGTCATGAAAATTTCGGCCGTAGCACCAGAACGCCGCATCATCACAGCACCCGTACGTGTGTTTCGTGATCAGCAACCGGTTTTGGATGCTTTTCGTGCTGGTGAATTCGACAAAGATGTCGTCGTCGTCGTACGCTACCAAGGACCGCGCGCCAATGGAATGCCTGAACTTCACAATTTGACGCCATGTTTGGCCGTGCTACAGGAGCGTGGAGTTAAAGTGGCCTTGGTCACAGACGGGCGTATGTCAGGTGCATCTGGAAAAGTTCCCGCTGCCATCCATGTAACGCCCGAAGCTTTGGATAACGGCCCAATCGCATACCTCCAAGATGGTGATATTGTAACAGTGGACGCAGTAACGGGTGTATTATCCGTTGGTGACAATGCAATCTTTGCACGCGAAATCAACCACCCAGATTTATCATCAAATGACATCGGGCTTGGACGTGAACTGTTCGATCTGTTTCGCAAAAACGCTGGCCCAGCAGAGACAGGCGCCTCTGTATTTAACTTCTAAAGGAAGACTCCAAATGACAAAAACAATCACAGGGCCAGACGCCAGCAAACGTAATCTCGAATTGTGTCAAATGGCACCCGTTATCCCTGTGTTAGTCGTGAACGACATAAACGCCTCCGCAGGCCTTGGCGCGGCATTGGTACGTGGTGGCTTGCCTGTACTCGAAGTCACATTACGCACATCTTGCGCACTAGACGCCATCGCAGAAATGGCAAAAATTAAAGGCGGCATCGTTGGCGCAGGCACTTTGATCACGGCTAAAGATGTGGAAAATGCAGTCGCTGCCGGCGCAACATTCGGTGTATCACCTGGTGCAACAGCGGCATTGATCGACGCATGCGAAGCAAACGGACTTCCCCTGTTGGCCGGGGCCACATCCGCATCCGAAGCAATGGCATTGATGGAACGCGGATACACAGTGCAAAAATTCTTCCCAGCACAGGCTGCGGGTGGCGCATCATTCCTAAAATCACTGGCCTCACCTTTGCCACAAATCACATTCTGTCCAACTGGCGGTGTGTCACTGGCAAATGCCGCTGAATACTTGGCATCACCAAATGTGAAATGCGTTGGCGGATCATGGGTGGCACCGTCTGATGCGGTTAAGGCACATGATTGGGACGCCATTGAAACACTGGCCCGCGACGCGGTTACGGCGCTCGGCTAACCATT
>DKMK01000028.1 GCA_002469545.1 Rhodobacterales bacterium UBA7416 | reverse complement strand
TTACCACTGGGCGACTGGCTTGGTGACACAGGCCTGTTCAATGTCTCTAAACCTGTCATCGGTTTGTTCATGTTGGGTGCAATGATCTTCTCGATCTTCGTAGGCTTCCCAATCTCGTTCACACTGATCTTCCTTGCTTTCGTATTTGGTGCATGGGGCGGTAATTTCAAACTGACGTTCTTCTTGCAAACGCTCCAAACAAACTCCGTTATGCTGGATGATCAATTGGTTGCGGTTCCATTGTTTACCTTCATGGGAATCATGATGGAAAAAGCGGGCCTTATGGAACGCTTGTTTAATTCCGTTCAATTGATGATGTCTCGGACACGGGGATCACTTTATATCGCTGTGTTATTTGTATCCACGATCTTTGCGGCGGCTACAGGTATCGTTGGCGCATCCGTTACGATCCTTGGGATTATGGCGGGTAAGACGATGATCAAATCCGGTTACGACACGAAACTGGCGGCAGGTACAATTACCGCTGGTGGTACACTTGGTATCCTTATTCCACCGTCGATCATGTTGATCGTCATGGGACCAGTATTGGAAGTTCCGGTAACGGACCTATTCCGCGCCGCGATCATTCCCGGTGTGTTACTCGCATCGCTCTACTTGATCTACGCAATGGGCCGCTGTTGGATTAACCCAAAGTTGGGTCCAATTTTACCAGCAGATGAGCAACCCGAAACATCACCCTACTACATAATCGAAGTGTTAATGGTATTCATCTCACTTGGTGTGTTTGTTTGGTTATGTGTGAAAGGTGCTTCAACTGGTTTGGGTCTGTTCCCATTGTCTGGTCTTATTATTCCGATCCTTTGGATTGGTGCAATGTACTGGGTATTCAACTTCCTACGTCGCACAAAACCAGGTGGCTTCTATTTCTCTGATCTTTGGTACGAATTCTTCTTGGGGCTTGTTCCACCGACTGTATTGATCGCATTCGCATTGGGTTCAATCCTCGCCGGTTGGGCAACACCAGCAGAGGCAGCCGCATGTGGTGCATTTGGTTCCATGCTTTTGTCAGCATTATACAAGAAATTCACATTGAAAGGCTTCTATGATGCTTTGCTGAAAACCCTAGAATTGACTGTATTGATTATGTTCTTGGTGGCTGCATCCAACTTCTTTGGCGCCGTGTTCTCAAACCTTGGAACACCAAAAATGTTGACCGAAGTCTTATTATCCTTCGATCTATCAACAGGCATGATGTTGCTGCTGGTTATGGCACTAATCTTCTTGCTTGGTTGGCCGCTGGAATGGGTACCGATTGTTTTGATCATCATCCCAATCCTTGTGCCACTGTTGGTGGAACTAGAGGTCAACCTGACATGGTTCGCAATCCTTGTGGCCGTGAACCTTCAAACAGCATGGCTCAGTCCGCCCGTGGCGCTCTCGGCCTACTTCCTGAAAGGTGTGGTTCCGGAATGGGATCTAAAAGACATCTATCTGGGCATGATGCAGTTCATGGTTATTCAGGTGATTGGTCTGTTGTTAATCTTCAACTTCCCAGGGTTTGCTCTGTGGTTGCCTGATTACACCTCTGCCGCAGGATCAGAGGGCTTCTTTAGCTACTTTGGTTATGGAAAATAAAGTGCCCCCACGGGGACGCTAAGTTAAGTGACTGATAAATAAAAATCCCGCCTTTGCAAATGTAACGGCGGGATTTTTTGTCTGGCGAAACTCGATGTTTCCAATCAAACGTGTCGCACACTACATGCATGGAAACACCCAGTTGCCATACTATACAAACACAAACTGTGTTGTTACGAATGGATGACATAATCTGAACACCACGCCTCGACACAAAGGCATTTGATTTTCATCACGGTTTTCATGCTAAAACTTTGCGCGCTTGAAATAAGGAGCCCATTTTGAATTCAGACAAACACGTCGAAGATTTCATTCCCAAAGGGGCTGCCAGTTTCAAAATCGATTATGATGGGCCACCCAAGGATTTCTATTTCTTACTGTTGCCCAAACTCACAATGCTGGCCTTTAGTGCCGCTGTTGAACCCCTAAGGATTGCAAACCAAGTCGCAAAGAAAGAGCTTTATCGCTGGTTCACAATGACAGAAGATGGGCGTCCTGTGGTGTGCTCAAACTTTGTGACAATCACGCCTGACAGTGCCTTAAAACCGATCCCGAAAGAGGCATACTCTTTCGTTTGTTCTGGGATCGAGCCAGCGGTTGCAGCATCGCAAAAAACAACCAACTGGCTGAACCGTCAACGCGCATTTGGTGCGCCTGTTGGCGGTATTTGCACCGGCGCATTCGCATTAGCCAAGGCGGGTTTATTGCGCGATCGTACATTCACGTTACATTGGGAAAACCAGCCATCATTCATGGAATATTTCCCACAACTTGAGCCCACATCGAACCTGTACGAAAATGATGGCGATTTAATTACCTGTGGTGGCGGCAATGCCGCGACAGACATGATGCTGCATCTTATCGAAGCAGATCATGGTCGTGATTTGGCCATTGTCATTGCGGACATGTGCATCCATTCGCGAAGCTTTGAAAACACCGCGCCGCAAAAATCTGCAATCTCGGTGGTTCTGGGCTGTCGCAATCAACGCTTGATCAAAGCAATAAAATTCATGGAAAGTAATCTGGAAGATCCAGAAAGCATGCTAGCCGTGGCGTTTCACGTCGATACATCCGTTCGCCAACTAGAACGGTTGTTCAAACAATATGTCCAAGCAACCCCAAATCAGTTTTATTACGAACTTCGCCTATCGCGGGCCTATGCATTACTCAGCGAAACAAACATGTCAGTTTCTGACATTTCGGTGGCGGCAGGTTTCACCAGCCCAGATCAATTCAGTAAACGCTTTAAGAAAAAATATGGGAAATCTCCGCATGAATTTCGCAAGACTTGGGGCCACAAGCACAAATGATTTTTAATACAATACGGATCATCACCATGTGATTGCGGCAAGGATAAAACTTGTTATGGTTTGTTAAACCACGAAAGAGTGCCAATGTCATTGATTGCAAACTGGTCTTACCCCACCACCATCCGATTTGGTGCTGGTCGCATTTCTCAAATCGCGGATGCCTGCGCAACTGCAGGTATAAAAAATCCACTGTTGGTTACGGATCGTGGTTTAGCAAATATGGATATCACAACCAAAACCCTCGATCTCATAGATGCCGCAGGATTAGGCCGTGCGATATTTGCCGATGTGGATCAAAACCCAACCGAAATAAACGCCGC
>DKMK01000117.1:3521-3984 GCA_002469545.1 Rhodobacterales bacterium UBA7416 | reverse complement strand
CCAAACCGTGAACCTGAAATGCTTCATCCGGCATTCCGCGTTCGGGGTTGATGTATTCATGAAACTGGACCCCAGTGGGTACGTGACCTTCCAATTCAAGCGCACCAATTTCTACAATACGGTCACCAGTGAAAGGGTCAAAACCTGTGGTTTCAGTATCAAGTACGATCTCACGCATCTGTCATCCTTTGACGAATTTGGGTTAGTACATTTTGCACCTGTGCGCGTGCATGTTCAATCGTATCTGTAATGATAACAAAATCAGATCTGTCCCGTTTTTCATCTGCGGGCAGTTGTTTTGAACGGATCACTTCGAATTGATCCATGCTCATTGTGCCACGCTCCATGACGCGTTGTTTTTGAACTTCGGCCGTTGTCCAAACGCAGGCAACGCCGTCCATGTTCGCGTCGCCACCTGTTTCAAACAGCAACGGAATATCAAACACCAAGATATCACTTTGAG
>DKMK01000117.1:3277-3513 GCA_002469545.1 Rhodobacterales bacterium UBA7416 | reverse complement strand
TCTGCACGATCCTGAACCAGCAAGGGATGCACGATTTTTTCAATGGTTTTTAGTACCGACGGATCAGCAGATATAAGTTTGCGCAGTTGCGCGCGTGAAACTGCACCTGCCTCTATCACTTGTGGGAATGCTTCAGATATTGGCGCAACAGCGGCGCCATCCTTGTCGTAAAGGCGATGCACTGCCGCGTCCGCATCCCAAACGTCACAGCCAAATTCACTGAATATAGACGCAGT
>DKMK01000117.1:3076-3226 GCA_002469545.1 Rhodobacterales bacterium UBA7416 | reverse complement strand
AAGCGCCGCAGCACGTGTTGCGCTGTCAACTTCGGGGCGATGACCAAACCAACGTTCAAATCCAGGGGCCGCTTGATACAGCAACATTCCCAAACCATCGACGGTAATACAGCCTTGTGCTTCTGCCTCACGAAGGAAATTGGTCTGTAA
>DKMK01000117.1:2428-2968 GCA_002469545.1 Rhodobacterales bacterium UBA7416 | reverse complement strand
GATGTGGTGTTTACGGTTAGTGTTGCCTCTTCCAAAACGTTTCCTGCTTGAACCCAATCAACAACCTGCAACCGTTTTCCAAAGTCTTTCGCCAATTTTTCCGCCCGGATACGCGTACGGTTTGAAATTAGAATTTCAGGTACTCCAGCATCCAGTAGCGAGGCGACTACGGCCCTTGATGCGCCGCCAGCGCCTAAAACAACNNGCTGGACCTGATTTTGGGTTCCAAGTCGGAGCGCCCGCTTTGAGGTTTTCAAGAAACCCATAGCCGTCTGTATTGTCCGCGTGGATTTTACCGTCTTTGCGGAAAATCAGAGTGTTCGCGGCGCCTATAAGTGTTGCGCGATCGGTAACCAGATCAGCAATCTGCAAAACAGCTTCTTTATGAGGGATCGTTATATTAACGCCAACAAAACCCATTTTTGGCAAGTTCGTCAAAACCTCACGCAAATTCTCTGGTGACACGTCCATAGGAATGTAGAACCCTTGCAAGCCGTAGGTCTTTAGCCAATGACGATGAAGCTGTGGCGATTTTGAATG
>DKMK01000117.1:1604-2390 GCA_002469545.1 Rhodobacterales bacterium UBA7416 | reverse complement strand
GTAGGCTCATTGTTCGATCACTCCACGAAGGGTTAAAAATGCCAGAAGTTGTAAAAGTGGCATACCAAGAACGTTAAAGTAATCCCCTTCAACACTGTGAAACAACCGTACGCCTTCTTCTTCTAATTTATATCCACCAACGCTGTGCTGAATGCTATCCCAATTGCGCTCAACATAGCCCGATATATAGGCGTCCGTTGCATCCCGCATTCTTAGACGAACTTGTCCAACATGGCGCCAGATTGGCTTGCCTTCATAATAGATGACTGCGGCGGAAAGTAATGTATGTCGCTCTCCGCGCATGGCGGTGATCTGTTCGATCGCTTCATCCGGGCTTTTGGGTTTGGACAATAGGTTTCCGTTGAATTCCAGAACCTGATCGCAACCGATGACAAACGCATCATAGTGCATTTGGGCGACCTTGCGCGCCTTTGATTCTGCCAAAGCATCGGCAATATCACGAGGCAGGGCACCATCAGCAACAAGAGCTTCTTTTATCATCTGCTCATCCACACGAGCGATTTGAATATAAAAATCCACACCCGCTTGACGCAGCATTTGGGCACGGATCTCAGAACCAGAAGCGAGGATAACGGGCATAACCATGTGGATAACCTATGTCTTAAGTTAAGAGTTTATTCATGAAGTCTTCTGAATAATGGTGAGTAACTGCGCAATAGGGGATAACACATCTTTCTCGCATCGTTTTCACGTATTTCATCCCCTTGGGGTATGAATAACATCTGCTGTGTTGATGAAAAGGTTATCCAAACAATATCCACAGGG
>DKMK01000117.1:1099-1571 GCA_002469545.1 Rhodobacterales bacterium UBA7416 | reverse complement strand
CATCCACAAAATGTGATTAATTTCTGTCCCTCCTGTATAACAATTTGGATAACTAATTAATCCACAGAAAATGGCTTCCCTACTTAATCATCATCTTTCTCTTTATATATATATTATATTAAGTAAGGCTAAGATGGAGAGTGATATGACGGACGTTCTTGCCCAAGCCTATCCATGGATTTTATCGATCCATATTATTTCCGTCATTTCATGGATGGCCGGTATTTTCTATTTGCCACGATTGTTTGTTCATCATTCTGAGAAAGTAAAGCTCAGTGGCGAAACCCATGACCTGTTTTGCATGATGGAAAGCAAGTTGTTTAAAGTGATCATGACGCCTGCGATGACAAGCACATGGATTTTTGGGCTTTTGCTTGTTGCCACACCTGGCATTGTTGATTGGTCCGAATACTGGCCTTGGGTAAAAGCAGCTTGTGTGATCTCAATGTCAGCTTTTCATTCTTGGTTGGGG
>DKMK01000117.1:831-1059 GCA_002469545.1 Rhodobacterales bacterium UBA7416 | reverse complement strand
CGGATCATGAACGAAGTACCAACAGTATTGATGATCGCAATTGTAATTTCTGTGGTTGTTAAATTCTGAGAAACCCGTGCCTGATTGACTCGACCCCCCAAAAAACATAGATGATTTGCAACGCCCCATTCGGGGATCGTGTAAAACCAACATTTTTTACTCAACGCCAACGTATGCTTTCATACGATTTGGTTGGATATACCCATGACTGATACGACCTTTGACGCC
>DKMK01000117.1:475-705 GCA_002469545.1 Rhodobacterales bacterium UBA7416 | reverse complement strand
GAACGCGCAGATGAAGGTTGGGAAATCTCTGGCGATGGTGTTTTGGAAGTCCTGCAAGATGGATTTGGTTTCCTGCGCTCGCCTGAAGCTAACTATTTGGCTGGCCCAGATGACATTTACGTATCACCTGAAATGATCCGCCAACACTCGTTGCGCACCGGTGATACAATTCATGGTTTGATCAAAGCCCCTGAAGAAGCAGAGCGTTATTTTGCTTTGACCGAAACACG
>DKMK01000117.1:0-323 GCA_002469545.1 Rhodobacterales bacterium UBA7416 | reverse complement strand
CGTACTGGTAAAACTGTTTTGCTACAGAATATTGCCAACAGCATCGAAAAGAACCATCCTGAGTGCTATCTGATCGTTTTGCTGATCGATGAGCGCCCAGAGGAAGTTACTGACATGCAGCGGTCCGTAAAAGGGGAGGTTGTGTCCTCGACCTTTGACGAACCAGCAACGCGTCACGTGGCCGTATCCGAAATGGTCATTGAAAAAGCCAAACGTTTGGTTGAGCACAAGCGCGACGTTGTCATCTTGCTCGATTCTATTACGCGTTTGGGTCGTGCGTTTAACACTGTGGTTCCATCATCCGGTAAAGTTTTGACCGGTGG
>DKMK01000052.1:4647-6217 GCA_002469545.1 Rhodobacterales bacterium UBA7416 | reverse complement strand
CGCCGCAAACAGTTTTTTCTGGGCGCAGGCGGATGCTGGTACTGCGAACGCAGACACACGTGATGTTCGCTTTATTGATACGATTCGTCCCGACGGGTCAGTCATGGTTTATCGCAACGAAGATACAGGATTCAGTTGGCCGCCATATTTTAAGTTCGATAGTTCCGATTTGTCAGCCCAAGCAAAGCAATTGGCGTCGAACGAAGAGGATGCGAAATGGGTTGCGGTTCGTCACTATGGCTGGCGCAACAAATTCTTCTCTGTTTTTCCAAATGCGACTTCGATGAAATTGGTGGATGGGCCTGATGCGACGTTTATCCCGTGGTTTAACATCATTTTCTTTACGTTTTTCGCATTGATCTTGTTGGGCATCTATCGATTGCTGCAAAAATTCAAACGTGATCGCATCGACCCTGTGTTGGATGATGTTGGTGAAACGTGGGATACCGTCGAAGCAGGCGGTTCACGCATGGGCAACGCCATTCGCGGTTGGTTCAAGAAATTAGGCGGGCATTAGAATAGATGAAAATCGAGTTTACAGAGTTAGAACTTCGACAGCTTCATGCAATAGTATTAAGTGCTAAATTTTCTTCAGAGCAGTCGTCCTATATGATCAATTTGGATGTTATTGATAAGGTCATTAAATCCATTGAGGAACATGAGTTTGCGGACGTTGGGCTAGAGCAATGGCGGAAAATGCTAAAGCAGCAAGATGTATCGCCTGCCCATGTCCTAGGAGCTGTTCGTGAACCAATCTTTCATCATCTTATTTCAGCCTACATGAATAGAGCTGATGAAATGAATAAAGAAGTTATTATTGGGGATATTCAAAAAATGGCTTTTCCTTTTCACCTCGAATACGAAAAGGCTGAAAATATCTATTTAGACGTTGTCGATTTTATAAAATAGAATCCCCTAGCATTCCTGCATCATTTTTGGCAAAACCTATCCAGCAAACAGTTTAGGTGCCCAAAATGATCCCATATCGTTCCAGAACAACAACTCACGGCCGTAACATGGCAGGTGCGCGCGGCCTTTGGCGTGCAACAGGTATGACCGACGAAGACTTCGGCAAACCGATCATCGCGGTGGTGAATTCATTCACACAATTTGTACCGGGCCACGTCCATTTGAAAGACATCGGTCAATTGGTTGCACGCGAAATTGAGGCCGCCGGCGGCGTTGCCAAAGAATTCAACACCATCGCCGTGGATGACGGTATCGCAATGGGCCACGATGGCATGTTGTATTCCCTGCCATCACGCGAAGTGATTGCCGACAGTGTGGAATACATGGTTAATGCGCACTGTGCGGATGCGATGGTGTGTATTTCGAATTGCGATAAAATCACGCCCGGAATGCTGATGGCGGCGCTGCGTTTGGATATTCCCGTTGTATTCGTATCTGGTGGCCCGATGGAAGCTGGTAAAGTCGACATCGATGGCGATCTACGCAAAGTCGACCTTGTCGACGCCATGATCGAAGCGGCGAACCCAGACATGTCCGACGCCAACGTCCAAGCGATTGAGGAAGCAGCATGCCCAACATGCGGTTCCTGTTCAGGCATGTT
>DKMK01000052.1:0-4465 GCA_002469545.1 Rhodobacterales bacterium UBA7416 | reverse complement strand
GCGTTTGAAAACGCAATGGTTTTGGACATCACCATGGGGGGATCAACTAATACGATCCTGCATTTATTGGCGATGGCATTAGAAGCAGAAATCGATTTCACAGTTGATGACATTGACCGTTTGTCGCGCACGACACCATGTTTGTGCAAAGTGGCCCCAGCCATCGCAAACGTCCACATGGAAGATATCCATCGCGCAGGCGGTATTTTTGCACTGCTTGGCGAATTGGATCGTTGCGGTTTGTTGGACACGTCCGTGTCCACAGTTCACACGCCAACAATGGCCCAAGCGATTGCAAATTGGGATGTGGCGATCACGAATAACAAGGCGGCGCATGATCTGTTTTTGGCGGCACCCGGTGGTGTTCGCACAGTCCATGCATTCAGCCAATCACGTGAATACAAAGAGTTGGATGTGGATCGTGTAAACGGTGTTATCCGCAACGAGGCAAATGCGTTTTCCACAGATGGCGGCTTGGCCGTTTTGTTTGGCAACATCGCCCAAGAGGGTTGTGTTGTGAAAACGGCTGGCGTCGATGACAGCATTCTGAAATTCAGCGGCCCGGCGATTGTGTGCGAAAGCCAAGACACCGCCGTGAACCGCATCTTGAACAAAGAAGTGACAGCGGGTGATGTTGTAATCATTCGCTATGAGGGTCCAAAGGGTGGCCCGGGGATGCAGGAAATGTTGTACCCAACGTCATACCTAAAATCGATGCGCTTGGGCAAGGCATGCGCCTTGATCACCGATGGTCGTTTCTCTGGCGGTACATCAGGCCTGTCCATCGGTCACGTATCACCCGAAGCCGCCGAAGGTGGTAATATCGGTTTGATCGTCGAAGGCGATATCATTGAAATCGACATCCCGAACCGCACAATCAATGTGAAACTAACGGACGCCGAACTGGACGAACGCCGTAACGCAATGATCGCCAAAGGCGAAGGCGCATGGAAACCCGAAGAGGTCCGCAAACGCAAAATCAGCCGCGCATTGCGGGTTTACGCCGCGAATGTTGGCAACGCCAGCCAAGGCGCGGTGCGTTTAGAGCCATAAAGAATAAAGGGGTGGCCGATTAGGCCATCCCGCCATGCCTGTATATCTTTGTGCTTTAGACGCTTAAGCTAAATTATGGTAATTTAACTTAAGCGATTTCAAAAGAAGCCTTCATATGTGGGTGAAACGCACAAAAATAGCTGGTTTCCATATCGACTGTGACAATTACATCAAAGCTATTACCCTTCGTCAATTCACTAGTATCCCAACCACCTTCGTTTGCAGTAGCAGTATGAGGCGCTACATCTTGGTTGGTCCAACGGATGGTATCGCCAACTTTGACTTGAAGGATTTGGGGGGCATGATGAATTGGTCGAAAGCATTGATTGCGTTGCAACTTTTATCGAGGCCGCAGGTGGGCAAGTGCCTGATCACATTGTTGAAGGACGATCATTGATGCCATTTTTGTCAGGTGAAACTCCGGACAATTGGCGTGAATTTGCGATCAGCGAATATGATTATTCTGTGACACCAGTGGCAGAAAAATTGGGCGTCGAGCCACGCGATTGCCGTTTGTTTATGGTAGCCGATAAAAAATGGAAAATGATGCATGCCGAAGGTGGATTTCGACCAATGCTGTTTGATTTGGAAAACGATCCAAACGAGCTGGACGATCTGTGCAAAGATGGCCGTGCACCCGATGAAGTTCTTGAACTTATGTACGCGCGATTGGGTCGCTGGGGGCGGCGTATGTCGCAACGTTTGACCAAGTCAGAAGACGAGCTGAAAAACATGCGTGGCCGCTCGCAACGTCGCGGTGTTTTGCTGGGCCTGTATGACGGCAGCGAAATCGAGGACGAATTGATGGAGCGTTACATCGGCAAGGCCAATGCGAAATATACCCCTGAAGATACCTAACTGATCTTTGTCCTTGAATTAAGGTGACACTTTCGTCAGGTTGATACGGGTTGAATTAGCAAAGGTGCCGCAATGGGACAGAACACGACTTTGATTAAGAATGCTGACGTCGTTGTGACGATGAACGCAAAACGCGCTGAATTGAAGGGTGCGGATATTTTGGTTACCGATGGGGCGATCACTGCGGTCGGTACCAATTTGGGCCCTGCGGATAATGTGATAGACGCCCAAGGCTGTGTTGTAACGCCAGGGCTGATCAATACACATCATCATCTATTTCAATCACTGGTGCGCGGTGTTCCTGCGGGCCAAGATGCCTTGTTGTTTGGGTGGTTAAAAACGCTGTACCCAATTTTTCAAAAAATGCAGGGCGAAGACATGTATGTTTCCGCTCAATCGGGTTTGGGTGAGCTGGCGCTGTCTGGTTGTTCGTTAAGTTCAGACCATCAGTACATTTTCCCAAATGACGTCAAAATGGAACATGCAATCGAAGGTGCGAAATCCATTGGCGTGCGGTTCCACGCGACACGTGGCGCGATGTCTGTGGGGGAAAGTAATGGTGGACTGCCACCGGACAGCTTGGTGGAAAAAGAGCCAGACATCCTGCGTGATTTTGAACGTGTGATTGCTGAATTGCATGACCCATCGCCCAACGCGATGGTGCAGGTGGCATTGGCACCTTGTTCACCGTTTACAGTGTCCGAAGGATTGATGCGCGATGCGGCAATGATGGCGGTCGATAAGGGGGTCATGTTACACACGCATCTGGCTGAAAATGACGAAGATATTGCGTATTCTTTGGAAAACTTTGGGTGTCGGCCGGGTGAATATGCAGAGCGATTGGGTTGGGTTGGCGAACATGTTTGGCATGCACATTGTGTGAAATTGAATGCATCCGAAATCGATTTGTTCGCGCGATCAAAAACTGGTGTGGCGCATTGCCCTTGTTCAAATTGCCGGCTGGGTTCTGGTATCGCGCCGGTGCGTGCGATGCGGGATGCGGGCGTTAAAGTCGGCTTGGGTGTTGATGGGTCTGCATCCAGTGATGCGGCGCATTTATTGTCCGAGGCGCGCCAAACGATGTTGTTGCAGCGCGTCCATAACGGAGCTGATGCAATGCGTGCACGCGAGGCATTGGAAATTGCTACACTTGGCGGTGCGTCAGTTTTGAACAGAACTGATTTGGGTTCGATCGAAGTTGGCAAGCGTGCGGATATTGCGGTTTGGGATATGACAGGGCTGGCGGCGGCTGGTACATGGGATCCTGTGGCGGCATTGATTTTGAACGGGCCATTTAATGTGCGTGATTTGCTGGTCGAGGGGAACCCTGTGGTGGCCGAGGGGCAACTGGTGAACCAAGAAGAGGGCATGATTGTTGAGCGGGTGAATAAGCGGGTGAAGCGTTTGATGGCATAGTGTCAACGTGTGGACACTAGGTTAAGTATTTGATTTTAAATAAAGGATTTAAAAAATGAAATTTGGAATAGTAAAACATGCCTTTGGGTTGATTGTGCGAAATTTTGGGATGGCGATGCGGATTATGTTGCTGCCTTGGATGGTGATGACGGTGGTGTTTTTTGCCTAAAACCTTATAATTTTTGGGCAAATTTTGGCTACGCCAGGAGCGCAACCAGATCCAGAGATGATCGGATTGAGTGCTCTTTTGATGCTTGTGAACTTTGTTGTCATGATTGTAATTGGTATTTGGATCATTGTGGGGTGGCATCGATTCATTTTGGTGGAAGAAACACCTTTATCGTATTGGCCAATATGGCGCGGTGGCTTGATCAAGAGGTATTTCGCACGCGCGTTTTTCATTGGTTTAGCAATGTTGGTTCCGTTGATCGTTGTTTCAATCGGAGCTGTTATGTTGTTGGGTGCTAGGAATATGGTGATGGGGCCAAATGGCGATGCTCCGGCAATGTGGATGCTGTATTCGTTGATCATTGGGGCGTCAGTTAGTTATTTTTCATTACGCATCAGCTTTGGATTACCTGCGGCATCGGTCGAAAAGTTGATGTTTATTCGCGAGTCGTGGGAAGACACAAAATCTTATCAAGCTGAGATTATTGGGGCGAGTATCGTTTTGACGCTTGTGTATATTCCCGTGAATATCATCAATTTTAAATTTGTAAACAGCCTGCCGTTGATATTGATTGGGCAGGTGTTGGGTGCACTGATTATGTTGTTGAGCATCAGCGTTTTGACGACGCTTTATGGTGTGATCAAAGAGGCGCGCGAGCTGTCTTAGTTCGCCCACGGTAATGATCTGCGTGCTGTTAGATACGGCAGGCGTGTTTGCGCGGTGGTGACGGCGTCGGCATTTATCACTGCGGTAATCACGCAAGGCGTATCGCCTGCGCGTGCGATATCTTGACCATTTGGGCCAACGATACAACTGCCGCCGAAATAAGCTGCGCCGTTTTCGGTTCCTGCGGAATTGGCGTAGGCCATGTAGATGCCGTTTTCGAATGCGCGGGCGGGGGCTGTGCGTTCGGATACGACGCCCCAGTCAGCTCCCAATGCAGTTGGTGCCAGAACGCATTGCACGCCT
>DKMK01000103.1 GCA_002469545.1 Rhodobacterales bacterium UBA7416 | reverse complement strand
TTGGACGTCATCAACCAAATTAATTAATGCTTTGCCCCAATCAATTTGTTTTGATGTGTTGGTGTATAAAACGACAGGAATATGAGCGCTGAATGCATTTAACTTTAGTTTTTTGCAGATTTCATAACTGTCGTGGCGACCCAGATGTGTTGCCATTAAAATCAAGTCTGGTTGAAACTTTAACACAGCCTGGGAAATCGCATTGGCATCAGCGACACAAATTGTTTCGAAGTATTCAGAAACGAGAGTCGTTTTTAGGGCAATACGGTTATTCGCAATTGAATCAGCAATTAGTATTCTTCCTGGCATGACCCTTGAACTCCATTGCGTTTAATCGTTAGTTAACCTTAAAAATGTTAACGAATGATTGCGAAACAGCGGAGAATTTTATGCTTTTTACTGCGGCATCTGCCGAAATCATTGGACTTAAGGCGTTAGAATGGCTGGCGGCAGAGGATGATTTGTTCATGACATTCTTGGGCAGTTCAGGGGCGGATCTTAAGGATGTTCAAAATGGTGCATCTGATCCAGCGTTTTTGGGGTCTGTTTTGGACTTTATCTTGATGGATGATCAATGGGTTCAGGATTTTTGTAATCATGCAACATTAGAATACGACGCGCCTTATGCAGCGCGTCAATTTTTACCAGGTGGAGAAATACCAAATTGGACGTAGATAAACAGCAAATCAAAGCGATTGTGTTTGATAAAGATGGCACGTTGATTGACTTTGAAGCCAGCTGGGGGACGGGCATGCAGGCTTTGTTGGATGCGGTCGCCCCAAATGATGACGTGCGAATGGCCAAACTGGCCGATGCCGCGGGTTTCGATTTGCAAAACCGGCGATTTGCTGGTGGGTCGGTTTTTGTGAATGGCACGACGGCGGATATGATTGCTGTTTGGCAGGGTGTTGAGCCAACATTGGATAGTGCCGAAATTCTGACAAAGGGCGAAATAGCATTTAGTGGATTAGAGCCTGCACCATTGTGCGATTTACCCGCGTTAATGGGTCAGCTTCGCGATATGGGATTTGCATTGGGCGTTGTGACAAACGCAGCAGAAGCGCCGACATTGGTTCAATTAGAAAAGCTGGGGTGTCTTGATCTGTTTGATATGGTGATCGGGTGTGACAGTGGATTTACGCCGAAACCTGCTGGTGATACGATTTTGGGGTTTTGTCAGCAAGTTGGATTGGATCCAGCGCAAGTCGCTATGGTCGGTGACAGCACGCATGATTTGAATGCCGGTCGTGCTGCAGGTGTTGGAATGAACGTCGGCGTTTTATCGGGCCCAGCCAAACGTGGGCAAATTGCAGATTTGTCAGATGTGATTTTAGGCGATGTGACGGAATTGATTTCATTATTTCACGGGCAAGGATTGGAAAGCGGCGCGTAAGGTCGCTTTCTGGCAAGAATAGGTCGCCTGACATGGCAGTCTGATCCCAAATAGGGAGACTAAAATGTCCAGAGTAAGAACGCGTTCCGGTGGCCGTGCAGGCAATCAACGTCGCGCAGTGAAAACCGTTATTGAGCAAATGCCATGGCGTCAGGTTGTAAATACTGACCGTCCAACGGAACCTTTGGACGAAGAGGGTGTAGCGGCCATCCATGAAGGTGTGATCAATATCCTAGAGAATATTGGCATCGAATTTATGAACCCTCAAGCGTTGGAAATCCTGAAAAAAGGTGGCGCGACGGTGAACGGTGAAAACGTGCGTATTGGGCGCGATTTGTTAAATGAAATGCTGGCAGATGTGCCCGCAGAGTTTACGATCACGCCGCGCAATCCAGATCGTGAAATACGGCTGGGTGGCAAAAATATGGCATTCGTGAATGTGTCATCGCCGCCTAATATGTGGGATTTGGAACGCGGAAAACGTGCAGGTGATTTTGAAGGTTTCAAAGATTTCGTGAAATTGACGCAGTATTTCAACTGTATCCATGTGGCAGGTGGTTATCCTGTTGAGCCTGTCGATATTCACGCATCTGTACGCCATTTGGATTGTTTGTATGAAAAGTTGACGCTGACGGACAAGGTTACACATGCGTATTCACTGGGCAAAGAGCGTGTCGAAGATGTGATGGAAATGGTGCGGATCGCCGGTGGTTTGACCCATGAAGAATTCGAAGAAAAGCCACGCATGTACACGAATATCAATTCTGTTTCACCATTGAAGCATGATTTTCCGATGTTGGATGGCACCATTCGTTTGGCGCGTCGTGGTCAACCGATTGTGGTGACACCGTTCACACTGGCCGGCGCGATGGCACCTGTGACGATGTCGGGTGCGGTAACGTTATCGCTGGCCGAAGGTTTAGCTGCGATTGTGATGATTCAGATGATCCGTAAGGGTTGCCCTGTGATGATTGGGACGTTTACGTCGAATGTGGATATGAAATCGGGCGCGCCTGCGTTTGGTACGCCTGAATATATTCGCGCGACACAAATGACTGGGCAGATGGCACGTTATTACGGATTGCCAATGCGGTCGTCTGGTGTGTGTACCGCAAATGTACCTGATGGGCAGGCGATGTGGGAGACATCGAATTCCCTGTGGGCTGCTGTGCAGTCAGGTACGAATTTAGTGTATCACGCGGCGGGTTGGTTGGAAGGTGGGCTGATTGCCAGCCCTGAAAAGTTCATTATGGACTGCGAAGTTATTCAACAAATCCAACGTTATATGGAACCGTCAATTGTTGCCACTGGCGTTGATGATATTGCGATTGATGCCGTGCGCGAAGTCGGTCATTTGCCCGGCGCCAACTATTTCGCGATTGATCACACACAGGATCGGTATGTAGATGCGTTTTATGGACCGTTCTTGTCTGATTGGACCAATTACGAAGCTTGGGAGTTGAATGGCGGCGATTGGACCGCACAACGTGCGCATAAGATATACAAGGCCATCATCAATGAATTCGAAGCGCCCCCGATGGACGAAGCCATCAGGGAAGAGTTGCAAGAATTTGTGGCGAAACGCAAAGCGGAAGGCGGCGCACCGACTGATTTTTAATTAAAATCTTAGACGACTTCTATTGGTTTCCTCAAACAGTCCTTAAGCCACTGTCGTTACAGTGATGAGAGGCTGGCAGAGGAAGTGTCGATGCACGGGTTGATAAATCGGGGGTTACAATGCTTTGTATTAAGCATTTATGGAAATGACGTTTGGGAAGATGTATGTGCGGATGCTGGTTTAAGTTTCAATAACTTTGAAACGATGTTGTGTTACGACGATATAATTACTGAACAGGTTTTGGATGCAATTTGCCATGCCACCAAGCGTGATCGTCCTGAAATATTGGAAGATTACGGGACCTTTATTGTGTCTGAACATTGTTCCCCTGCTGTGAAGAAATTGTTGCGTTTGGGCGGAGAAACATTCGTTGAATTTCTGCACTCACTTGAAGATGTTTACGATCGTGTGCAAATTGCGATTCCCGATTTGGAAACACCGACAATGCGCTTGGAAGTGCGATCACCCAAAGAATATATTTTGAGGTATGAATTTTACAAATGTGGCTTTGGTGCAGTGTTTTTAGGATTGTTGCGTGCCATGGCAGATGAGTACGGATCGTTGGTCACGATTACGCGTGAGAGTAGGGTTTCTGCTGGAATTGATAAGGATCTTTTTTATATCCATGTGTTTCAAGACGAGTGACGCAAACAAAACGATGAGGCGGCATAGGAATGGCGGATTTTTCACCTATGAAATTGCAATTGGATGAGGAGACTTTGAACCGCTTTATGCCAATGTATATTTTGTTTGATAACGATTGGCGGGTTCGACGGTTTGGATCAACTATGGGCAAATTGGGAATGTGTGAGAACAGTATCGGGTGTTATTTTTTAGATATTTTTGATGTTCTACGGCCCAGGCGATTTATCCAAGATACCAAGATTTTGACAGA
>DKMK01000094.1 GCA_002469545.1 Rhodobacterales bacterium UBA7416 | reverse complement strand
ATGGATGTGGTGGTTATGGCCAACACGGTTCACGGCTACATGTCGCAATCAGACAAAGGCGAAATGGTTATCGGTGGCGGTACGGATGGTTTCAACAACTATACCCAACGCGGATCATTCCATCATTTGGAAGAAACCGTGCGTGCGTTAATCGAAACATTCCCAATGGTCAGCCGTTTGAAAATGCTGCGTCACTGGGGCGGTATTGTGGATGTTACGGGCGATCGTTCGCCGATTATTTCGAAAACACCGCTAGGTGGTTGTTTCATTAATGGTGGCTGGGGCACGGGTGGATTTAAAGCGATCCCTGGATCAGGTTGGGCCATGGCTGAATTGATGGCCAAGGACGAGCAAACCGGACTGGGCGCGGAATTCGGTCTTAACCGCTTCCAAGAGGGCCGCTTTATTGATGAAAGCGTTGCGGCGGGGGTGGCACACTAATGCGACATATTTTCTTAACTACAGTTCTGGCGCTGGGCGTATCATTGCCTGCATTTGCCCAAGAGCAAACAATGGAAATCTTTGAAACCACTGGTGATGTGCAAGTGACTAAGGTTGAAGCATCCAAGGTTTGTTTTGCCACCATCAACACGACATCCAAAAATGGTACAGCATCGTTTTTCGCGACATATAAGTTAAAAGACGGCGATCGCTGGCAGGTTACGGGGCATTCAGGTGTAAAGGTTGCACAGGCCGACGATATTTTGACCATTCGTTTTGATGGCGAACCATTTATCGTACGTGAATTGCAGCGCTTGAATAACACTTTCCCAGTCCCATTCACCGAAGATACTGATCTGGCACAATTTGATATGCTGGTTGCATCCGGTACAACTGTCAGCTTTGATTTGTTGCGCCTAAAAGACAGCATTATTGTTGATCTGGAAATGTTACGCACGGCCAAGGTATCTGTGGATCGCTGCTTGGAGACAATCAAATGAACATAACCACACTCAGAGGTGCAACATGTTAAACCTTACTTGTCCAAATTGCGGGATTACCGCTGATGAAACGGATCTGCACTGTGATGGTCAGGCCCATATTGAACGCCACGGTGCGGGTGCGAATGATGATGATTTGGAAACATATCTGTTCATGCGCAACAACCCAAAGGGCGTTCACTTTGAACGCTGGCGCCATGTTTATGGTTGCGGAAAATGGTTCCACGCGGCGCGTTGTACCATGACGTTGGAAGTGTTCGGAACATATCCCGCGCAAACGTTTGTTCCACCCAAGGCCTTGATCAACAAGATCAAGAAAAAGCGCCCAGAATTTGAAGGTTTTGCGAAATGAGCACACGTTTAGCAACAGGTGGACGCCTGATTAACCGTTCCAAAGCGATGGAATTTTCATTTGATGGCAAGCGCCTGTCAGCATACGAAGGCGATACACTTGCGTCTGCGTTGTTGGCAAACGGCGAAACATTAGTTGGCCGTTCGTTTAAATATCACCGCCCACGCGGCATTATCGCGGCAGGCCCAGAAGAGCCCAATGCATTGGTTGGTTTGGGCGAAGGCGGCACGTTCGAGCCAAACCAACGCGCCACAACAACCGAAGTATTTAACGGATTAACCGCCAAAAGCCAAAACGCATGGCCGTCGCTGGCATTTGATGTTGGTGGTGTAAATCGCATCATGAGCCGCGTTTTTCCGGCTGGTTTCTACTATAAAACATTCATGTTCCCGCGTTTTGCGTGGAAACACGTGTTTGAACCCGTAATCCGCAAAGCGGCTGGTTTGGGTGCGGCGCCAACGGCCAAGGATGTTGATAAATACGAATATTTCTATGCCCATGTTGACGTTTTAGTCGTCGGTGGTGGTACCTCTGGATTAGCTGCCGCACTGGAAGCTGGTCGCGCGGGCGCTAAGGTTTTGGTGTTGGAGCAAACCAACACATGGGGCGGTCGTGCACCTGTGGATGGCGTTGAAATTGATGGCATGGCTGCCGCTGATTGGATCGACGCCGCCGTTGCTGAATTGTCGACAATGGACAACGTCACACTGCGGACACGTACAATGGGTGCAGGGGTTTATGATCACGGTTGGGCCACTGGTTACCAACGTTTGACTGACCACGCGCCAGAAATCGGCGGTCCACGTCATCGCCTGTGGCGCATTCGTGCCAAACGCATTGTCACGATGACAGGCGCGATTGAACGTCCGATCTCATTTGCTGGTAACGACGTTCCAGGTGTTATGTTGGCGGGTGCTGTGCGTGATTACATCACGAACTATGGCACGTCTTGTGGCGATGTTATGGTGCTGGCAACCAATAACGATGATGGATATCGCACTGCACTGGCCCAATTGGATGCTGGTTTAAATGTTGCTGTGATCTTGGATGCCCGCGTTTCTGCAGACGGCGTATTGCCAAACATGACACGCGAACGGGGTATTCGTGTTGAAACTGGCATGGCGATCTCAAAGGTTAAAGGTTCCAAGAATGTCACGGGCGTTGCGATCTGTTCACAAGCAGGCGAAGGCACCCCGACAGAAGAGATCAAATGTGACGTTGTTGCCATGTCTGGCGGCTGGTCACCGATCGTGCACCTGTGGTCACATTGTGGTGGTAAATTGAATTGGGATGCGGACCAAGCAATGTTCCGCCCGGACGCAACGCGCCCACCATTGGGTGCTGATGGCACTGGATTTGTTGTTGTTGGCGGTACTGCCAACGGTTACTTGGATGCAGCAAGCGCGATGAAAGATGCGATTTCGCAGGGCCGCAAAGCTGTGAAAGAGGCGGGTCATAAACCTGCCGCAGCGCAGGCTGTAAAAGCGGTTTCTGCCGTCGAAGCGCCGATCGAACCAATCTGGCAAATGCCACAGGGCATGTCGATCAAGTTGCAGACCAAGACATTCCTTGATTACCAAAATGATGTGAAAGTATCCGATGTCCGTCTTGCGGCGCGCGAAGGTTATGAAAGCGTTGAACATACAAAACGTTACACAACATTGGGCATGGCGACAGATCAGGGTAAATTATCCAACATCAACGGTTTGGCCATTTTAGCTGACAGTTTGAATGCAGAAATCCCGCAGGTCGGCACCACAACATTCCGCCCACCATACCACCCAATTTCGATGGGTGCGATTGCGGGTGATGCGCGTGGTGATTTGTTTAAACCAATTCGCAAAACGCCGATGCATACGTGGATCGATGAAAACGGTGGGTTCTTTGAGCCAGTCGCCGATTGGCGTCGCCCATACTGTTACCAACAAGACGGCGAAAGCGTGAAGGATGCGGTTAAGCGCGAAATCCTAAACACACGCACGAATGTTGGCCTGTTGGATGCATCCACATTGGGTAAGATCATCGTCAAAGGCCCTGATGCGGGCAAATTCTTGGACATGATGTACACTAATATGATGTCGACACTGAAAGTTGGTCGTTGTCGTTATGGTTTGATGTGTACCGAAAACGGTTTCTTGTCGGACGATGGCGTGGTTGCACGTTTGGACGATGAAACATTTTTGTGCCACACAACATCAGGCGGTTCGGATCGTATCCATGCATGGATGGAAGAGTGGTTGCAAACT
>DKMK01000097.1:2762-3016 GCA_002469545.1 Rhodobacterales bacterium UBA7416 | reverse complement strand
TGGGAAACCCCAATATACCCACCAGCCAAAGAAGTAGAATGTTGGAATCATAAAGGCGAATGCCAAAATGTTCTTAACGCCCGACGACAATACGTTTTTAGACCGTGATGAACCCATCTCATAGGCTAAAAAGCCTGCGTGAATGATAATCATCAACGGAATTGTTAAATAATAATAAGTCTCAGCAAACATGGTGTTGGTCACACCTGAACTTGCCTCGAGTTCGGCGATTTTCGCCATTAACTCTGCAATTT
>DKMK01000097.1:1667-2701 GCA_002469545.1 Rhodobacterales bacterium UBA7416 | reverse complement strand
AAAGAGTGCTGTCGCATTTGAAACATGAAAAGACTTATTTTGCTAGTGTTTTTTACCTGACAGGAAAAAAAGTTTCTTGGTGGTTGACGTCAAGTTTTTTTCGGCTAGCGTGTGGAACAGATTTACAAAGGAGCAACGCCCATGTGCGGGATCGTAGGATTATTCCTAAAAGATAAAAGTTTAGAGCCCGAATTGGGTGCCATGTTGACTGATATGTTAGTCACAATGACAGATCGCGGCCCCGACAGTGCGGGCATTGCGATTTATGGCGCAGGTAATGATAAAATGGGCAAACTGACTGTCCAATCTGATACACCTGATGCTGACTTTTCTGATTTAGATCAGGACATTAAAGCCGCAACAGGCACAGCTGTAACAATTAGAACAAAAAGCACTCATGCAGTCCTAGAAATGGATGCAACTGCAGTCGCAACAGTTCGCGCTGCCCTATCGGACATACGCCCATCAGTACGCGTAATGAGCGCTGGCGATACCATCGAAATCTACAAAGAAGTTGGCCTACCAAAGGATGTTGCAGCACGATTTGATGTGGCTTCAATGTCTGGCACACACGGAATCGGCCACACACGCATGGCAACAGAATCAGCTGTGACGACAATGGGTGCGCATCCGTTTTCAACCGGCAGCGACCAATGCTTGGTTCACAACGGGTCTTTGTCGAATCACAATTCACTACGTCGTAAACTGCGTCGTGAAGGTGTTCACATTGAATCTGAAAACGACACGGAAGTGGGCGCAGCCTACGTTAGCCACCAAATGCAATTGGGTGCGACATTGGGCGAAGCCCTTGAAAGCAGCTTGGATGCGTTGGACGGTTTCTTCACATTCGTCGTTGGTACCAAAGATGGTTTCGGCGTCGTTCGCGACCCGATCGCATGTAAGCCAGCCGTTATGGCAGAGACAGATCAATATGTGGCATTCGGCTCCGAATACCGCGCACTGGTAAACCTACCTGGCATCGAAGACGCCCGCGTTTGGGAACCTGAACCCGCAACCGTTTATTTCTGGAAACA
>DKMK01000097.1:0-1640 GCA_002469545.1 Rhodobacterales bacterium UBA7416 | reverse complement strand
TAGAAGCGCAAGGATTGCGCGAACTGAATGCCACGCTGCATGCGCAGGCAGATAATACCAACCAAACGTCATGGGAAATTGTGAACCCAAAAGGTTCGCACGCGATTGCAGTTGGCCTTGATGCCCCAATCGAGGTGACAGTTAGAGGCTCAACTGGCTACTACTGTGGTGGTATGAACCAACAGGCTACTGTTAACGTCATTGGGTCAGCTGGCCCAGGCGTTGCGGAAAACATGATGTCTGGCAAAGTTGTCATCGAAGGCGACGCCAGCCAGTATGCTGGTGCAACAGGCCAAGGTGGTCTGCTGGTCATCAAGGGCAATGCATCATCACGTTGTGGTATATCTATGAAGGGTATCAACATTGTTGTTGGCGGAAATATCGGCCACATGGCAGCATTCATGGGCCAATCAGGCAACTTGGTTGTTTGTGGCGATGCAGGTGATGCATTAGGCGACAGCTGTTACGAAGCACGCTTTTTCGTACGCGGCACAGTCAAAAGCCTTGGCGCTGACTGCGAGAAAAAAGAGATGCGCCCCGAGCACATCGAGATTCTGACGGAATTGCTGGCCGAAGCAGGCATGGACGCAAAACCAGAAGAGTTTACACGCTACGGCTCTGCTCGTAACCTATATAACTTCGACGTCGACAATTCTGGCGCGTACTAAGGAAATGACCATGAAAGATTTTGACGAAAACGGCATCCCGCATACGACACCGCGCCAATCCGCAACGTTTACGAACGATGTAAACAGCGACATTCGCCGTGCGGCGGCAACTGGCATCTACGACATCCGTGGTGGCGGTGCGAAACGCAAAGTTCCAAGTTTTGACGACCTATTGTTCTTGGGTGCATCAATTTCACGCTATCCATTGGAAGGTTACCGTGAAAAATGCGAAACAAACGTAACCATCGGTGGTTTGCACGCATCTAACCCGATCGAACTGGACATCCCAATCACAATCGCTGGCATGTCATTTGGCGCTCTTTCGGGCCCAGCCAAAGAAGCATTGGGTCGCGGTGCAAATGCAGCGGGTACATCAACAACAACCGGTGACGGTGGTATGACACCAGAAGAGCGTGGGCATTCGTCCAAGTTGGTTTACCAATACCTGCCATCACGTTACGGCATGAACCCAGATGATTTACGCAAAGCGGATGCGATTGAAATCGTTGTTGGCCAAGGTGCGAAACCAGGCGGCGGCGGTATGTTGCTGGGTCAGAAAATTTCTGATCGTGTTGCACATATGCGTAACTTGCCAAAGGGCATCGACCAACGTTCATCATGTCGCCACCCTGATTGGACTGGCCCAGATGATTTGGAAATTAAAATCCTTGAGCTACGTGAAATCACAGGTTGGAAAGTTCCAATTTACGTAAAAGTTGCGGGCGCACGCCCCTACTATGACGTAACCTTGGCTGTGAAAGCAGGCGCTGATGCGGTTGTTTTGGACGGTATGCAAGGTGGTACAGCCGCCACGCAAGATGTGTTCATCGAACACGTTGGCCAGCCAACCTTGGCAATCATCCGTCCAGCAGTTCAAGCGTTGCAAGATATGGGCATGCACCGCAAGGTTCAGCTGATCTTGTCAGGGGGTATCCGCTCAGGGGCTGACGTTGCAAAAGCAATGGCATTGGG
>DKMK01000055.1 GCA_002469545.1 Rhodobacterales bacterium UBA7416 | reverse complement strand
CACATTGTTCGCACTGACTGGTGGCAACGTAAAGTTCCACAAAGGCTTTAAGGGCCGCACATTTGTATCCGTTTTGCCAGCAGCCGAGGCAGCTGAATAAACCGACGTGTGAAATTAAGTTTTTAAGGGTCGGCATTGCCGGCCCTTTTTTATTGGAACATTGAAATGATTATGATTGAAACAGAGCGGTTGATATTGCGCCAGATCACAGTCGATGACTGGCGAGATCTACAACGCATCGCGGGGAACGATGATGTGGCCCCGATGACCGCGCGTTTAAAATCACCATGGTCAGAAGCAGAGGTTAAAGCGTGGATCAATGACAGGTGTACGCCGCATGTGATGGGAGCATTTCTGGCGATCTGTTTACGTGATGGTTCCCTTGTTGGCAGCATCGGTACGGGTGTTGATACCGATGATCAGGCGTTCCTTGGGTATTTTGTTGGAAAACCCCATTGGGGACAGGGCATTGCGAGTGAAGCGATGGTCGCAATCCTTGATTATACTTTTACCACATATCCAATAGATGCCATTTCCGCGTCTTGTTTTGTTGATAATCATGCGTCGTTGCATGTATTGGACAAAATGGGCTTTGAAAAGTATGGCGAAGAGCTGGGTTTGAGTGCGGCACGCCTTGAGCCTGCGCAACTCTTTCTATATCGCTTAACCAGAACCAAGTTTGAAAGCCTGTCATGAAATTCCTAGACCTTGCAAAAGTATACCTGAAATCCGGCGCTGGCGGGAATGGTTGTGTATCTTTTCGTCGCGAAGCGCATACCGAATATGGTGGGCCAGATGGCGGCAATGGCGGTCGTGGTGGCGATGTTGTTGTCGTGGCGATTGATAACCTAAATACGTTGATTGATTTTCGTTATCAGCAACACTTTTTTGCACAAAACGGTCGTTCAGGCATGGGTAAGCAACGTTCCGGTCCGGATGGTGATGATATCATTCTGAAAGTTCCCGTTGGCACAGAAATTTTAGAAGAAGACCAAGAAACTGTAATCATCGATATGACCCGTCCGGGTCAAACTTATGTTTTGTCACAGGGTGGTAACGGTGGGTTTGGTAACTTACATTTCAAATCATCCACGAACCAAGCACCGCGCCGCGCGAACCCGGGTCAGCCTTTGGTTGAGCGTACGATTTGGTTGCGCCTGAAACTGATTGCTGATGCGGGCCTGTTGGGTTTGCCAAATGCGGGTAAATCAACTTTCTTGGCGGCGACGTCCAATGCGCGCCCAAAAATTGCGGACTATCCGTTTACGACTTTGCATCCGAACTTGGGTGTTGTCGGCGTTGATAATAAGGAATTTGTGATTGCGGATATCCCTGGACTGATCGCAGGTGCATCCGAAGGGGTTGGACTTGGCGTTCGCTTTTTGGGTCACGTTGAACGCTGTGCTGTTTTGTTGCATTTGGTCGACGGCACATCTGATACAGTTGTCGAAGATTACGAGACTATCATCAATGAACTTGAAAAATACGGGGGTGATTTGGCCAATCGTCCACGTGTAACAGCTTTGAACAAAATCGATGCGATTGACGAAACTGAATTGGCTGTAAAGGCACATGAATTAGAGCTGGCTGTTGGCGGTCCTATTTTACAAATTTCTGGTGTAGCGCGCACAGGTTTGACCGAAGTTTTACGCGGCGTTGCGGCGCAGGTTGAAAAGCGTGATGCGGATGAGCTGGCACTTGCGTTGGGTGACGCCGACGAAGGAGAGACCGGATGGCGGCCTTAGGTCCTTATAAACGGATCATAATAAAGATAGGGTCTGCTTTGTTGGTGGACGCCGAAACGGGTGAATTGCGTACGGATTGGTTGCGTGGATTGGCGGCGGACGTAGCTGATCAAAAAACGCTGGGGCGCGACGTTTTGATCGTGTCATCTGGATCAATTGCATTGGGACGGCGTGTTTTAAACCTGCCTGATGGTGTGCTGTCATTAGAAGAGAGCCAAGCGGCAGCAGCCGTTGGTCAAATCCGTTTAGCACAGGCATATGAGGCGGCTTTAGGGCCGCTTGGGATTAAAACGGCCCAGATTTTACTGACATTAGAAGACAGCGCAGATCGCCGTCGTTACCTGAATTCGCGCCGTACGATGGCGGCGTTATTGGGATTGGATGTCGTTCCAATTGTGAATGAAAATGACACGGTCGCCACTGATGAAATCCGGTTTGGCGATAATGACCGATTGGCCGCACAAGTGGCAGCGATGGTTGAAGGTGACTTGTTGATCCTGCTGTCGGATGTTGATGGCTTATATACCGGAAATCCGCGGGTTGATAAGAATGCAAAACACATTCCTCTGATTGAAAAAATCACACCTGATATGGAAGATGGCGCGGGCGATGCCGGCAGTGCCGCATCCAAAGGCGGTATGAAAACCAAGGTGATGGCCGCGAAAACAGCGATGTCGGCTGGCTGTGCCATGGTGATCATGGAAGGTAATGTCGATCGACCTTTGAAAGTATTGGGTTCCGGCGTGAAGGCCAGTTGGTTCAAATCTGCAAATACACCCAATGCAGCGCGCAAGATATGGATTTCAGGGATGAAGCCAAAGGGGTTTATCACTGTGGATTCTGGTGCGATTACAGCACTGCGTGCAGGAAAATCTCTGTTGTCTGTCGGTGTGCGCGGCGTTGACGGCATATTTGATCGTGGTGACGTGTTGTGTATTCAAGATGAAACCGGACGGGAATTGGCCAAAGGTTTGGCGGGATATGACGCAGTTGAAGCGGCGCTGATTGCAGGTAAAAAAACGACAGAGATTGCAGATATTTTAGGTTATGCGGGACGCGGCGCGTTGATACACCGCGATGATATGGTTTTGTGAGGCATTATGGATATTCAGGCAGAAATGAAGAAAATTGGCCAACAGGCCAAGGCGGCAAGTGCGGAATTGGCGTTTGCCAGCGGTGATGTGAAACAAAAGGCGTTGGAAAACGCCGCTGATGCGGTTTGGAAAAACCGTGCAGACATTATCGCGGCGAACGCGCTGGATATGGAATATGGGCGCGAAAAAGGTTTGTCGCCTGCGATGCTGGATCGTTTAATGTTGGACCAAGACCGTATTCAGGGCATCGTTGATGGCTTGCGCGCGGTCGCGGCGCAAGATGATCCTATTGGAGCCGTTTTGGCTGATTGGGATCGCCCAACTGGTTTGAATATTCAACGCGTGCGCACGCCATTGGGTGTTATTGGCGTGATTTATGAAAGCCGTCCCAATGTAACTGCTGATGCAGGCGCGTTGTGCCTAAAAGCGGGTAATGCCGTGATTTTACGCGGTGGTTCAGAAAGTTTTCATTCGTCAGGTGCCATTCATGCCTGTTTGGTGCACGGGCTGACGTCAGTTGGCCTGCCTGCGCATGCCGTGCAATTGGTTCCGACACGTGATCGTGCGGCCGTTGGTGAAATGTTGACGATGGTGGATTACATTGATGTGATTGTACCACGCGGTGGTAAAGGCTTGGTTGGTCGTGTTCAGGCCGACGCCCGCGTGCCAGTATTTGCCCACCTCGAAGGCATTTGTCATATTTATGTGGATGCAGACGCTGATGTCGAAAAAACACGTGCGGTTGTATTAAATGCAAAAACACGACGTACAGGGATTTGTGGATCGGCAGAATGTTTGCTGATTGACCGCGCTTTTTATCAGACCCACGGCGCACCATTTATCCAAGATTTATTGAACGCAGGCGTAGAAGTA
Organism: Rhodobacterales bacterium UBA7416; assembly: GCA_002469545.1. Classification (GTDB taxonomy): domain Bacteria; phylum Pseudomonadota; class Alphaproteobacteria; order Rhodobacterales; family Rhodobacteraceae; genus Amylibacter. The sequence goes on along the minus strand of DKMK01000055.1, from coordinate 1,408 downwards.
CGTGGCGATACGACGTTACAGGCAATTGACGGTGTTATTCCAGCCACGGCAGATGATTTTGGTCACGAGTATTTGGATATGATTATTGCGGCCAAAATTGTGGATGGTTTGGGTGATGCGATTACGCACTTGCGTCAATATTCGTCAAATCACACAGATTGCATCATGACGGAAAATGATGCGACAGCCGCTGCATTTTTCCAAAAAGTCGACAGTGCAATTTTGATGCGTAATGCGTCGACACAGTTTGCCGATGGCGGCGAATTTGGCATGGGTGCTGAAATTGGCATTGCGACCGGCAAAATGCATGCACGTGGGCCAGTAGGGGCGGAACAATTGACCAGCTTTAAGTATTTGGTGACAGGTGACGGAACCACGCGTGCCTAACCGACATAAAAAAGGCCGCGAAAGCGGCCATTTTCGGAATATTGATTTTAAGTAAGCTTTTTTAAGCTACGAGATTAGCTGACCCAAGTACGGATCGGCCCTGAATCCACGTGAACAAAGTTTGAACGATAATATTTACCAACACCACCTGTACGCCCTGCCATCGCCGCTTTCGCGATCTGGCTGACGGAACGGGATTTTACGCGAATATCTGTCGCCATACCCTTGACGTGATAGCTGTCTTTTGCAACGCGGCGTGATTTGGAACGTAGCATCGCGTTTGTGCGTGATGAACGGTAACCAGATAACATGTAAACAGGCTCAGAGGTATCCAAACGGGCGTGTGTTGCCGCGATAACGTCGATTGTGCGGCGATCCATTTTGATCGCTTTGTTTTCACGCCAATCACGCATGAACCAATTGATTTCTTTCAGCGCAGGTTTGATGTATTGACCATCGATCCAATAAATTGTGTCGACTGTTTCACCAGAGCGTGAAGAACGCATATGGATGCTGCGAACTTTGCCAGCACCTTTAAGGTAGCCAAAAACGCCAGCGTATGCCGGTGCTGCTGTTACTGTTGCGATTCCCGCAAAGGCACCCAAAAGTGCACGACGGTTTAGATTCGTTTCGTTATTCATGACAACCTGTCCCAAATGTTTGACTCTTTTGACGAGCCTTATGCCAGAAACTTGCAATTCCTGTGCAGTTGTAGGTATTGCACAAAGTGATTCGCTGACCAAGTAAAAAATTAGAATCAGGCAGAAAACTGCTTACTTTTGGGGTAGTTAACCATTTTCTTGGCAATTTAATTCATTTGTTCTTTCTTTGTTCTGAAATTTTATGTATTTTTTTGACGTTCCCCCTTGGCCCTAGCAATATCGTGATTATTTGTAGGGTCTACATGGGAAACGTTTCGCGCTAAGATGGCGCAAATTAAGCTGCTTGTCTTGGGGGCAAAATGACATTTTTAAAGATAAACAAATTTTTAGTAACGCTGCTTACTGTTGCCGTATTAGGC
>DKMK01000063.1:8676-10455 GCA_002469545.1 Rhodobacterales bacterium UBA7416 | reverse complement strand
AAGCTGGCTTTGGAGCCTTGTTCCGCGACCCAACCTGTGTTGGTGCGGTTGAAGGTGATGGTTTCGATGTGCTCTTCGAACAATGGCATTTGCATGGCCAATGCACCGCCCGTGTTGATGACGAATGACCCGCCGTCGAAGACTTGGTCGTCTTGGCCGCCGATGAGGTTGAGGTAGGCCATTGGCAGTTCGGATTCCACAACGCGCGACACCATGTGCGATATGCGTTTGTCGAATTTACCGCGGTAGTATGGCGAGCCGTTAGGGCTGACCAGAATTTCGGCGCCTGTTTCAGCAAGTGTTTCGCAGACGTCTGGGAACCATGCGTCTTCGCATATGGGGGAACCGATGCGGACGCCGTTGACCACGTATGGGCCGTGGATTTCGCCGTGGTTGAAAATGCGTTCTTCGTCGAACACTTTGTAATTTGGCAGGTGGTGTTTGCGGATTTGGGTGGCGATTTTACCGTCTTGGAGGATGGCGTAGGCGTTATATACCTTGTCGCCATCGCGAAGTGGTACGCCGATGCCGATTGTTGGGCCGTCTGCGCATTCAGCGGCGAAGGCGGCAAGTTTTGCCTGTGCGTCGGCGACGAATGCCGGTTTTTGCACCAAATCTTGGGATTGGTAGCCTGTGAGAAACATTTCAGGCAGGGCCAGCATATCTGCGCCGTCAGCGCGTGCGCGTTCGAACGCAATGCGTGCTTTGGCCAAGTTGCCGTCGAAATCACCGACCGTGGCGTTTAATTGGGCCATTGTTAACTTGAATTTATCGCTCATCTGTCAATCCTTTGGTGCTTGGCCTTTGATGCTTGTTTGACATTTAACACAAGTGACAGAGTTTAAAAGTGTACAATCAAAATGATTGCCCAATTGCCCACTTGGTTTTAGGGTTGGGAAACGGGTTCGTTCAATTACTAAATGAATAAGGAATATCAATGCTACGTTTCAAAACGCTTCTAATTTGTGCCACTGTTGGTGCTGTTTCATTTTCTGTGACGCCAATTTGGGCGCAGAGTGAAATTCGCACAAAACAATACGAAGAAGGTGGTGTTTACGAGGGTATGTTTAATGATGGCGTGCGCCATGGGAATGGCACATACACCCTGCCCGATGGGTTTAGTTATACTGGCCAATGGGTCGACGGTGAAATTCAAGGCCAAGGGATAGCGAAATATCCAAATGGGTCGCTGTTCGAAGGACAGTTTTCCGCAGGAAAGCCAAACGGCCAGGGTACGATTTCATTTGCGGATGGCGGCAATTATCAAGGTGATTGGTTGTCTGGGAAAATTACTGGCCAAGGTACGGCGCGTTATGCAAATGGTTCAGTTTACAGTGGTGGGTTTAAGGAAGCGAACCATCATGGGCGTGGCAAATTGACGACCAACTCTGGATTTATCTATGAAGGCGATTGGGTCGATGGCGCGCAATCAGGTCAGGCAAAAATCACCTATGCCAATGAAAGCACATATGCAGGTGCTATGTTGGACGGGAAACGCAACGGCAAGGGTATGATCACGTTGAAGGACGGAATGACATATGACGGTGATTGGTCGCAGGATCAAATTGCAGGCATGGGTAAGCTGATCGATGCAAACGGTGAAGTTTATGAAGGTGCGTTTCAAAACGGCGAGCGAAATGGCGAAGGCAGTGTGGCATACGTAAATGGCGATATCTATGTTGGGTCGTTCGTGCAAAACGAACGCCACGGCAATGGCAAATTCACCAGCAAAGACAATCATATCATCGAGGGTGATTGGGTGAAGGGCATTGTGCAAGG
>DKMK01000063.1:380-8660 GCA_002469545.1 Rhodobacterales bacterium UBA7416 | reverse complement strand
GTTATTCTGGCGATTGGGTGAATGGCACCATTGCCGGCAAAGGCACCGCAACATTTGAAGATGGTACGATTTACGTTGGTGATTTTCAAAATGCACGCAACCATGGGAACGGTAAAATAACTTATCCTGATGGGCACGTTTATGAAGGCACATGGGTTGAAGGTGTGAAACAAGGTAAAGGGTTGGAATTGCAACCTGATGGATCGTTGTATGATGGAATGTTCAAAGCGGGTCGCCCAGATGGCGAAGGCACGCTGACCTTAAACAATGGGTTTCATTACACTGGCCAATGGGCTGGTGGTAAAATCGAAGGCATGGGCGTTGCGACGTTTGATAATGGCGATGTTTACACGGGTGCATTTTTAGCGGGGAAACCCGAGGGCACGGGTAAAATGGAATATAAATCGGGCCGTGTATTTTACGGTATTTGGGCAGATGGGGCAGAGAAAGAACCGTTGGAAGAGCCCACGGCAGAAACGCCAAGCGCACAATAAGAGCGACGTGTGACCACAAAAAAGCTCGTCAGCCATATTGAAAACAGTCCATTATTATCCGTGATCTTGGATCGTTGGGCGCAAATTGGTTTGCCCGATTGCTGGCTGGTTGCGGGCTGTTTGGCGCAGACGGTTTGGAACGCGCAATTTGGATATGCGGTAGATCATGGAATTTCGGATATCGACATCATCTATTTCGATCCCAATGACATGTCCGAGGATGGCGAACAAGCGCAGGCCGAACGCATTCGTGCGCTTTTCCACGATGTCCCCACAAAAATTGATGTCAAAAACGAAGCGCGTGTTCATATGTGGTACGAGGCTAAATTTGGCAATGCTATCGCGCCGTACACGTCCAGCAAGGATGCCATTCGTACGTTTCCGACCACCGCGACGTGTGTTGGTATTTGCCCAAAGGGTGCGACACTGAATGTATTTGCACCAAGGGGTACATCCGACCTGATGAACGGGGTCGTCAAGGCGAATAAGGTGATTATTTCTGAGGCGGTTTATCGAGACAAAGTCGCGAAATGGCGCGGTTATTGGCCTGAATTGAGCATTGTTGAGTGGTGATTGAAAGACGATATATGAAGAACGGACATTTGAGCATAGAGCAGTTGGAGCGTGATTATTGGCCAGTTTCCGGCGCTGCGTCACATTTAGTTGAAAGGTGCCACGCGCTGCGAAAAATTCCCATTTGCGAATTGAACGTGGAAGATATTCGTATTTTGGTCGGGCAAGGGATTGGATTGCCTTTCTTGGTGCCAATCGCATTGCGTGGGTTGTTAAAAAATCCTTATCTTGAGGGGGATTTTTTTGCCGGCGATCTGTTGATGGCAATCGTTAAACAAAAAAGGTATTTTGAAACGGCCACAGATAATATCGAAAGCGTTTTTAGATCGATTTGCAAGACGGTTTGCGCCGATCAGCAAAGCCCATTGCCTGCCAAAACGCTGGCTGTGATTAAAACGGTATTATAGTTTTTCCACGTCCACCGCCCCATAGATTGCGGCCAGTGATCCGCCCTGTTTTAGGGTTTCTAAGATTGCCTCTTCTTTGCGCAATACTTCTGTAGCGTCGGCCAAGCAGGTTTCGATTTGGGCATAGGGTACAACGGTGATGCCGTCTGCATCGCCGATGATCAGATCGCCTGCGGATATGGCAACGCCGCCGACTGCGATTGTGCCATCGACAAAGCCGTCGCCAGATTTGCGTGGGCCGCGTGGGCAAGTGTTGCGGGCGAACATGGGTAGATCTGCGTCTATGATTTCTTCGCTGTCGCGTACCGCGCCGTCGATCACCAGCCCTGCGACGCCGCGTTCCTTGGCGTAGAGCGTCATAAGGCCGCCGAAGACCGCTGTGTTTTCGAAACCTTGGGCGTTGACGACGATGACTTGGCCGCGTTCACATAGCCCGATTGCCGCGCGGATGGCGGAATTGTCGCCCACGGGGCATTCGGCGGTGCGAGCCTGACCCAGTAATTTCATAGATGGCGTGAGGGGCCTTATGCCGCCTTGCATGGTTTGACCGCGCGACAAGGTATCGGATGCCACGGCGGCGGGGATGTCTGCGAAGGCCGCCAATGTTTTGGCAGGGATAGGTTTGAAATTTGTGGGGTGTTGTTTGACGGGCATTGATCGCGGCCTTTGGGGGTGGTTTGAATGAAAATTCTGTGTGCGGTGAATGTATAAAACCTTGAATGTAATACACAAAATGTTAGGTTTGATGCATTGAAAAAAGGAATTTTCCATGCACTATCTGTTGGGTCTTATTATACTGTTGTTTCGCTTACCCGCAATTCCCCAAATGTTAATGGCAATTCCAGCGTTAGGGCTCGCGTATTTTACGTATTCGAACAATGTCGAAAGAGAAGCCGAGTTGGCGGCGGCATTGGCATCTGATCCACCAGCCTTAATCGAGGTTATGAATTACGATAGAAAAGTGGCGAAAAATTATGCGCGCGAAGTGAATTTTCGTGTACGTGTTTTACCTAATTTTTACACCATTTTGACGCAGAAGAAAAACTTGGTCACGACTGCGGAACGCGCAATGATGGTTTTTGTGGATGCGTCAGAAACAGCGGACAGTACGGTCGTTCGTGGCGTGATTTTAGCGCCCAGTGATAAAAGTGAAGCGCTGAAAGCGTATGTGCGCGACAACATGGATGCATTGGCGAATTTCGATTTGCTTACAAAAGGTGTGAATGGAACGCCGTCATTGGTTACCGACGTAAACGGTACGATCACATCGTCAGAAGGAGTGGGTGATGTTATCGATAAGGCATTTGACGATTATAACCTTACCCGACACCCAGATTTTATTCATATTTCACCATTTCTTGATGGCCGTCAGGCTGGGCTGAGAGACAGTACCAGTTATGAACTGACTTGGGTCTTTGCCATTCTTGCGCTTGTTTTCTTGGGTTTGGGATTGAACCGAAAGCGCAAAGGGCCACAGCCCAAACCCGCGGCAAAAGTTGAACAAACCCAAACACACCGCGCCAACCACGCCATGGGACAGCAATCAGTGGCTAATGTGAAAGATGGGCCGTTATCGCGAATTTTGTCGCAAGAAACCCAACCTGAAATAATTGAAGAGCAACCGATCGCGCCGCGCATTGAGCAGGCTGAACCGCGAACGAAGAAGGTATCAGCAAAACGAGGCTCTCTGTTTAAGAAGCTCTTTTTTAGCAACAGCTGGGTTACGCGCATATTACTGATCCTCGCATTTCCGTTTGTAGCCGTACCTGTTGTAACGTTTTTGCCATCTGGATTGGGCATGCCGTTTATGATTGTTGGCATATTGGCCGTTTTCGCGCTGCCCGCTGTGATTCAGTTTCGGTCGGAAATGAATGGCGACAAGCCAAAGGACAATCCCTTTTCTGGTAAAATGAGTGCGCCTGTGGCCCGAAAAACAGCGCCACAACAGACCAAACAGATGCCATTTTCAAATCTGGGAATATCGACCCACCGCCAAGCCGATGAAACCTTTTCGATCTTCGAAGAGCCAGAGGAGGAAATTGCGGTTAAGTCAAAAGAGTCACACAAGGGGCGGTCTGAACAAGACCCCGTTGTGCGTCGTGGACGTAAGTTGGATCCATTTGAACGCTTGAAATAAATTTCTTTTTCCCTTTTCATCCAAGGGAATCTGCGTATTAATCACCCTATGAGTAAATGTGCGACAAAAACTGTTTCTATTGCGCCAGCGCTGAATGCGTTGTTGGCGCTGTCTGCGCTTTTACTGCTTAGCTACCTCTGAGCGTGCCTTACTTGGGCGCGACGCTCAGGGGATGGACATTGCGCCTGAAATTCTTACAACACAGCTAAGCAAACGAGTTACATCATGACAAAACAAGACCGCGTATTAATTTTCGACACAACCTTGCGTGACGGGGAGCAATCTCCAGGTGCCACAATGAGCCACGGCGAGAAATTAGAAATCGCAGCAATGCTGGATGAGATGGGCGTCGATATTATCGAAGCTGGTTTCCCCATTGCATCAGAGGGTGATTTTAGGGCTGTGGCCGAAATCGCAGCCAACACCAAGAATGCACAGGTTTGTGGCCTGTCGCGTGCAATGTACAAAGATATTGATCGGTGCTGGGAAGCAGTGAAACATGGGGTAAACCCGCGTATTCACACGTTTATCGGCACATCACCACAGCACCGTGCCATTCCAAATCTGACGATGGACGAGATGATCGAGCGTATTCATGACACGGTCAGCCATGCGCGCAATCTGTGCCCGAACATACAGTGGTCACCGATGGATGCGACGCGGACGGAAGAAGATTATTTGTGTCGTACTGTGGAAACTGCAATCAAGGCCGGTGCCACGACGATTAATATTCCCGATACTGTTGGATATACGGCGCCTGCGGAATCTGCGGATTTGATCCGTATGTTGTTGGAACGTGTTCCCGGTGCAGATGATATTATATTTGCCACGCATTGCCATAATGATTTGGGCATGGCGACGGCGAACGCATTGGCTGCAGTTGCCGGTGGTGCGCGACAGATTGAATGTACCATTAATGGTTTGGGCGAACGTGCGGGGAATACCGCGTTGGAAGAGGTTGTGATGGCGTTGCGTGTGCGCAATGACATTATGCCATTTCAAACGGGTGTGGATGCCACGAAGTTGATGAATATCAGCCGCCGTGTTGCCACCGTTTCTGGTTTCCAAGTGCAATATAACAAGGCGATTGTTGGCAAGAATGCGTTCGCGCATGAAAGTGGCATTCACCAAGACGGTATGTTGAAATCAGCGGATACGTTCGAAATTATGCGCCCAGAGGATATTGGATTGTCTGAAACCAATTTGGTGATGGGCAAGCATTCTGGTCGTGCGGCGTTGCGTTCCAAGTTGAAAGATTTGGGATATGAGTTGGGTGACAATCAGCTGAAGGACGTCTTTGTGCGGTTCAAAGCATTGGCCGATCGTAAGAAAGAGATTTACGACGATGATTTGTTGGCCTTGGTTTCTGACGAAGGTACCAATTCGGCGAATGACCACATTCAGGTGGAATCTTTGCAGGTTGTGTGTGGTACCAAAGGCCCGCAAACTGCTGATTTGGTGCTGAGTATTGATGGCGTTGACAGTCAAACGACGGCCACGGGTGATGGCCCTGTTGATGCGGTATTTAACGCGGTCAAAGAGCTGTTCCCACATGGTGCGCATTTGCAGTTATATCAGGTTCATGCCGTGACCGAAGGGACAGATGCGCAGGCGACTGTTACCGTTCGTATGGAAGAGGATGGCAAGATTGTAACGGGCCAATCCGCTGATACCGATACGGTTGTTGCCAGTGCAAAGGCATACGTGAATGCGCTAAATAAGCTGTTGGTGCGTCGCGAAAAATCTGCACCTGTTTAAAGTTGATGGCCCTTTGCCATATGCGAGGGGCCCTGATGGCGTAATAGCCCAAAATTCTAAGCATTTTTTAGCCGAAACACCCTGTTTTTAACGCGGTTTCAAGTCTTTGCTTTTCATATGGATTTCCACGACTTATAACAATTCAAATCATTCCGGTTGCGGAATCTTAGGGGTAAAGGTGCGAAGATGTTCGCTTATATAACAAGTTTGTTCACAGCGGATATGGCGATTGATCTCGGCACTGCGAATACGTTGGTTTATGTCAAAGGTAAGGGCGTCATTTTAAACGAGCCATCTGTTGTTGCCTATACGATCAAAGATGGACGCAAAGAGGTTTTGGCGGTTGGTGAAGACGCCAAGTTAATGTTGGGTAGAACACCTGGTTCAATTGAGGCCATTCGGCCCATGCGAGACGGTGTGATCGCCGATTTTGTGGCCGCTGAGGAAATGATCAAACATTTCATTCGCAAGGCAAACAAACGGTCAAAGATTTCAAAACCACGTATTATTGTTTGTGTGCCTCATGGTGCGACGCCTGTTGAAAAACGTGCCATTCGCGACAGTGTTCTGCGCGCGGGTGCTCGTAAGGCTGGTTTGATTGCTGAACCAATTGCAGCGGCGATTGGTGCGGGTATGCCGATCCAAGATCCAACCGGTTCCATGGTTGTTGATATTGGTGGTGGTACGACTGAGGTGGCTGTTTTGTCATTGGGCGACATTGTTTACGCGCGTTCTGTACGCGTTGGTGGTGACCGCATGGATGATGCGTTGATTGCGTATCTGCGCCGTCAACAAAACCTGTTGGTCGGTGAAGCAACGGCAGAGCGTATCAAGACTGAAATCGGGACGGCACGGATGCCTGCCGATGGCAAAGGTCGTTCGATGAAAATTCGTGGCCGCGATTTGTTGAATGGTGTGCCAAAAGAGATCGAAATTACACAGGCACAAGTTGCCGATGCGTTGACCGAAACTTTTCAGCAAATCTGTGAGGCTGTGATGGCCGCGTTGGAAAGTACGCCACCAGATTTGGCCGCTGATATTGTGGATCGTGGTGTGATGTTAACCGGAGGCGGTGCATTATTGGGCAATTTAGATTTAGCGTTGCGTGAGCAAACGGGCCTCTCGATTACCGTGGCCGAAGATCCATTAAACTGTGTGGCATTGGGTACTGGAAAATCGTTAGAATACGAAAAACAATTGGCGCATATTATCGATTTCGACGCATAAACCGCGCCGCCGAGGAGATGTTACTTGGCAACTCAGAATAACGACGATGTAAATTTCACAGGATCGCTGGCCCGTATTGGGGTAGCGATTTTCTTGGTCGTTCTGCTTGCGTTATTTTTACTGTGGCGGATTGATAACCCGCGTGCCGAACGTATTCGCATGGCATTGATTGATCGTGTTGTTCCGAACATGGAATGGGCCATGGTGCCTGTTTCCAAAGCATCCCAAATGGTCAAAGACTTTCAAAGCTATGATCGTATTTACAGCCAGAACCAAGAGTTACGCCGCGAGTTGCAACGCATGAAAGCATGGCGTGAAGCGGCATTGCAGTTGGAGCAAGAAAATGCGCGTTTGTTGGATTTGAATAAGGTGAAGCTGAATGCGAAGTTGAGTTTCATTTCGGGCAAAGTTTTAACTGACAGCGGTAGCCACTTTCGTCAATCTGCTATTATCAACCTAGGGCGTCTTGACGGTGTTATCGAAGGCTGGGCGGCAATGGATGGTTTGGGATTGGTTGGGCGAATTGCTGGTGTTGGTGATGGATCATCGCGTGTGTTATTTGTAACCGACACAACCAGTAATATTCCTGTTTTGATCAAGCCATCAAATCAACGTGCGATATTGGCTGGTGATAACTCGGCCGCGCCGACGTTATTATTCATCGAAAGCTTTCAACAGATTAAACCCGGTGATCGCATTGTGACATCTGGTGATGGTGGTGTTTTTCCAGCCGATTTATTGGTGGGTCAGGTTACTCTGGGTACGGACAGTCAATTTCGCGCCCAGTTGGCCGCCGATTTTCGACGTTTAGAATTTTTGCGCGTTATTCGATATTCCCCCAACGCGCCGATCAATCAGCCTGAGCGGTTAATTGGGCCCGTTTTGCCTGATACGTTTGCCAGTGAGGTGGGCGAATGAATGGCGACACACCATTGCGTATTGCAGGCAATCGTCTTTTGTATTTTGCGTTGGGTGTGTTTGGGATCTTTGTTCTTTTGGTACCCATTTCAATGGTTCCAAATGGAATGATTTGGCCGCAAGTCATGTTAATGGTGTCCATGGCACTGGTTATTCGCAACCCGGTATATGTGCCATTTTGGTTGATTGGTTTTTTGTTTTTAATCAGCGATATTCTGTTGGCGCACCCGATGGGGTTGGGGGCATTTATTGCGCTTTTGGCTTGTGAGTTTTTACGCCGCAATCGCCCCGCATTCGTTGAAATGTTATTTTTCGGTGAGTGGTTTAGTATTGGCCTGATTTTACTGGCAGCTGGATTATTAAGCCGTTTCTTGTTGGTCGTCACCTTTGCGGAAACAACACCGTGGTGGGCATTCATGGTGCAACTTAGTTTATCCATATTGGTTTACCCATTGGTCGTGGGCGCAATTAGTGTGATGTTTAAAGTCTCTAAAGTTCAAGAAACCATTTCTCATCCAGTGAGGCGGCCGACATGAGTAAGGCGCAGAAATCCAAGTTAGGGCGGCGTGCGTTATTGCTGGGCGGTGCGCAGTTGGGATTATCCGGTTTGCTGGGCTGGCGCATGCATCAGTTGGGCGTCAAGCAAGGTGACAAGTTTCGTCTGTTAGCCGAAGAAAACCGCATCAATATTCGCCTTCAACCGCCTGCGCGGGGATTGATTTACGATCGAAACGGAAATGGCCTGGCAATCAATCGACAGGTTTAT
>DKMK01000063.1:0-172 GCA_002469545.1 Rhodobacterales bacterium UBA7416 | reverse complement strand
TACGCCACGGCTGGGTTTAAATCGGCAATATCCTGTTGGTGCGGATTTTGCCCATATTGTTGGATATGTTGGGCCAGTGAGTGATTACGATCTGAGCAAAATTGATGACAAAGATCCCCTGTTATTGATTCCACGGTTTCAAATCGGAAAAAATGGTGTTGAGGCTGAAATC
>DKMK01000130.1 GCA_002469545.1 Rhodobacterales bacterium UBA7416 | reverse complement strand
CCAAAGGTGCTGACGTTAGACAATAGCCTGATCAATACACACCTTAACCTTGGTGTTTGATTGCCATGACTGTTTAAGCAGATGGGAAAGATGCGTAGCTAAAGTACGTGCCTCTTCTTCGCACTCAGACAACCTAGCCCGAATCGATTGCCCGTATAACTGCTGATGTTGCTTCGGCACTCTCATCTGAAAGTAGTAGGTCCTGCCACGAATAACCGTGTGAGGAATGGATGGTGATGATACCGATGTATCCAGATTGTAACCCATGAAGGTACTCCCTAAAGTTAAATTAGGCAGTAAAATCAGCAAGTTATTAGGAAAATATTTGGCTCCGGCGGTAGGGANNGCTCTACCGCTGAGCTACGCCGGATCATCAAATATAGCGCCTCTATAGCTAAGCCTTTTTTGCCCGTCCATAGGATATTTCACATAACACGGTTTTTTTTTAATCCCCTTTGAAAACCATGCCATTTCTTGCGTTTCTTTCAACCAATGCGTACCGTGTTGCCATGGCAAATGGACTTCGGCTCAAAAAACATCTCCCCAAAAGCTTGCTTGGCCGTTCTATTCTGATTTTGGCCATTCCAATACTGCTGATTCAGGCCGTGGTGTCATCAATTTTCATTGACCGTTTGTATGGCGATGTCACAATTGCAAAAACGACCGACGTTGCCCGTGAAATCAGCTATATTCTATCTGCCCCAGAACAATCCGAAATGCGTGCGCTTCAATCTCGGGCACAACCCTTGGCAATTACAGTGCGCGCAGTGGACGCCCTTTCTCCCGCCATGGATACGCATGATTTCTTTGATATATCAGGGCGTTACATCATATCGACCCTGCGGTCAGAAGTGCCTACAATCACGGCAATTGACCTGGCACAGGACGATCGCGCGGTAAGAATTTGGCTGACCCAGAATGACCGCGACCTCTTTATCAGCTTCTCGCGCAGACGCGCATCTGCGGCCAATCCTCATCAATTATTGGTCGCCACGGGCCTTGCATCGCTTTTGTTTATTGCCATCGCAGTGGTGTTTTTACGCAACCAAGTCAAACCAATCCGCCTGCTTGCCAAATCCGCCGAGGCATTTGGTAAAGGCGATAAAATTCCCTTTTCGCCCAGCGGCGCCGCCGAAGTCCGCAAAGCAGGCCATGCCTTTATTGCCATGCGCGCACGTATTGAACGCCACTTAGAACAACGCACCGCGATGTTATCCGGCGTCAGTCATGATTTGCGCACCCCATTAACCCGCATGAAACTTTCCATCAGTTTAATGGACGAATCCGAAGAGCTCGTAGAGCTTCAAGGTGATGTTGATGAAATGGAACGGATCGTTAATGAATTTTTGGCCTTCTCGCGCGGTGACAGCGGCGAAGAGTTTACAGAAATAAATCCAAAAACCTTCGTCAAAGCTTTGGTGCGGGGTCAACGCCGAGCAGACCACACAGTTGAATTGAAGTTCACGGGCCTTAACAACGAAGAAATTACATTAAAATGCCGCAAACAGGCTCTCACTCGTGCCATCACAAACCTTCTGTCTAACGCGGGACGCCACGCGGAACGCACACGGCTCACCTTGTTCGTCAGCAGTTCAAACGTATGTTTCATCGTCGAAGATGACGGCCCAGGCATCCCTAAATCAGACCGTGAAGATGCACTAAAACCATTTGAGCGCCTCGATAGCGCGCGCAATCAAAACAAAGGCACTGGAACAGGTTTGGGACTTGCGATCGCATCGGACATCGCGCGCAGCCACGGTGGTCAAATCATATTGGCACACAGCACAAAACTGGGCGGACTTCGCGCCGAAATCCAAATTCCACGCTAAAAGGTACTTAGCTAAATTCGCTTTCAAGCGCTTTCATCATATCCTTCGCGACATCGGGTTCGTTATCCCACCAGCGACTTGCAATGATTTTTTCGCGTTGCTCTTCTTCAAATCTGTACCCAACAATGCGGGCCGGTGATCCAACCACAATTGCAAACGCCGGTACATCCGCGTTCGCAAACGAATTAGCCCCAACAACTGCGCCAAACCCAACAGTCACACCACGGCGAATAATTGAATCTACAGCAATCCACACATCACTTTCGATAGTGCAATCGCCCGCCGTCAATTCGGCATATGGATTGTCATAAAACAAACTGCTGGTCGAAACCCGTTTCAGGTTATGCTCACCATTCCCAATGGACACATTGTTCGCAATTGACACATATCTGCCAATCTTCGTCTTTCCGATTTCACAATGGCGACCGATATAAGTGTGATTGCCGATTTGCGAATCCTTACTGACACGCGAATATTTTCCAATATTCACACCAGATTCGTATTTTTTACGTGAAAGAAGCCGTCTTAACATATCAAATCCCTATTTCTGCGATCACAATTACATACGATCATCACAAATAAGCAAGGGCACATCCGTTGCACAAAGAGCGGATAACAATTTGGTAGGCCCGGCAGGACTCGAACCTGCGACCAAAGCGTTATGAGCGCTCTGCTCTAACCAACTGAGCTACAGGCCCGCCTGAGATGTCAGTATCATAACAACTTCTAACGTCAATATACTTTACTTTAGAAATTGTACTTTATACGATTAAAGCGCTCCAAATTTGAAAAGCCCCTTGAAAAACAACATGCCATATAAACAAATCAATCTAAGTACGATACTTTGGTTTACCCTCGCGTTAACGCCAATATTTGCGATTTTCCTTATCGGTGTGAACTTTAAACTCATTGAATTAACTGATATTTCGTCAATCCGATATCGAGCATTGTTTATATTAATGATAGCCTTAGCTTTTACAATTGGAGCAAACTATTATCGTTCGGTTTTGCGACCTTTAACAAGTAACGAGATTGCATATACGGCGATTTTTTATACTGTGGTTTTATCTACATCCGAATTAATACAAGCGTTTCTAAACATACGTTCTGGAACGTATCCCATATGGACCAGTATCACTTACGAAGTGGAATTTCTGATGGTACCACTCCTATTTAAATTCTTTATTATCGCTTGGCTTATTTCGCTCGGTGCCTTCGTCTCGAAAAAACTCACGAAAAGGCAGGCGCGTAAAGCAGCTTCTTTAACAACGCCATTTTAATCCCCACAATGATCCGCTAAAGGTGTGGCATCGATTCATAGGGGCAGATTATGACCAAGAACCAAGGCTTAACATACGCAGACGCAGGCGTGGACATCGACGCAGGTAACGAACTTGTCGAACGCATCAAACCAGCGGCAAAGTCAACAAAACGCCCCGGCGTTATGGACGGCCTTGGCGGCTTCGGTGCGATGTTCGATCTTAAGGCTGCTGGTTTCAAAGATCCGGTTCTAGTTTCCGCTACAGACGGTGTTGGCACAAAGTTACGCATCGCCATTGATACAGGCCACTTGGACACAGTCGGCATCGATTTGGTTGCCATGTGTGTGAACGACCTGATTTGCCAAGGCGCAGTACCCCTCTTCTTCTTAGATTACTTTGCCACGGGCAAATTGGATATCGACAGCGCAACCATGGTGATCAACGGCATCGCCGAAGGGTGTCGTCAGGCAAATACAGCACTTGTTGGTGGTGAAACCGCCGAAATGCCGGGCATGTACGAAGGCGACGATTTCGATCTTGCTGGCTTTTCTGTTGGTGCAATGGAACGCGGCACAATGTTGCCACGCGATGTGGCCGACGGTGATGTTCTGATTGGCTTGCCATCAACAGGTGTCCACTCAAATGGATATTCACTGGTACGCAAAATCGTTGAAAAATCTGGCCTATCTTGGAATGATGACTGCCCGTTTGGCGAAGGAGCCTTGTCTAAGCACCTGCTGGAACCAACAAAAATCTACATCCGCCCCGCTGTTGCCGCACTAGAAACTGGCAAGTTAAAAGCATTGGCACATATTACAGGTGGCGGATTGACGGAAAACCTACCACGTGCGTTGCCAGATGGATTGGGCGCCGAAATAGATCTGAATTCCTGGACTCGCTTGCCAATCTTTGAATGGCTGATCGCACAGGCAGGCTTGGAACAATCCGAAGCATTGAAAACATTCAACTGCGGCATTGGCATGATCGCCATCTGTGCGGCCAATGATTTGGACGAAATCACTACGGCGCTCGCATCCGAAGGAATCGCCCCCGTCACAATGGGTCGTGTTATTGCAGGATCAAGCGTTTCATACACAGGCGCACTTTAATGTCTCCACGCGTTGCCATTTTAATTTCAGGCGGTGGCTCGAATATGGTGACGCTGGTACAGGCAATGCAATCAGGTGAGATTAACGCAACACCCGTGCTGGTCATTTCCAACATCCCAACGGCAGGTGGATTGACCAAAGCGCGCGCGTTAAACGTCGAGCCAATCGCAATAGACCATCGCTCATACAAGGGTGATCGCACCGCGTTTGAGGCTGATTTGCACGCGATATTGACCAAAAATAGTGTTGATATCATCTGCCTTGCAGGATTTATGCGGATTTTAACGTCGGAATTTACAAAAAAATGGGATGGTAAAGTTCTCAACATCCACCCGTCCCTCTTGCCCAAATATAAGGGCCTGCATACCCACCAACGCGCCATCGATGCAGGCGACAGCCATGGTGGTTGCTCCGTTCACATTGTGACAAGTGAATTGGATGATGGCCCCGTGTTGGGGCAAACATCGGTACAGATCATGGCAGATGATACCGCCGATGATTTGGCGGCGCGTGTTTTGATACAGGAACACAAACTGTATCCAGCGGTACTGGCAGATTTCATAAATCAGCTATGACAAAAAAACCATCCAGTATCAGGAACTTAGGACCTGCAACGGATGCGGTTTATGCCAAGGCGGAGATTTACACAGCCGATGAAATTCGCGAACTGGGGCCCGATGAAGCATATTTCAAAGTTTTGAAAACGGGTAACCGCCCACATTTCATTTCTTTTTATGCATTAGTCATGGGCCTTCAAGGGCGCCCATGGAATGATTGTAAAGGCGCCGAAAAAGACGCATTAAAAACGCGTTTTGAGGCCATCAAAAATCGCTTAAAAACTGCGCCGAAATCCATGACCGCACTGGATACAGAACTGGCAAAATTAGGCGTTATCAAACCATCCTAGCGTTGCGCAAAAGACTGTAAGCGTTGCTTCACCTCCCAAA
>DKMK01000016.1 GCA_002469545.1 Rhodobacterales bacterium UBA7416 | reverse complement strand
ACGTTTAAGTTGGCACCGGTCATGCTTGATGCAGTATCACTGCATAGAAACAGCACCGTTTCAGCAACCTCTTCAACCGTGACAAATTTCTTGGACGGTTGCGCAGCAAGCAAAACATCTTGTTTCACCTCTTCTTCTGAAATTCCGCGTGCTTTGGCTGTATCGGGGACTTGTTTCTCGACCAATGGCGTCCAGACATATCCGGGCGATACCGCATTAACCGTGACACCGTCGCGGGCACATTCAAGTGCAACCGTTTTGGTCAAGCCAGCAATCCCGTGTTTTGCCGCCACATAAGCCGCTTTGTATGGCGAGGCAACCAATGAATGCACTGAGGCGATGTTGACAATACGACCCCAACCATTTTTGCGCATATCTGGCAAAGTCGCCGCAATCGTGTGAAATGCAGAGGACAGGTTGATGGCGATAATTGCATCCCATTTTTCCACAGGGAAATCTTCGACAGGGGATACAAATTGAATACCAGCATTATTAATTAGAATATCAATGTCACCAAGTTCAGCTTTGGCGCTGGTAATCATGTCGCGGATATCATTTGGTTTCGTCATATCCGCATTGCTATAGCCAATTTTACGACCTGTTGTTTGTGCCAACTCTTGGCGAAACGTTTCAATCTCTTGTGGGTCGCCAAATCCGTTGAGCATCACGTCACACCCACCATTGGCAAGTTCAACTGCGATTGCTTTGCCAATGCCACTGGTCGATCCAGTGACGACTGCGATTTTATTTTCAAATTTTTGCATATGAAATTTTGTCCATCTTTTTAGGTGTTTGCCATTCTGTGACACTGACCCTAAGCTAGGGCAAAGCACGGCATAAGTTCTACACAATAATCAATCTTAAGGAAAATATTATGAATGAAGAAGGCACACAACGCACTGCAATTGTTACTGGCGGAACTCGCGGAATTGGACGCGGAATTAGCGAGTTGTTGAAAGAACGCGGTTATGTCGTCGCCGCGGGATATGCAGGCAATGATGCCGCTGCTGAAAAATTTACAGCAGAAACTGGAATCCCCGCCTATAAATGGGATGTCGGTAATTTTGAAGCTTGCGAACAATCCATTGCGCAAATCAAAGCCGACCTTGGTACACCAACCGTGATCGTAAATAACGCCGGTATTACACGTGATGGAACGCTTAAACGCATGACCCCTGATATGTGGCACGAAGTGATCAATGTGAACCTTACTTCGGTTTATAATATGTCCAAAAATGTATGGGGTGGGATGCTTGAAGAGCAATTCGGACGGATCGTCAACATTAGCTCGGTGAACGGGCAGGCGGGCCAATACGGCCAAGTTAATTACTGTGCGGCCAAGGCCGGCGTAATTGGAATGACCAAAGCTATGGCGCAAGAAGGCGCGCGAAACGGCATTACAGTGAACGCTGTTGCACCAGGATATGTCGACACAGACATGGTTGCGGCTGTGCCAGAGGCCGTCCTAGAAAAGATCGTTCAAAGCGTACCAGTCGGCCGTCTAGGCGATCCACTAGAGATCGCGCGCGCTGTTTGGTTCTTGTGCCGCGAAGACAGTCAATTTGTGACGGGCTCTACCATTTCGGTGAACGGTGGCCAACATATGTACTGATACGATCAGACCCCATTACGGTGGGATTGGTGCTTGGCGCTCTTCTTCCGATTCTTTTGGCGACTATAATAGAGACGTCATTCCCGGTGCCAATTGCCGTTGGTTTACATTTTCCGGCATTGGCAGAGGCGGCGCTTTATGGGTTTTTATCCGCACTAATATTTACACTTTGGCCATTATCACAGGCCGAGAATATAAGAGCTGCTACGCTGTTTCGTGCGGCATCTGGTCAACCAAAAGGTAGGCCACGATTTAAATTTTTACTTTTAATTTTTATGCTGACCGCAGCACTAATTGCGGCGGCGGCTCTCTTTTCAGGATCACCCTTGCTGGCGTTGTGGACTGCTGCTGGCATCCTGGTTGCCTTGGGCGCATTGGTATTATCTGCCATTGCCGTCAGACGGCTTTCTGCGCGGCTAGCGCGCACTAAATTCGTACGCAACCATCCTGCGCTACGTTTGGCGCTAGGCGCTATTGGCGGGGCAGGCGGCGAGACGACATCTGTTATTCTTTCTTTGGGCCTTGGCCTGGCTGTTTTGGCATCTGTTGGACAAATTGATTCCAATTTGCGCAATTCAATCGCACAAGATTTGCCGAAAATTGCACCGGCTTACTTTTTCTTGGATATCCAGCCTGATCAGCTTTCAACTTTTGTAGAAAAGGTAAAAAGTGATCAACGTGTTTCGCGTGTGGACACGGCTCCAATGCTCCGTGGCGTCGTCACGCACATCAACAACATTGATGCGCGTGACGTTGCAGGCGATCATTGGGTCATCAGAGGTGATCGGGGAATAACATATTCAGCCTTCCCAACGAAAAACGCAACGATCACGAGGGGAACGTGGTGGTCAGAAGATTATACAGGATCGCCATTAGTAAGTGTTGCAGAAGAGGAAGCATTGGAAATTGGGTTAGAGCTTGGCGACACATTGACGATAAATATTCTTGGCCGAGAAATTAAAGCGACCATATCAAATTTTCGAAGTGTTGATTTTTCAAATGCCAGTATTAACTTTGTGCTGACCCTAAATCCAGGGGCTTTGGCTGGTGCGCCTCATACGAATATTGCCACTGTTTACGCCGCAAAAGAGGCCGAAGCCGATTTATTGCGCGCCGTAGGAAGTCGTTATCCAAACATAACAGCCATTCGTGTGCGTGATGCTATTGCGCGTGTTGGGGATGCATTGAAGGGAATTGCGACGGCTACATCTTATGGCGCAGGAGTGACGTTACTAAGTGGATTTGTTGTTTTGATAGGTGCCGCTGCCGCAGGAGAGCCAGCACGTGTATTCGAAGCTGCGGTTCTTAAGACCCTTGGCGCGTCTCGCTTGCGAATTTTGATAAGCTTTGCCTTGCGGTCCATTATACTGGGCGCAGCAGCAGGATGCGTTGCATTGTTGACGGGCGTTCTTTCTGGGTGGGCGGTTATGGTATTCGTGATGAAATCTGAATATCAATTCTTCGGGTGGCCTGCCTTTGCAATTATTATGGGTGGTGTTTTAACAACACTTATAACGGGTCTGATTTTTGCATGGCGTCCCCTAATGCTTCGGCCTGCAAGTATTCTGCGTGGAAGAGAGTAGGATTTTGAATTCGTTTCTTAACTTTGAATAAACCACCTGGTTAAAACCACGATAAAAGACCGCGCGCAGCTGCCTCGGAATACAATAGTTTGGCAGTCATGACACAGCACACGGTTATGAATACAGGCCGCACAATCTTGTCGCCCTTGTTCAACACCAAATGACTGCCAGCGAAGGATCCGATGATTTGGCCTGCACCCATTGCCAACCCGAGTGTTATATCGACAGCCCCAATGTACGCGAAGAAAAGTAATGAAATGACATTGCCCATAAGGTTCAAAGGCTTTGTCGCGATTGACGCTTCTTTGGCCGTGTAACCAAGCAAAGCAATGAATGCCAGCATCCAAAATGAACCCACGCCAGGGCCGAAAAATCCATTGTAGAAACCGATTGATAGGCCGCCAACAATCATAAACGTTCTATTTGATAACAGCGCTTGCGCCCGCACAGACCTGCGTAATCTGGTAGAGAAAATGGCGTATACAGTAATCACTGCCATTAAAATGGGCAACATGGATTTCAGCAAATCTGTAGAAAATAAACTGATGCAAAATGACCCGATTATTGCGCCAAATGCTGTGGCGCATACACCGATCCAAAGGCCTGAAATATTGACGGCATTGTTGCGCCAAAACGTAAGGAAAGCTGTTAATTCACCGATTGCAGATTGCATGCGGTTTGTGCCCAAAACTGTTAAAGGAGGTACGCCTGACAATAACAGGCTGGGTAAAGTAATTAAACCGCCGCCGCCAGCAATTGCATCAACTAACCCAGCAACGATGGCTATAGAAAATAGAAACAGTAAGGCGTTTTCATGCGGAGTTGAGAAAAGGAATTCCATTTAAACGCTTATATAAGTGATTGCGGGTGGGAAATGATTACACTGACGCGGCATCGCATGGCAACACTGAATAGCCCCTAGAATTGTAGACGCCTTGTCCCCTAAAAATGAGGCAAGGAGAACTCAATGACACGACCACATTTCACGGAAGACTTTAAGAAAGATGCTATCAAGCAAATAACGGAACGCGGCTATTCAGTTGCTGATGTTTCCAAGCGTTTGGGCGTAAGTACACATTCACTTTATGCTTGGATGAAGCAGTTTTCAAAACCAGCTGTTGTCGTCGAAGAAACAATAGAACAGGCTGCTGAGATTAGGCGGCTTAAACAAGAGTTGGCACGTGTCACAGAGGAGCGTGACATTCTAAAAAGGCCACCGTGCACTGACCGACAGGGGAATGCGAAGCAATCCCCGAGAGGTTACTTCGCCAAGGATGCCAACCTCTCGGTGATGTAAACATCACCTGCCGGTCAACGAATGAAGTATGCGTTTGTTCAGGCACACCGCCCAGTATTTTCGATCCGCGCGATGTGCCCGTTGCCCGCCAGATTATTGCATCGCAATGATCGACAGGGGTGGTCTGCGTGTTCATCCAAGTGGGTTCTACGCTTGGCTAAAATCACCATTCAGCAAAAGAGCCATTGAAGATAAGCGTCAAACTGACTTGCTCAAAGAAGCATGGGAAGACAGTGGCAAGGTTTACGGATATCGCAAGTTGCACGACGATCTGTGTGATCAAGGCGAGACGTGCTGCCCCAACCGTGTGGCGCGTTTAGCAAGGATCAAGGCCCAGATCGGCTATAAACGCCGCCTCACTGCCCGGCAGTGCATGTTTACATGCACGAGAGGGGGCAAGTATGGTGGCAAGCCATCTGTTGTCGTCAATAATACATTGGACAAGCAGTTCAATGTAGACGCCCCAGATGGATTTTGGGTCACAGACATCACCTACATCAAAACATATGAGGGGTTTTCGTATCTGGCCGTTGTGATTGACCTCTACTCTCGCAAAATTGTTGGCTGGGCCCTCTCGGTGATTGCCTGCAATCACCTGTCGGCAATGGATGCAATCCCGTCAGCCGATTGATCTTGTGTTGCAAGCATTGCTGATGGCAGTTTGGCGATGAAAGCCAGAAGACAAAGTGTTGATACATCCCCCCTTTCGGGACATTGCTGCGCAATACCCTGCCGGGCAGCGGATCAGAGTTCGCAATTCACCAGCATTGATTGGGCGGCATTCCTAAAGCAACATAACTTGGAACACAGCATGAGCCGCAGAGGAAATTGTCACTACAACGCGGTAGCAGAAAGTTTCTTTAACCTACTAAAACGTGAACGCATTAGGCGCAGGGTCTATAAAACCAGAGTTGCTGCAAGGAGTGATGTCTTCGACTACATCGAATTTTTCTATAATCCAAAACGCAAACATGCTAGAAATGGCATGCTGTTACCCGTTGACTTTGAATGGCAGCAAAAAATGAACAAGCAAGGCGTCTAGGAAACTAGGGGCTATTCACACCAACCTAATTTCTTGTCACGCTCATGTCGACTAAGCGTTGTCATTGGATAAGGTCGTTGCTTAAAAATACAGCACTAGGTAGAATTAGCATGTGAAATTTCTTTAATTAAGTGTGTAAAATTGAAATATTCGTGCTGACAATAAGTCTATCGCGTAACCCGAATACGAGAGTATAATGACAGAACTTGAGCTTCCCAAAGACAAAACGGACCCATTTGAAGAGTCAATCTTTCCAGTTTGGGTGTTCGACATAGATAATGCACGGGTGCTGTGGGCAAATCAATCTGCAAACGAGCTGTGGGAAGCGGATTCAATAACCGAATTAACACAACGGGATATGGGTTCTGGGATGTCTAATTCGGTTCGTGCGCGATTATTACAGTATCAAAAAGAGTTCGAAAACGGCGTCTATTTCGACGAGAGTTGGACTCTTTACCCCAAAGACAAAGCCAAAACAGTTCTGTGTCGTTTTCGTGGGTGCCGATTGGCCTCTGGGCGTATGGCTATGTTGTGCGAAGCCCAGCTAACGCAAGAAAAGTCATCCGCGATTCTTCATGGCTCGCAGGCGCTTTTGTATACGGGCGCAATGGTGACAATTTATAACACGGATGGCGATTGTATTTATGCTAACCCTGCGGCTCTCCATGCTTTTACTGCACAAGGTACAAATTTGTCGGATCGTATAATGTCGGTCTCAGTTTTGCGATCTTTAGAGTCCGGTTTGATGGCGGGAAAAGAGGGACATTATGTATGCCCTGTTAAAACGCAGGAAGGCGCCCGCATACACGAAATTGAAGCTCGCAAAAGCTTCGATTCCGTATCGGGCATGCAAACGTTGCTTTTAACTGAACTGGACATTGACGAAAAAGAGCAAGCCAAACGACGCATTGAACATTTAGCGAACCATGATTTTTTGACGGGCCTTCGCAATCGTCAATATTTGACATCGCGTGCTGATGACTTTATTTTAACTGCCGCCAAAGGGAACGAAAATGTATTCCTTTTATTGATCGATTTGGATCGTTTTAAGTACGTGAATGACACATTCGGACACGTGGTCGGTGACAAATTACTTAAGAAAATTTCATCGAAGCTGAAACTGTTTTTTCCAAAAAACACGATCATATCACGGTTTGGTGGTGACGAGTTTTGTATCCTAATGCGATCAAACAGAGCTTTGACCGATATCACGCGTGAGTGCCGTGAATTGATTGCAACATTAAAAAGCCCAATTAAAATTGGTCGCAACTACTTTGCAATCGATGCCAGCGTTGGACTTGCGTATATCCTTTCACAACTCGAGTACCTCAGTTTTCATGACTTGTTGGTAAAGGCGGATTTGGCTCTTTACTCGGCTAAGGAAAATGATGGAGATAGGGTGCAGATTTTCCGTGAAAAACTATACTTGAAAAAACTGCGATTTTTAGAAGTCGAAGATGAACTTGCAAGTGCGTTGCAGAGTGCGGATGGGCGTCTAACGTTGTCCTTTCAGCCGATTGTTTGCCTGGAAACAAAGAAAATTACCGGATTAGAGGCGCTGGCACGATTACGCAGCAGATCAGGCGCTAATATTCCACCAACAGAATTCATTCCAATCGCGGAATCTACCGGCATGATAAGCGAGCTCGGTGGATGGGTATTGAAAAACGCAGTCGAGGGCTACCTTTCCTTGCCAAAAGCATTGCGTCATTGTCGGCTCTCTGTGAATGTTTCCCCGATGCAATTTCAGGGTTTGGCATTGCTGGTACAACTAAGGCTCTTGTCTAAAATGCCAGGTTTTGATCCATCTGTAATGGAAATTGAACTGACGGAAACTGCTTTGCAGATTGGAGAGAGTCACTTCAGTAAAATGTTACAGGAAATTGTTTCGATGGGATACACTTTGGCGATTGATGATTTTGGCAGTGCATATTCAAACATTGCGCGATTGAATGGATATCCCGTGCAAACAATTAAAATCGACCGTAGTTTGATGGCAAATGCAGGTGAAAAGTTGATGGCGGGAGCAATCGAAATTGTTCGGGCCTTGAATTTATCTGTTGTGGTCGAAGGGATTGAAACAAAAGAACAATCAGACTGGTTGATTTCCAAGGGCTGCACTAAGCACCAAGGGTTCTATTATGCGAGAGCGTTATCCAAGGCAGAGTTATGTCTGATACATGATTGTAATATTTCGTCGCTTAAAAAGTTTAAAAATAGAGTTTTAAATCAGCAACTAGCGGTGCAAAACTAACGTTGTTTTGTTTTCCACTTTGGGTGGTTCCAAGGCTTAGCGTTTGATTTTGGCAACGGTTGCTTTCCTAAAATGTGATCGGCGGCTTTTTCGCCAGTCATAATACTGGGCCCATTCAGGTTCCCATTCGTTATCCGTGGGAAAATTGAACTGTCTGCTACGCGCAATCCATTGATACCAATGACACGACATTCGGGATCAACCACCGCCATTGGATCATTTGCAGCGCCCATTTTACAGGTACCACATGGATGATATGCGCTTTCAACTTCATGGCGTAAAAATTGATCCAGTTGCTCGTTCGTTTGCAATGCGGCTCCGGGTTGAATTTCCTTGCCTGCGTATTCGCGAAACGCATCTTGCCCGAAAATTTCACGAGTTAAACGAATACAATTTCTGAAATCGTCCCAGTCTTCCGGCGTGCTCATGTAATTGAACAGAATTTTAGGAGCATCTTGTGGATCGCTGGAGTTCAGTGTTACTGAACCACGTGAATTTGAACGCATAGGCCCAACATGGGCCTGAAATCCGTGACCTTCTGCCGCCGCTTGTCCGTCATAACGTACAGCTATGGGTAAAAAGTGGTACTGAATATCTGGATATTCAACGCCAGCTTTTGAACGGACGAACGCGGCGCTTTCGAATTGGTTTGATGCGCCCAAGCCCGCCTTAGTAAACAGCCATTGCGCCCCAATCAGCGCCTTTGAAACAAGGTTCCAATGGCGGTATAATGTGATTGGTTTCAAACTCGCAATCTGAAGGTAAATTTCTAAATGATCTTGCAGGTTTTGCCCGACGCCAGGTCGATTTGCGACGACATCAATGCCATGTTCTTTTAGGTGCTTGGCAGGACCAATCCCTGACAACATCAACAGCTTAGGCGAGTTTAATGACGATGCGGCAATGATAACTTCATTGATGGCTCGAATGACCTCAATTTTGCCACCTCGTTCAACTTCGACTCCAACTGCACGGCCATCTTCGATAACAATTTTACGCGCGAAAGCACGGACAATATTACAGTTATCGCGCTTCAGTGCCGGGTGTAGATAAGCATTTGCCGCTGACCAGCGCCGTCCTTTATAAACGGTTTGCTCCATCGGGCCAAAGCCTTCTTGTTGTTCACCGTTGTAGTCGTCAGTCGTTTGATAGCCAGCTTGTCGCCCAGCATCTACAAAAGCTTTGAATAATGGATTTTTACGTGGGCCACGCGTGACGTGCAGCGGGCCACTTGTTCCACGCCATTCCTTGTCACCGCCGTGTCCGCCGCTGTGCCAGTTTTCCATGCGTTTGAAGTAGGGTAATACATCGGCGTAAGACCAACCTTTCGCACCACTTTCGTCCCAATGGTCATAATCTTTTGCATGACCACGGACGTATACCATACCGTTGATTGACGATGATCCACCGACCACTTTACCGCGTGGGGTGGCTAGCTTGCGGCCATCCAGATGTGGTTCAGGTTCAGACTGAAAGCCCCAATCATATGTCTTCATATTCATCGGATAAGACAGCGCCGCCGGCATCTGAATTAACGGCCCGATGTCACTGCCCCCATAT
>DKMK01000131.1 GCA_002469545.1 Rhodobacterales bacterium UBA7416 | reverse complement strand
TCCAATTTATCTGACGACGGACACCCGTTTTGCACGCTCTTGGCCCTTGACATCGGACATGCAACGTCCTTCGGGGTTATGCACCACTTCGCCAGGTTGTGCGGGTGACAAGGGTGATCGCCCTGAAAAATGCGCGATGCATTGCCCCAATGTGGCCGGTGCGATGACTTGAACTGCGCCGACCCAGGCGGCCTCTGCGCCGCATTCTTTGGGGCAAATTAGATCACATGATGCTTCGGCTGCCGCCAATGCGGCGGGCAGGGACCCAATCACTGGGATCAATTTTCCGTCCAGTGACAACTCTCCCATACTGACATTTTGTTCGACAATCTCTGGTGGAATAACGTCCATGGCAGCTAACAATGCCATGGCAATCGGTAAATCAAAATGCGATCCGATTTTGGGCAAATCGGCGGGCGACATGTTGATGGTGATTTTCTTGGACGGCATCGCCAAACCCATGGCCGTAATCGCTGAACGAACCCGTTCACGTGCTTCGGTTACTGCTTTGTCAGGCAGACCTACAATTTGAAACGCAGGCATCCCTGCATTCAAGGCACACTGCACCTCAACCAACCGGGCTTCGATACCTTGAAAGGCAACAGTATAGGTACGTGTGATCATCAGCCGTCACCATAAATAGAAGTATTAATTATGGTTAACGGCTAATGAATGTTGGTTTAGATTTGGTAAATTTCCATAAAGCCATCCCAAGCTGCGGCGTCTGCCACGGTTTTGTCGCGACAGAATTCTTTGCAGAAGCCAAAACGACGGCCATCCAATTCCAAAACGTGGGTTATTGCCTTGCCAGAATAAGGACATACGGCGTTTACACACTTCGTCCCATCCACAGCAATTGCAGGCAGGCGAGCTGGCCCAATCCAATCTGCTTCTGGCAAATCATGGTCATAGCCGGGTTGGATGTAATTTTGGGCTTTGCCCATGGCTCGCCAGCGACGAAAATTTGGTTCTGCAAGATGGGCCTGAATATATGCTTCTGATGCATCAGAACGCGGCAATCCATATGTCGCAAAGCGTGTTGCAATTGGGGCGTAAAACACATCGGCGATGGAATATTCGCCAAACAACCAAGGGCCATTGATGTCATGCGCGGCGCGTGCTGTATCCCACAATCGTTCAATTCGTGCGCAATCTGCCAAAACAGCATCACTGGGTGCAAAGCTTGGGTAATGGCGTGCTAAATTCATCGTGCAATCGGTGCGTAGCGCGCCAAATCCAGAATGCATTTCGGCTGCGATAGAACGCGCCATCGCACGCAAGTTCGGGTCAGTTGGCCACAATGCATTTTCTGGGTGGCGCTGGGCCAACTCTTCGGCCATCGCCAAACTGTCCCAAACAACAGCACCGTCAAGGCGCGCGGCAGGAACCAGCGTTGCAGGTGCAAAATCCGTCAACAAGGTTTTAAATTCTTCAGAATACATTCGCGCTGATCGCACCGATACGGGGATATCAAACGCAGCAAACAACAACCATCCACGCAAAGACCAGCTGGAATAAGTTCTGTCGCCAATGGCAAGTTCATAGTTCATTTTTATAGAGTGCCCCGTGTGTTAAATTTTGGCAAACGCAAATCTGTGAATGCGATGATCACAGGTTGTGATTAACACCCAAAATACGCCAATCTTCACCACCCATATGTTCAATTTCGGTTAGCGAAAGGTTATCAATTTGGAAACCTAAGGCGCTGCTGGCGCTCATTCCTGTGGCACGTTGAACTTGTGTTAAAATCACGCCGAAATGCGCGACGGCCACAATATGGCGTCCTGCATAAGCCTGCGAAATACGATCCACTGCTGCATTTACGCGCATGGCGCCAACGTTCCAGCTTTCGCCATTTGGTGGCGCGCTGTCACCTGGGTTAGACCAATATTCACGTGCCAATTCAGGATGCTCATCGCTGATTTCACGGTAATTACGCAACTCCCAATCTCCAAAATGAAATTCGCGCAACTGGTCATCATGGTCCAGTCGTTGGCGGGCGCCTTGGATTGCATCGGCCGTTGCGACACATCGGATCAGATCAGACGAAATCACAACCGCATCATCAGGCAAATGATCATGCAGTCGTGCCAATGTTGCAGTATCTGTCAAATCCGCAGGCACATCCGACCAGCCGACAAAGCTGCTCATATGCGTCGGTCCGTGCCGTATCCACCACCAATTTGTCATGACATGGATCGGGGTAACTGCCCCTTTAGAACCATCGGAATACCGGCTGTTACCAACACCACCAAATCAGCAGTGGCGGCAATATCTTGGTTCAATTGTCCCTGTGCTGATCTAAATTTCCGCGCCAGTGCATTGTCTGGCACAACACCCAAACCGGCTTCGTTCGAAACGCAAACGACTGGGCTATCAATAGCAGCCAAAAAGTCAGTGGTGTCCACATCCATGCCCATCAAAATGTGATTACTAAGCCAAAGCGTCAGACAGTCCACCAACGTCACGCCATTACCCAGCGCGGCGACAATATCCATCGGTGCTTCTACCGTATCCCAATCTGTACCGCGATCCACCCGATGTTGTGCAATCTTCGCTTGCATTTCATCGTCAAACGCCTGCGCTGTGGCAACATAAGTCTTGGGCATCCCTGCAGCCCGCGTCAGCCGTTCAGCAAATGCTGACTTACCTGAATTTGCGCCGCCCAATACCAGTGTAAGCTTTGGAAAGTTCTGTTCCATGATGTTCTCGTTCTCTTTATCGCGCTTTGCCTAGCACGAATGAAACTTTGCATCCATCCCCCGCTTGCCAGCCAGCATCGTCGCCATTACACATAAGTCAGACAAAATGGACACGACAAACATGTTAAACGGCAGACGGGTTTTATTGATCATTGGGGGCGGTATTGCCGCCTATAAATCGCTGGAATTAATCCGCGCTTTGCAAAAACGTGGCGCATCTGTTGTGCCTGTAATGACGCGTGCAGCATCCGAATTCGTAACGCCGTTGTCTGTGTCAGCCCTGTCAGGCAACAAAGTTTTCCAAGACTTGTTTGATCTGACAGACGAGGCGGAAATGGGTCACATCGAATTATCACGGTCAGCCGATCTGATTATCGTGGCGCCTGCCACGGGTGATTTGATGGCAAAAATGGCACTAGGCATGGCGTCTGATTTGGCGACAACCCTGCTGTTGGCCACCGATACACCTGTGATGATTGCGCCAGCTATGAACGTTCGCATGTGGGAACATACCGGCACTCAACGCAATTTAAAAACATTACGTGCAGATGGAATTCACGTCTGTGGCCCAGATGAAGGCGATATGGCATGCGGTGAATTTGGTTTTGGTCGCATGACAGAACCCGATGCGATTGTGGATGCGGCGTCAGATATTTTGTTAAACGGCCCACTGAAGGGCAAGCATGTTATTGTCACTTCTGGTCCGACCCATGAACCGATTGATCCAGTGCGTTATATCGCGAACCGCTCATCGGGATCACAAGGCACGGCAATTGCAAATGCACTGGCAGCCCTTGGTGCACGGGTCAGTTTTGTCACAGGTCCAGCACGTGCTGACATGCCATTGGGTTGCGATATCATCCATGTTGAAACGGCGCGTGAAATGTTGGATGCCGTACAAAGTGCCTTGCCATGTGACGGCGCAGTTTTCGCCGCCGCAGTTGCCGATTGGCGGATGAAAAACTCAACCGACAGTAAGATTAAGAAAAATGCATCTGGCGATATCCCTGTTTTGGATTTCACCGAAAACCCCGATATCTTGGCAACTGTTTCGCAATTGAAAAATGACCGCCCAAATCTAATTGTTGGTTTCGCCGCCGAAACGGACGACGTGATTAAAAACGCCACTGCCAAACGCATACGTAAACAATGTGATTGGATCCTCGCTAATGATGTGTCCCCTGAAACGGGTATCATGGGTGGTTCTGAAAATGACGTGACCCTCATCACAGCAAACGATGTAATTGATTGGCCACGAATGTCCAAAGACGCCGTAGCGAAAAAACTGGCACAACACATTGCGGATGAATTGGGATGATCAACGTTCAGGTCACATTCGTTGATGGTGCAGACACAGCCCAGCCGTTGCCAGCATACGAAACTCCCCAATCTGCCGGCATGGACTTACGTGCCAATCTGCCCGAACAATCACGCGCCGCTGGTATCACCATTGCATCTGGCGCACGCGCACTGATCCCAACGGGCCTGTCCATCGGAATTCCAGCTGGATACGAGGCGCAAATCAGACCGCGTTCGGGTCTTGCACTAAAGCACGGTATCAGCCTGCCCAACACGCCGGGAACAATTGACGCGGATTATCGCGGGCCGTTGGGTGTGATCTTGATCAATCACGGGCACACTGAATTTCATATCGATCACGGTGATCGCATTGCACAAATTATCTTTGCTCCTGTAATTCAGGCGGCGTGGAACGTGGTGGAAAACTTGGATGAAACCACACGCGGCGTTGGCGGTTTTGGGTCAACAGGTCGTCGTTGATGGACGGGTTCTTAAACGCACTGTCACAGATAATTTCACCACAGGGTGCCTTTCTGTTGGTGCTGTTTTGGGCTGTCATTTTCTATATCCGCTTTTTGCGTCGTGCATCCGCAACCGCACGCGAATCCCTGAACAACCGTCCTGACGATACACCCAAATCGCAAATGTCCGACGCCGAACTGGAACGCTATGCCCGTCATATTGTATTGCGAGAGGTCGGTGGCCAAGGCCAAGCAAAACTACGCAATGCACGCGTGTTGGTTGTTGGTGCTGGCGGACTTGGATCGCCCGTATTGTCATACCTTGCGGCGGCGGGTGTCGGAACCATTGGTGTGGTCGATGATGACACCGTCAGCTTGTCCAATTTACAACGCCAAGTTTTGTTTAACGAAGATCAGTTTAACATGCCCAAGGTTTTCGCGGCACAATCCAGTTTGGCGAAACTAAACCCCTTTATATCAGTCCTTCCATACAACCGCCGCTTAACCGTCAGCGATGCACAAACGTTATTCGCTGACTTTGATTTGATTATTGACGGAACTGATAATTTCGCAACGCGCCAAATGGTCAACACCGCCTGCATCATCCAAAATAAACCGCTGTTGTCAGGTGCAATCACCCAATGGGAAGGGCAGCTGAGCCTGTTCAACGACACCCCAAATACGCCGTGTTATGCATGTGTTTTTCCCACCGAGCCCGCAGATGGTTTGGCCCCCGATTGCGCCAGTGCAGGCGTCATGGGCGCATTGCCCGGCATCATCGGATCAATGATGGCGGCAGAGGCGATAAAACACATCACAGGCGCGGGAAAAACTTTGTCTTCGGAGATGTTGATTTTTGATGCGCTTTACGGGGATACGCGTAAGGTGAAAATAATGAAAAACCCAAAATGCCATGTCTGTGGAGGACAAAATGAAGCCTGATCGCGCAACCCTCGATGCCGCAATTTCATCAATCATGTCCGCGCCCAAAGACGGCGCAATCATCGAGCAACTATGCTTTCGCCCCGATTTCGGCGCGCGCACATATGTCGATGAAATCGCTGTCACAGCGGCGGGTGGCGTCCAAAATTGCCGGTGGTCCCACACACCATGGATGAAACTGGAAGATGGCTCAGGCGATCCACGCATCCAAGTCAGCATATTGCAAAAACGCGTCCTAGAATTGGTTTGCGACCCAAGCAGTGATGACCTGCACCCCGGCGACACAATGATCGTCGACATGGATCTGTCACACGAAAACCTACCGATTGGCACCATCCTACAGGCAGGAACAGCGCAGTTGCGCGTCAATGATTATTGGAACGATGCCTGTGTTAAATGGAAGGTGCGGTATGGTTCAGATGCATTGGATTGGGTCCGCCAAGAGGACAACATCACGCGCCGTCTACGTGGCGTGACATGCGAAATCGTGACCGATGGAGTGATTGTAAATGGAACGCCGCTGACCAAGGTTTGATACTATTTCCGCGAAAAATTAAACGTTCGGAATAACCATATTCGGTGGGCGATGCCCATCTTGGTGCATCTTGATATTTAAAATCACCGTTTCACCCATTTCGTGACGCGCTTCTTGGGTGGCTGATCCCATATGTGGCAACAACATCACGTTTGGTAAATCGCAAAGGGTTTGATTTACTTCCGTGCCTGTCGCTAAAACATCCAGCGCGGCGCCGGCCAATCGTCCATTTACCAACGCATCTTCCAGCGCAGCCTCGTCAATCAGACCACCACGCGCTGTATTTACCACAAATGCCGTTGGCTTCATTTGAGCTAAGGCCGTAGCATCCAAAATATTCTGTGTTTCCTCTGTCAACGGGCAACAAACAGCCAAAATGTCTGCTTCTGGTAACAAGCTGTGCAGACTGTCATGATACGTCGCGTTCAGGCGTGTTTCCGTATCTGGGTGCGCCTTGCTGCGGTTGTGATAATGTACGTTTAATCCAAAAACACGGGCGCGTTCGGCCAATGCGGTGCCAATACGCCCCATGCCCAAAATGCCCAACGTTTTGCCACTGACCCTTGCACCCAATAATGCAGACGGCGCCCAGCCTTGCCATTTTCCCGATTCCATAACGGTGGAACCCTCTTTGAAACGGCGCATCACGGCCAGTATTAATGCAATGGTCATGTCGGCAGTATCGGCAGAACTGATCGTGGGGGAATTGGCAACCAAAATACCCTGCGCATGAGCCGCATCCACATCGATATGATCAACACCAGAGCCGTAATTTGCCAGTAATTTCAAACGATCCCCTGCTTGTGCCAACACAGTATCGTCAATCTGGTCATTCAACGTAGGCACCAAAACATCGGCGCGTTGCATGGCCGAAACCAGCTGGTCACTGCTGAACGGCACGTCGCTTTCATTCAATTCCACATCAAACAACTCTTGTAAACGCGCCTCTACTGTATCGGGCAACTTGCGTGTTACGATGACCTTGAAATCAGAATTTGGCATGTTTGGAATTCTCCTACTGGATTTCTTGTGCGTATTCTGGCAAATTCTACGCCAATGGGGAAGGCGAAAAAGCCACTGTAAATCAAAACCCCAAATAAAGGCGAGCAATGTTTAGAACAGGCAAAGTAATTGCAGGTATTTTAGTGGCATGTCTAGGCAGTAATGTGTTCGCCCAAGACCGCGGTCCCATCACAAACTTGCCTCTTCCACGCTTTGTTTCGATGAAAGCAGGCGAAGGATATGCACGCCGTGGGCCTTCAAAATCCCACCGTATCGACTGGGTCTATAAACACCGCAACATGCCATTAATGATTACCGGCGAATACGAACACTGGCGCCGCGTCCAAGATATCGACGGCCAAGGTGGCTGGATGCATTTTCGCCTGTTGTCAGGCGTGCGTACAGTAATTTTCAAAGGCGAAAAAACCCCACTACGCCGCCGCGCATACGAAGGCGCCGAAGCACGCGCATTTGCAGAACAGGGCGTGATTGGAAAACTGGATGAATGCGAAAAAGACTGGTGTAAAGTCTTCATTGGCCGCCAAAAAGGCTGGGT
>DKMK01000054.1 GCA_002469545.1 Rhodobacterales bacterium UBA7416 | reverse complement strand
GGTTTTAAATTTTGGCACAAACCTATCAGTTGCTCTTTGCACTGGCCGATCATTAAACATGATAAACGCGTTAACAATAAGGACAATATTCCAACCCTGCCAAAGTAGAGTTACATCAGTCGAAATCTCACTTATACCAAAGACAAATCTATATCCGCCATGGACTTGTCCGCGTTTAGTTGCGAACACCTAACTCATTTACGCAGCCCTTCTTTCAAATGCGAGGGGGCTTTTACCGCCTAGCGTAGAATGCCTGCGTCGAGGATTATAAATACAGCTTGATGAAAATGTTTGCCCACCAGTGGTGATGGAATTAAGCGAATACCAATCCTGATAGCCGCCGGACGTTACATTCCCAGTTGTCGTTGTATAGATTGGTGTTGTGTACGAGCTGTTTATCTTCCACTGGAAAGCACGGCGACCGTCACCCATATCGAAGGCATTTATCGGTGGGCCATACGAAAGCTGAGCTTCACGAATATCTTTACCAACGAAACCTTCCATTATTTGTGAGGCACAGCCCACTAAAACTAGAGCAGACACAACAAATAAGCTAATAAATTTCTTTCTCACAACAAGTCCTTTAAATTGTAATATATAAAAGAATATTAACCTAAAGCAGAGGTAGAGAAAACCCCCTACCCAATCATCCCCTCAAACTCACGCCACTCGCCTTTGCTCATCCCAGAGTTCTCCTGCGTAACCTCTTCACCCGCAAGTTTGCGGCGAATACACTCCATCCCACGTTCCGACACATTCGCACCACCCAAACGATAATCCTCGAACGCGCTATACGCCGCAGGCACCCAATCCTTAACAATCTCACACATTTTTTCGGCATAAACACGGATTTCGTATTGGGCGTGGGGGTCGGCGCGTAGGCGTAGGAAGTGGAATAGGTTGTGTAAGTCCACCTTCCAGTACCATTGGGTATAGACGTTGGAGGGGAGGTTCATGCGGGCGAGTTCGCGGGCCAAGCCTGCTTTGGTATCGTCGTCTTCGGCCATCATTTCTTCGTAGTGGTCATAGGCGGTGTTGCTGTCGTCGCGCAGGTATTTTAGCACGGCTTCGGCTTCGTCGCCGGTGAGGGCTTCGCCGCGACCTTGGTTATTTATCACCGCTTGGGCGGCGAGGTGTTCGGCCTTGGGGATGTAGAATTCGCGATCTAGGATCGAGTAGCGCGCCGAGTATTCGTTGACGTTGGCGGTGCGGTGGCGAATCCATTGGCGGGCCACGAAGACGGGTAGTTTGACGTGGAGTTTGATTTCGCACATTTCGAACGGGGTCGAGTGCCAGTGGCGCATGAGGTAGCGGATCAGGCCTTCGTCGTTTGTGATTGCTTTGGTGCCTTTGCCGTATGAGACGCGCGCGGCCTGTGTGATGGCGTTGTCGTTGCCCATATAGTCGATGACGCGGATCAGGCCGTGATCGAGGACTTCGTGGGCGACGTAGAGGTGCTCTTCCATGCCGGGGGAGATTGCGCGGCGTGTGGCGCCTGATTGTGCGCGTTGATCGTCGATTTCGGCCTGTTGTTCGGGCGTAATTGGCATGGTGGTCCCCAGTTTAATGTCGTTCAAGGTGATTCATTTACATCAACATATAGCGTGACGGGGGTGAGGGGAAACACTATATGTGCGGGTATGACGGGAAATAATTTAAATATTGAGCGCCGGTTGGGCGATTGGATGCGTGGGCGGTTGCCCCATTGGGGTGCTGAGTTCGTGATGTTTGTGTTCAAGCAGGCGTGGGCCAGTGTGTTTGGGGCGCTGTTGTTGGTGGCGATTATTGTGTCGTCGATGGTGTGGCGCGATCATTGGGTGGTGACGCGGTATGATGCGCTGTTTGTGTTTGCGCTGGGGATGCAGGTGGTGTTGCTGGTGGCGCGGTTGGAGAGTTTTCGCGAGGCCAAGGTGATTTTGTTGTTTCATGTGGTGGGCACGGTGATGGAGGTGTTCAAGTTGCAAATGGGATCGTGGGATTATCCGGAATATGGGATGTTTGAGATTGGCGGTGTGCCGCTGTTTTCAGGGTTCATGTATGCGTCTGTGGGCAGTTATATGGCGCGGGTCATTCGGATTTTTGATATGAAGTTTGCGCCCTACCCGCCGTTTTGGATGTCTGTGGTGTTGGCGGTAGCAATTTATGGGAATTTTTTCTGGCACCATTTTTGGGCTGATATCCGTGTGGTGTTGTTTGCGGCGACGTTGGTTTTGTTTATCCGTACCCGTGTGTGGTTTCATATCGGCGCGCGTGCATATTGGATGCCCCTGCCCTTGGCGGCGTTTATGACGGCATTTTTCCTGTGGTTGGCGGAAAATGTGGGGACGCTGACGGGGACATGGATTTATGCGGGGCAAAGCCAGTTTGAAATGGTGCGGTTGGGGAAATTGGGATCGTGGTATTTGTTGCTGTATATCAGTTTTCTGTTGGTGACCTTGGTGTATCGTGGCGCGCTTAGTCGCGTTGCGTTGAAGCTGTGAGGATTGCGATTTTTTCGCTGAGGCGTGCGAAGTTTATAGGTTTGGCAAGGCAGTCATCAAATCCGGATGTGTAATAGCCTGCAACCTGTTCGCGTAATGTGTTTGCCGTGACGGCCAATGCTTTGCTGGGGGGGCTGTTGAGGGATTTTTCGTAAGTGCGGATTTCCTGCATGGCCTGATCACCGGTTTTGTTTGGCATCGCAATATCCAACAAAAGTAGGTCGTATTTTTCTGCTTTATAGGCAAGGACCGCCTGTGCGCCGTCTTCGACGATGTCGGCCTGCCCGCCCATGCGTTTGACCAGCTTATCCATCACCACCCGATTAGTACGATTGTCGTCTGCGATTAATATTTTACAGTCCTTTGGGATACGGAATTCAGGTGTTTCGTCCGTGGCTTTGGCCGCCGCTTTTTGTTTGACTTGTACTGTTTCCATGAACGCATCGATGTCAAACACGCCGCCCTTGTATTTTTCGGTAAAAGAGATGAGCTCGTCAACCAAGGTTGCCAAGTCGGTTCCTTTGCTTAAGATTTTTGCGGCTGTTTCGCGCCCTTTTTCGCTCATGGTTTGTGATTTATGCTGTTCGCTGAGGCCAATTATTCCGTTTAAGGGAGTGCGAAGTTCATGGCTGAGGACTGTTAAGAATT
Organism: Rhodobacterales bacterium UBA7416; assembly: GCA_002469545.1. GTDB lineage: Bacteria > Pseudomonadota > Alphaproteobacteria > Rhodobacterales > Rhodobacteraceae > Amylibacter. The sequence goes on along the minus strand of DKMK01000054.1, from coordinate 992 downwards.
GGGTCTTCGAATTGTCTGCTTGGATCGCAACTTCGGCCATTTGGGTTGCTGACTTTTGGCTGGCGATTGCCTTTTCGTAGGATCTTTGTTGTGATCTTATCATTGGTGCGATCATAAATCGCCATATTGAACCCAATATAAGAATGAGTATGGGGACAACCAGCCACACAATGACATCAAGGTTGTCATGGAGAAGATTGAGTTGTGTTTGCTTTTGGGCAAGTATTTCTTCGGCGTCATTGAAAAATTCGTCGTGGATTTGACCTTTCAACTTATTCTTGGATTTAAGAATGTCGCGCACCCTGTCTGCTTGCATAATCAATGAGATCGTTTGAACAATTTGCAACGATTGTGATTGAAATATCCTAATGCGCCTTGCGTTTTGGCGGTCTGCAAAAATGCGTTGCGACAGCCAATCCGGATGATCAAGGGCCGTATTGAATTCAGAAATTGCACCTGAAAATCGCTGTAGAATATCCCGATATCCATCACGTTCATCGATAGCGTTCGTGCGTGTGGGCATAAACAATACGGCCTTTGCTTCGGCTGCATAGGTTTCGAGTCTGAGGAGTTTATTTGATGTTTCATGGGCGCGTTTTTGGGTTACCCACATCGCATCAGTTAGAAACAAAATGCCAGAAATCATCGAAATGATGAGAATGGCAACAAAGAAATACATTTTTTTCAATTGGGGGCCTTTTTTGACCCATCCTATTGGTTCAATTGTTAATTATACCTGAAGGTTGATAGCGCATTTGATTAAACGAATTGCGTTTAGGCCTTTAATTCGCATGCATTAGGGACTATATTAGACCTGTCTCGTAAGGGACTATGGTAATAAACGCGCATGTAATAAGCGGATCGGACCCGGGGGCGGTACCCGGCGACTCCACCAAAACTCCTTCATTTGGGGACCATGGGGTCGAAATAGGATCGACGGACGTCTAAAGATGTTAGCTTTTGCCCGGTGCGGTGTCGCTGTTATCGACCCA
>DKMK01000070.1 GCA_002469545.1 Rhodobacterales bacterium UBA7416 | reverse complement strand
TGTGATTGACCATCTCTACGTAGCAGAACGCAGAAGTTATCAAACCATGTGATATTCCCCTGAAGCTTAACACCGTTAATCAAAAAGATCGTGACCGATATTTTTGTTTTACGGACGTGATTAAGAAATGCATCTTGTAAGTTACGGTTATCGGCAGCCATTGTCCCTAGCCCTCTTTTTGGTCGTCCCGTCCGCTAATGGGCGGGTTCTGTTATCGTTGGAGGTTAATATGAAGTTCGAAATGGTGAAGTACCAGTAAAAAACGCCTTAATAAGTACTAAGTGGAGAAAATACTCTATTTAAGCCAAAAATTGGGATTAAGAACAGCAATTACTGCCAAGGCTTCAAGTCGACCAAGAATCATAGCTACGCAAAAAATGGCTTTGGCTGACGTAGATATGGATGCGTAATCTAATCCGCTTTCGCCCGCCACATAGATTAATGGCCCAGTGGTAGACAACCCAGAGACGGCTAAGATGATGCTATCTTCAAAGGGTATTCCTGTTAAAGAAAGCATTAGCATGATAACTGCTAGGCTAATTAAAAACAGCATAAAGAATATCCATGCTGCATAAGCGCCTTCTCGGCGAAAGCTTCTTGCTGCATTCCCAGAACCCACAACCGAACTTGGAAAACTTAATCTCTGCATCTCTCGAATACCATGTTTATACAAGGCATATAGGCGAAGCAATTTCACGCCACCCGCAGTCGTCGCAATTCCACCTCCCATTACAGCTAACCCCATTAGAATTAGACCAGAGGTTCCCAAACCAGACCAAGCACGTGATGCGTTCCAGTATTCGCTTTCAAAACCAGTGGTTGTCAAGAATGACAAAACCATAAAAACACCGCCCCAGAGTGCGCTTAATGCTGCTACGAAGTTTACTTGATTGGAAATTTCTATTGCACTGCTCCAGTGCCGAACAAATAGTAAAAATGGAATAACTGTTACGCAAATCAGCATAAGGTTTACTTCTTTGTCACGAAGTAAGCGACGCATACCATGCCCGTCTGAATCCTGTTGGTACATAAACCTTGAAACCGCAAAAATCAAAAATAACGCAATTATAATCTCGCCAAACACACCAGAGTGAGAGCCCGACATCCCACCAACATTGCTTATCCCACTGGTGGAAAACGTGCTCATTGCGTGGATAACTGCAACCAATGGGCGATCACCATTAATGATCAACAATAAACTCATAACGACAGTAAGCCCTGCGTATATAGGAAAGATGCTTGCCGTATAAGTTCCCATGCGAACGCGCATATCGGCTCTCTTAATGCGTGTTTCTAGGGATGTAATTTTATGGGACTGATCATAAACCTCAAACCCACCAAGACCAATTGGTTGAAACAAACCCAACGCAGTAACCAACATCAAAAATCCACCGGACCATCCAATGATCGCACGCCATAAATGTAGTACATCGGGTAAATTTTTTGGATCACGAAACAGAGACGCCCCAGTCGTCGTCAAACTGGAAAGCATTTCAAAGTATGCATCAAACAAATTTATCGATGGCACCAAGTAATCTAATGGAATGGCCAGAAACACTGGAATAAATATGAAACTACAAAATAAATCCAATATATGGCTTACGGATTTTGTACTTGGTTTTCGCGACAAGAACGCGATCGATATTATACTGGTTAAAATTAGAAAAAACGTACCATGATAAAAGAAGGTTCGGGCATATAACCAATCTTCTAACCTCATGGAATATATCATGGGGAAATACATCAACAGTGATGATATGCCCAAAAGTAGAACAAACAAAGGTTGAGTTCTCAGCCAAGTATTCATTTAGAAAAAATCGATGTTAACTTGGAATAATCGTTCGACCTCTGGAACATCATCAGAAAGTGTGAAAATAATTACGACATCACCCTCTTCGATCTTTGTGTTTCCCGCAGGTCGCATTGCCTCACCATCATTCTTTTGGATAGCACCAATTATCGATCCTTCTGGCCAGTCCACATCACGTATTAACGACCCTGCAATAGGTGAGGAAGACATAACCTGTGCTTCGATGACTTCGGCTTCCGCATCGCCAATTGAATAAACAGCACGTACGCGCCCATGTCTAATGTGGCGCAAAATTGAAGAAACTGTTGTCGCACGTGGGTTAACGGATGAATCTATATTCAAGGGCTCCATCAACGTTGTTAAAGTGGGGTCGTTTATCAGTGCCACTACCATCGGACAACCAACTGCCTTGGCGCGTGCACAAGCAAGAAGGTTTGTCTTGTCATCATCGGTCACAGCTAACACAGCGTCGGATTTTGTAATATTTGCTTCTTCCAGCAATTCCATATCCAAGCCATCGCCATGGAGGACAATGGTGCGTTCCAATTGGTCTGCAATTCTTTCAGCACAATCTCGGTCTGCTTCTATAACTTTTGCATGTACGCGTTTGTCACCATCTTCCAACGACTTTGCGACAATCAGGCCAACGTTGCCGCCTCCAATGATAATGAAACGCTCTTGCTCTTTGCTCGTTTTACCAAAAATCTCTAAACAACGTGGCTTATCTTCTGCATTCGTACAAATATAAACTTGATCCCCGGCCAATAGTTGTTCTTCTCGTTCAGGTACAAACAAAACGCCTTCGCGACGAATGGCAACGACCGTTGATCTTAGCGTCGAGAATAATTCGGACAACTGTCGTAACGGTGTATTCAAAACGTTACACTCATCGTTCAAAGTTAAGCCTATTAATTCGGCTTTTCCATCCATGAAAGGCTCTGAATCAAAAGTCTCAGGTGATCGTAATTGACGAAGAGCTTGAACTGCAACTTCTTGTTCAGGTGAGATGACGACATCAATGGGCATGTGGTCGCGCTGATACAAATCAGAATAAATAACGTCTAAGTAAGAACGCCCACGCAATCTAGCGATTTTCCGGGGTATCTGAAAAACGGAATGCGCAACCTGACAAGTCACCATATTCACTTCGTCGGAATAAGTTGCCGCAATAATCATATCGGCGTCGGCAGCACCCGCGCGCGCAAGAACGTCAGGGTATGAGGCGTTACCTGCAATACCGTTAACATCCAAGGTATCGGATGCCCGTGCAACCAAATCTGCGTTGTTGTCTACGATCGTTACATCGTTTCTCTCAGACGACAAATGTCGTGCAATTTGCCAGCCTACTTGACCGGCGCCACAAATGATAACTTTCATTCTTCGATCTCCCCTTTGGGATCACTTCGCAATTCGATCAGTTTTGTCAAATAGGCCACGTTTGGTCAACGCCCAAGTTTTCATCCTAATTCGGTGTCGTCGAGTTTAGCAATACGCGCACCAGAGTCACTAGACGTTACAACATTCAACGTTTTCAACTTTCGGTGTAATGCTGAACGTTCCATCCCAACAAAATTAGCGGTTTTAGATATATTACCCCCAAACCGATTAATCTGCGTAACCAAATAGTCACGTTCGAATAATTCTCGCGCTTCGCGCAAAGGCAATCCTACTAAATTTCCACCAAGCGCAGGAGCGTTCTCTTGGGCAGATGTTTCCTTCACTTGTAGCTCCTCGACGCTAATATCTCCGACCTCAGCACCTAAGATCAGTGAACGCTCCAATACGTTACGAAGTTGGCGGACATTACCAGGCCAATCACGCGTTTGAAGATGCGCCAATGCTTTATCACCAAGCTTTCGTTTTGGAAGGCCCTGTGTTTTGTTCAACTCTGAAATGAAATGGTCGGCAATCAGTGGAATATCATCGCGTCTGGCTTCCAAAGAGGGAACAGTTATAGGTACTACATTTAGTCGATGAAACAACTCTTCACGAAAGTTTCCAATTTCTATTTCTGCTTTCAAATCACGGTTGGTTGATGAGATCACGCGCATATCAACACGTACTTTGTCTTTTCCCCCTACGCGTAAAAACTGTTGCTCTACAAGAACGCGTAAAATTTTGGACTGTGTACCACTTGGCATGTCGGCTACTTCATCAAAAAACAACACCCCGCCATGAGCCTGTTCCAATAGGCCCATCTGAACGCCACCTTCGCGGCTTTCTGAGCCAAACAAGACTTCCTCCATCTTGTCTGAAGAAATTGATGCGGAGTTTACGCAGATAAATGCACCTGTATTCCGATCTGAATGAGCATGGATATAACGCGCGGCAACCTCCTTGCCAGCGCCTGATGAGCCCGTAAGCATCACGCGGCTGTTGCCTGCAGTCACTTTATCTAACTGTTGCTTAAGTCCTTTGAATACAGCGGAGTTTCCAATCATCACGGAAGAAGTCACGTCTTTTACCCGCAATGATGCGTTTTCCAGCCTTAATCTTGATGTTTCCATCGCACGCGATATTACGACCATTAGCTGGTCGATATTAAACGGCTTTTCAATAAAGTCATAAGCACCTTGTTTAATTGCAGCCACAGCAATTTCAATATTGCCATGACCGGAAATTATAACAACTGGGATATCTGGATTATTTAAACGAACATGTTTTAGGATATCGATGCCGTCCAATTTGCTTTCTTTAAGCCAGATGTCGAGAATTATGAGCATCGGTGCTTCCGCATTTATTGCCTCAAATGTCTGATCCGAATTCGCCGCAAGTCGTGTTGAATAACCTTCGTCGACCAAAATATCGGACACCAATTCGCGGATGTCTTTTTCATCGTCTACAATTAATATATCACCCATATCTCTGCTCCTTTACGCCACTTTTGTGGCTGTTTTTGTATCGTTTGTAATCGTAAGCTTAGGAAACTTTATGCAAGCCATTGCTCCGAAATGCTTTGTTTTGGAAAATCTAGGAGCATCCATCAGCTCTAAAGTTCCTCCATGTTCTTCAATTATTTTTTTTACGATTGATAATCCAAGACCCGTACCGTTTTCACGATGAGTTACATATGGTTCAAATAAACGAGAGCGTTGTTCCAAAGGGAGGCCAGTACCGTTGTCCTGAATTACAATTTGCACCCCAGTATTGTGCGATTTCAATAGAACACGAATTTCCGGTTTGTATGACTTTGGAACTCCATTTTTTACATGAGTATCAATGGCTTCTCCGGCATTCTTAATTAAGTTTGTTATGGCTTGATTTATCATCGTTTCGTCTAGATGGCCACGCACCAACCCGACCTCATTTGAAAAAGTGATAGAAGTTTCAGGTGAAGCGTTCTTAAACAGCAACACCGCATCCGACAGCAATGATGTCAAATTCATTGACCTTTTTTCTGGCTCTGGCATGCGTGCAAACTTTGAAAACTCGTCAACTATACGCCGTAAGTCGTTTGTTTGACGAATAATAACATCTGAATACTGGATCAAATTATCGGCTTCATCACCAACCATCGGGGCGAACTTGCGTTTCAATCTTTCCGCTGACAATTGAATTGGCGTTAGTGGATTCTTGATTTCGTGCGCGATCCGACGTGCAACGTCACCCCAAGCAGCCATCCGTTGTGCTGAAACCAAATCAGTTACATCGTCAAATGTGACAACGTAACCCTCAATATCACCTTGTTCCTCATAGCGTGACGAAACGCGAACCAATAAGACTTCCGCGTTCCCAGCACGCGTTAAACTTATCTCTTCTTGGCTAACACTGTTTGACTCTTTTGCCGCTTCAAACAGGGCTGTGAATTCGGGCACTGCTAACTTAATATCCTTGCCTTCATCTTTGACAGCATCAAGGTTTAACAGGCTTTCAGCAGCTGAATTAATAAATCCAATTTTCCCGTCTGACGACAACCCAACAACCCCTGCAGTTACGCCAGACAAAACGCTGTCAAATAAACGGCGGCGTCGCTCGGTCACTTCGTTTGCTAAAATCAAATCGTCGCGCTGCCGCTTCACTTGTTTTGTCATGCGGTTAAAAACGCGGCTCAGCATGGCAATTTCATCGTCGCCGTTGTCCTCTTGGACCTGAACGTCAAAATCCCCGGCCCCAACACGTTGTGCCGCGCCGGCTAAGCGCCCAACAGGGCGTGACAATCGTTCTGCGAACAGCATTCCCAACCAAATGGCAGATAGAATAACGAATGTCGCAAAGCCTAAATATAGAAGACCATAATAGGACAATATTTGATCACGTTGTGTTTCCATTTGGTTGTAAGTTTTTGCCGTTGCCGCAGTCTCGTCCAACAAATTCAAAATATTGCCATCCACGTCTCGCGATACGTATAAAAACCGATCGACATAGTTAGTCAAACGTATCAGCGCGCGAAATTCATTGTTTGGCCAGTCTTCGATTACAACCAGTTTCCCTTCGATGGCACGGCTCATATCGGTCGTGTCAGGTTTCTCAAAGCCAAACAAATAACTCAACTCGCCACGTGCACGTATTTGTGCGCCACCATCGATCACGTAGGCCTCTTTTAGCCCTCTTTGAACAAGGTTTTGAAACTGTGTTACTTGAACGCGAATCTCCGCATCCGAAACGAATGGCTTATCGTGCTTTAACTGGCTCAAATTGAAGGCCATAAAACTAATATCCGTCTTTAGGTCATTCCGCTGTTCTTCTTTATAAGCCTCAGCCGCGGACAAAGATGAACCAACCACATTCCTAACGTTCTCGGAAAACCATCCTTCAACGCCAATACTAAGAGTTAAAACAGCGAACACAGCTACTAAAACTGTTGGTATCAATGCAACAATTGCAAAAACACCACTCAGCCGAAGGTGCAATCGTGATCCAGCAGATTGGGCGCGCCGTGCTGCAAATATACGCATCACCGAATATCCGATGAGCGATATAACGACCAAGAGATAGACAACATCAATAAGAAGAATTCCGCGCACCATTCCTGTGGCACGACCACCCAGGCCACCTTGGGTGATGTAAACGGTCAGTCCAACCAGCACTGGGCCAAGAATAATCAATAGCCAAGCAAACGCCATTTGCACGCGGCGCGTTCGACGCCAGCGGCTTATTTTAAGGGTTAAATTGATCAGCGGAACGCTTTTCACGACTATGTTGTTCCGTATTTGCCTCAGTTATGTGACATGTTTACATCATTTTCTTACTGCGTGTCACGACAATATCTAACTCTTTGATCTTCTTGCGCAAAGTATTTCGATTTATGCCCAACAATTCAGCCGTTTTAATTTGATTGCCTCGGGTCGCCGCAAGCGATAGCGCCAAAAGTGGCATTTCGATTTCACGAAGTATGCGATTATACAGACCAGGCGGAGGCAGGATGTCGCCATGTAAATCAAAATACCGTTTAATATGTTTTTCAACAGCCCCAGATAGCTTTCCATCACCGGAAATCGAGTTTGATGATGGAGCCTGTGGGATTTTTTGCAAATTTTGCATTACATAAAGCTCAGATACTTCATCTTCAGCGCATAACACGACCAATCGACTGACAAAATTCTCCAATTCTCGAACGTTTCCGAGCCACGGAGCATTCTGCATTAACTCCAAACCATGAGAAGAAATAGACTTCAAAGGTAAACCAGTTGTTGCTGATTTTTGAAGAAAATGGCGTGTCAATTCGGGTATATCACCTACCCTGTCGCGCAAACGAGGCAGAGCAATGGATACAACATTTAGGCGATAGAATAGATCCTCGCGAAAAGAACCTTGGTTAACAAGGTTATCAAGGTTTTGTCGTGTGGAAGAAATGATGCGATAATTTCGTACCTTAAGTCTTTCATCGCGCAAAATGTCTAACAAATGCAATTGGGAACTAGGTGACATCTCGCCAATTTCATCAAGATAGATAGTTGCATTTTCTGGGGCTTGACTGACTTCAAAATCGCCCTTTTCACCTAACAGAATGCCATCTAAACGTTGTGTTGTCGCTGTTGATGCATTGATCGTAACAAAATCATTTTTTACCCGGTGGCCCAAGTTATGCAGGGCCAGTGCAAGTAAATCTTTACCGGTACCACTTTCCCCAGTGACCATAACAGACAGGTCTGTATTCAAAACGCGCGCCAGCAACCTGTAAACATCTTGCATCAAGGGCGCTGATCCGATCAAGGGCATTTCAGGCGCTTCATCTATAACTGTATCTAACTCACCCATCGTTTTTTGCGATAATGCTCTGTTAACTTTTGCCAATAGGTCTTTTAAGTCAAATGGCTTTGGAAGATAATCGTAAGCACCCAGTTCTGACGCCTTGATCGCGGTCATTACGGTGTTCTGTGCCGATACAATAAGAACCGGCAGATCGGGACGTTTTCGTTTAATCTGTGGCAACAAATCTAATCCGTCGCCATCTGGCATATTAACATCAGAAATGACGACATCGCCCTCACCTTCTTCGATCCAGCGCCAAAGTGTATGAACGCTACCAGTCGCGCGTACCTTACAGCCAGCACGTGTCAACGCTTGGGATAATACGGTTCGAATTGTACGATCATCATCTGCAACTAAAATAGTGCCGTCCATTAAGTTCTCTCCGTGTTATTACTTTTCCAAATTGGCAGGCGCAGTGTAAATGCCGTACCCTGCTCTAAATTGTGGCATTCCACTAACCCACCGTGATTTGTGACAATTTTAGACACCAATGACAGGCCAAGGCCCGTGCCATTTGATTTTGACGAAACAAAGGGTTCGAAAATTTCATCTTTAATATTAGCTGGAATTCCTTTTCCGTTGTCTTGTATCTGTATTTGCAACGGTAATGTTTCGCGTTTTGCACCTGATACAGCAAATTTCACACCTGACTGATACGAAGTACGTAACCGAATAACACCGCGATCTGGATCGACAGCTTCGGCAGCATTTTTCAAAAGGTTTTGAAAAACCTGTAGCATTTGATCACTGTCACCGGATGCATCAGGCAAGGATGGGTCGTATTCTTTTTTAAATCGAATACTTTCTCCAAACCCTGCGCTCGCCGCTCTCACGGCTCTATCTAAAATGTCGTGAATATTGAAGGCATTACGCACTGCAGGGCGGTCATCAGAAAAGTGTTCAAATCTATCTACCAATGTTCCAATTCTCTTGGCTTCTTGTCCGATCATTTCGGCCAACTCAACGTCACCGTCATTGGCATCCATAGCTAACAATTGTGCGGCCCCGGAAATTCCTGCCAATGGATTTCGAATTTCATGCGCCAACATAGATGCCATCGCTGTAACCGATCGCGCCGCAGAACTGTGTGTGATTGATTCATTCATTTTTTGTGCAACGCCGGTTGGTTGAATAACCAACAACATTTCGCCACTTTCCAAGTCAAGAAAATTGACATGAAGGTCACACATCAATGAAGCCCGTCTAGATGTTGCCAAGTTCACGCCATATTGTGCAATGGATGACTTTTGTACCTGAGCTTGCTGGAGCGTATCTATTACTACAGAATTGCCTCCAAAAAAGCGGGCCAAAGGCTTCCCCATCATCTGTTTTTGAGATGTCTGAACAAACTGCTCGGCCGTCGCGTTGCCATGAATGACACATTGATTACGATCCACTACCAAAGCCGGAAATGGCAGGTTATTCCAGATTTGATCATAACCAAAACTCATTATGCATCAATTTTTCTGTCTGGCATATCGGCGATCATTGACAACACAACTGCTGGGTCCTTTTGTGTCTGTAATGCGCGCCTGTTTATGGATGTGATTTCTAAACCATCCATATACCAACCTAAATGTTTACGTGCGACTTTGTTGCCTAATTCGGGCCCATAAAAGTCGATCATTGCGCTGTAATGGCTCGAAATCATATTCCTCAAATCGTCACCCTGAGGAATTACAGGTGGCTTCAAACCATATAAGTCGGCTGCTATTTGTGCCAATACCCAAGGTTTACCTTGTGCACCACGCCCTATCATAATGCCATCCGCGCCAGATTGGGCTAATGCTAACCGCGCTGTTTCAGTATCTGTAATGTCCCCATTGGCGACTACAGGAATATTTACGGCCTTTTTAACGGACCTAATTGCACGCCAATCGGCAGAACCTTTGTAAAACTGACACCGTGTACGCCCATGAATGGTAATCATTTGAACCCCGGCGTTTTGTGCGCTGTCGGCTAATGTTGGTGCGTTTAAATCATCATCGTCCCAGCCTAAACGTGTTTTAAGCGTTACGGGAACATCAACAGCCTTCACAACAGCTTCGATTAACTCCAATGCTAAATCAGGAGTGCGCATTAATGCCGAACCCGCGGCACCGTTCACAACGCTTTTGGCAGGACACCCCATATTAATATCAATAACTTGCGCGCCCTTACCAGCGACATACTTTGCACATTCAGCCATCCAATATGCATCACGACCAGCAATTTGAACCGATGTAGATTTTGCGTTTAAACCCAATTCGGCACGTGCATGTGCGGATTGTCCCTTTTGCATAATTTCATGACTAGCTACCATTTCCGAAACAACCAACCCTGCGCCAAAGCTGGATACAAGGTCGCGAAACGGT
>DKMK01000133.1 GCA_002469545.1 Rhodobacterales bacterium UBA7416 | reverse complement strand
CGACTTCGTCACCGCGCATAAACAATGTTTGATTACCGCGGATAACATCCATGATCAGTCGTTCATAGGCATCTGGGGTATCTTCGACCTTGTCCGCCAAAACATCGGCAAATGTCATATCCAATGGCACTTCGCGTAAACGCATGCCACCTGGGCCTGGTTCCTTGATCGTGACGCGCATTGTCATGCCTTCGTCAGGTTGAAGGCGAATAACCAAAACATTGCCACGGCGATCCTCTTGGGGTTCGAAAATGGAATGCGGAGGATCTTTGAATACAATTGCGATTTCAGTCATCCGATGACGCAAACGTTTACCCGTGCGTAGGTAGAATGGGACACCAGCCCAACGCCAGTTTTCGATATTCACCTTCATCGCCAAAAAGCTCTCGGTGGTGCTGTCAGGGTTTTCGCTGTCTGTGACGTAGGATGGTTCATCCCCGTCAGCTGCATATTGACCGCGTACAATATCAGATTTAGCAACAGGCCCTAATGATCTGATAATCTTTAATTTTTCATCCCGAACGGCGTTTGCTTCAAACTTGCTGGGTGGTTCCATTGCCGTTAAACATAACAATTGCATCAAATGGTTTTGCACCATATCGCGCATTGCGCCAGACTTGTCATAATATGCGCCACGCCCCCCTACGCCCAAACTTTCGGCGGCGGTGATTTGAACGTGATCTACGTATTGCGAGTTCCACAATGGTTCGAATAAAATATTGCCAAACCGTAATGCCATCAGGTTTTGAACAGTCTCTTTGCCAAGATAGTGATCGATGCGGTAAATCTGGCTCTCGTCGAAACAATCACGCAATTCGGCGTTCAATGCTTTGGCTGTTTCCAAGTCCCGCCCGAATGGTTTTTCAACAACAACGCGCGATTGATCATCCACCATTTTATACGTTGTTAGTTTTCGTGCAATTTCACCAAACAGGCTGGGCCCTACGGAAAAATAGTATGCGCGCACGACATTATCGCGTTGCATGGCGGCCAATTCATCCCAGCCTTCATCGTTAAAGATATCTACTGGAACATAATGTAAGCAATTTAAAAACGCCTCTACCTGAGTGTCCTTTAGGTTTTCAGGCTTTATATGTTCTTTTAAGGCGTCATGGATTTCTGCGCGAAATGCGGCCGTATCGTATGATTTGCGCGATGCCCCTATAATACGCGATTGCGCATCAAATTGACCTGCACGCATGCGTCGAAATAATCCAGGTAAAATCTTACGCTTGGCAAGGTCGCCCGTCGCACCAAAGATTGTCAAATCGAATGAATTTACGGGAATTGTTTGTGATACCATTGGACTGACCTTTTTTGTTGCGCACAACCTACGACTTGGTTCATTTTTGGCAAGTATATATGTAACACACGGTTACGTGTTCTGCTTTTCTTTCAATTGCGTATACTTTTCTTTTGTTGCACAACAGTTTTGCACCAAAGAATGATAGAGACGTCACACATGAAAGACCTTGAAATCCAAATTCCGGATGGAAAATTCCAACACCCTGACATTACAGCCAAGGGCGAAGAACGCGCATCTGTTCCTTTGATGAAGGCGACAACGCTTTGGTTTAACACAGGCACATTGTGCAATATAGAATGTTTGAATTGTTATATCGAAAGTTCACCAACGAATGATGCGCTGGTTTATATTACCAAGGCAGAGGTTGAAGATTACCTTGATCAAATAAAACAACGTAACTGGGCAACGCAAGAAATTGCATTTACGGGCGGTGAACCGTTCATGAACCCAGATATGATTGAGATCGCGCGCGCCTGTCTTGAGCGCGGATATGAGGTTTTGATCTTGACCAATGCCATGCTGCCAATGATGCGCAAATCCGTAAAAGCGGGTCTGTTGGAACTGTTGTCGGTCTATGGTGATAAATTGACTTTGCGTATTTCTTTGGATCATTTCAAGGCTGAAAACCATGATGCTGAACGTGGCAAGGGTAGTTATGATGTAACGATCAAGGGCATGGAATGGTTGCGTGATAAAGGGTTTAAAATGGCCGTCGCAGGACGAACCGTTTGGGGTGACAGCGACACCGAAAGTCGCGCCGGTTACAGCGCGCTATTTGCCAAATACAACTTTGACATTGACGCGCAAAACCCTGGAATAACTGTACTTTTCCCTGAAATGGACGAAACGGTTGATGTCCCTGAAATCACAACAGATTGTTGGGGGATTTTAAACAAATCACCACGCGATATCATGTGCGCATCGTCAAGGATGGTGGTTAAACGCAAAGGCGCTGATAAGCCAGCTGTCCTCGCATGTACATTGCTGCCCTATTCTGCTGAGTTCGAACTTGGGACAACATTGGAACAAGCCGAAGGTGCTGTAAAACTTAACCATCCACACTGTGCCAAATTTTGCGTCTTAGGTGGTGCGAGTTGCTCCGCTTAATTGCTCTGTTAATATTTGCGGCCCTTCCTGCGCAGGCCGAAGTCAATGTTTCGATTTTTCCCAAAACGATTAGCGAGGATTGTTTTGGCGGGCGTGCAATTTCATATGACGAATGTGGTTTTCAGCGGGATTTGTTTGATCGCGCGCTGCGTGCTGCCAATACAGACGACAAACGGTTATTGATCGTTTATGGCGCTGAATGGTGCATTTGGTGCCATCTGTTCAAAGAGCATATCAAGGGCAACTCGGGCGCATTCAATTATACGATCGAAGGCCAAACGGGTTATAAAATGACAGAAAACGCCAGCGATATTGATCGCACGCAAGCGTTTGATCTTGCTGGTTTTGTTAGCAAAACCTTTGTCGTGGTAAATATTGAGGCACAGCATTCATTCGATGGATACAGTGTTTTACAACATACAGGCGCCGATAAGCACATCGGACAAACGATCCCCTATATTTTTGTTGTCGATAAAAACGGTGAATTTATCCGCGATATGGCCGACACCGTTGAAAACAAGCAATTGGAAAAGCGCCGTGACGGTGATGATTGGTATCGGGGTTATAATCGTACGGAATTAATGTCCGAGCTGAGAAAGTTAGCTGATTAAACCAAAGCTAACGTTTCGCTAATCCATCTGCCAAAACACTGCGCACCACATCTAAATCGACGTCGCGGCTGACGAATGCATCGCCAATACTGCGCGCCATGATGAACGCGATTTGGCCATCAACAACCTTTTTGTCTTGGCCCATCAGTTCGACCAAAGCATCTGCATCGGGTAAATCGCCTGCTATATCGGCCAAATCTACCTTCATACCCATGGATTTCAAATGCTCGCGTACGCGACTTGGGGCCTCTTGGCTGCACAATCCCATGCGCATGGACGTTTCAAACGCCAATGCACAACCAATTGAAACGCCTTCGCCGTGCAATAAGCGATCAGAATAACCTGTGGCCGCTTCTAGTGCGTGGCAAAACGTATGACCAAGGTTTAACAACGCGCGATCACCGCGTTCTTTTTCGTCGCGCGCAACGATGTCCGCCTTCATTTGGCACGAATGACGCACCGCATAGATCCGTTTAGCAACATCACCCGCCGCCATCGCAGCGGCATTTTTTTCTAACCATTCAAAGAATGCGCCATCACCAAGCAGGCCATATTTTATGACTTCGCCGTAACCTGCCAAGAAATCACGCGCCGTTAGCGTATCCAACATATCTGTGTCGGCCAAAACCATTTGTGGTTGATAAAATGCCCCCACCAGGTTTTTGCCATGGGGCGAATTTATACCCGTTTTACCGCCGACACTACTGTCAACTTGTGCCAACAGGCTGGTTGGAATTTGCACAAATCGAACACCACGGCGTAGAATTGATGCCGCAAACCCTGCTAAATCACCAATAACCCCACCTCCGAACGCAATCACGATATCGTCGCGCTCTACCTTTTCGGCCAACAGCCATTCAACGGTTTCCTGGATGTATTGCCAAGATTTCGTGGTTTCACCGGCGGGTAAAACCAAGGCAGACATTTCAATCCCTTGTGCTTCCATGCCTGCGCGCAACGTTTCCAAATGCAACGCCGCCACATTTTCATCCGTAACAACGGCCACGCGTTTACGGCGCAACATGGGCGCAATCATTTCCCCTGCTTGGGCCAACAAGCCAGTACCGATATGAATGGTATAGGAACGATCACCCAAATGGACATCTACTGTTTCACGCATCTTCTTCTACCTTTGTTACACCCGAATTTGGGTCGGCCAGTAATGCCGCAATTACACGCGAAACCATGGCTTCTTTGGTTTGGTTTGGCTTGGCCATCACTTTGACCTGCGCCTTTGCATATTCAGGATTACGTGTATCATATAATTCGCGCAATTTACCTTTGGGATTTGGAACCATCAGCAAGGGGCGTGTGTTTTTGTCTTTTACACGTGACCAAAGGGTATCCAATTCCGCATGAAACCAAACGGCGACGCCTGAATTTTTGATCAACTCTTGATTATGAGCTGACAAAAAGGCCCCGCCCCCTGTGGAAAGAACGTGCGGTTTTGCGTCCAGCAAGCGTTCAATGATCTGGGTTTCTTTCAGGCGGAAAAAATCAACACCGTCGCGTTCAAAAATTTCTGGAATGCTCATGTTTGCCGCACGAACGATTTCTTCGTCGGAATCAACAAAATCCACGCCCAAACGTTGTGCAACCAAAGTGCCAATGGCAGTCTTGCCTGCACCCATAAGGCCCACCAAAACCAGTGTTTTTGACAGGTGATACGTCACCGGCCCCTCCTTTTCGGCTTAAGGTTGCCGATATGGGTTCTTAACATAACAAAACCCATTTTAATTACTTTTACCTGTGATAACATCGTTACAAAGCGTGGCAAGAGCACATACGTAAAATTTAAGGCAGTAAAATGGGCAAACTGATCAAATACCTTTTCTATGTAGCTGTATTGCTTGTTCTATTTTTAGTTGGTTATTCGTTTCTTGGTGATCTATCTGCGCCGAAGTCAACAATCGTTGAAACGATACCGATGCCCAGCAATGGTTAAGATCGCGGTATTCGCCGCAATTGTTGGGCTGGTCGCATCGCCTTTTGCAGCCCAAGATATCAGTGTTACGCCATTATCAAGCATCGACACCAACGCCGTTGGTTTGGTTTCGCCAAAGAATGCGGGTTTGCCCGTTAATTTTTGGCGTGACGAACCAGCCAGTGAAATTGCACGCCTGATTTCCATACAAAACCACCATAAGATCCCAGAGGCGCGGGCGTTTATGAATCGCTTGATGGTTACAGAGCTGGCACCGCCCACAGGGAAACATGGCGACGTAGCCGCATTGGTTGCCCGTGTTGATTGGTTGCTGGCCAATGGCGCATTAGACGCTGCTGATGCGTTGCTTGGTAAAGCTGGTGTGCAACACCCTGCCCTTTTTGCCCGCTGGTTTGATGCAAAACTTATGCTGTCACGCAACACCGAGGCATGTGAGCCGCTTAAACTTAACCCTTCGCTTAGCGCGGATTTGCCCACCAAAATATACTGTTTGGCGCAGAATATGGATTGGTTTAGCGCAGAACTTACACTGGTATCAGGTGAAAATCTTGGAGCAATTGATCCGGAACGCGCACGGTTGCTGGCATATTTTCTTGAGCCCGATTTAATGGACGAAGGCCCTGCACCCAAGGTTCAAAATCAATCCGATCCATTGGAATTCACGCTGCGTGAGGCGTTGGGCATGCCACGCCCGTCGTCAGGTATAACGCTTTCACAATCTCATATCGATTTGGACGAAAGTGCTGGTTGGCTCGCTCAATTACGTGCGGGTGAAAATTTAGCGCGCGTAGGCGCAATCCCTGCACGTTATTTGGATGCGCTTTATTCGGACAACAAAGCATCCGCATCGGGTGGCGTTTGGGAACGTGTTAAGGCCGTTGCCAAATTGAAACGTGCGATGGCACAAGGCGATTCAGCCGTTATCTGTAAGGCATTAAATCATGCATGGGATGAAATGCAAAAAGTGTCCTTGCTTCATGTATTTTCTGATGTGTTCGCACAAAGTATTGCCACCCATAATCTGTCTGCTGACTGTACAGAAACGCAAGTAAACACGGTACTTCTTCACCCTAACTTTGGTGCATTACTGTTTGATCTTGTTGAATATATTCCTGAGAAAGATATTCTAAGAGCAATTTTGGCGATGAATTTTACGGACGCAGAAACGAACACGCCCATCGAAACTGCCATCCACGGTGCGTTCACAAGTCAGCTTCCAATATTGGTCAGCCCTGCACGTTCAATATTGAAAGCAATGGCGGATACAGCCGCTGGCACAGACAGTGATCCACGCAGCATTCAACGTGTTATTGAAACATTTCTGGCGGCGGGTTTTGAAACAGAAGCGCAGCGACTGGCCTTGCAATACATCATTTTGGATCGCGCAAAATGAGTAGTGATTTAAATTGGATCGAGAGTTTTCTGGAAACCATCCACGCAGAACGCAATGCATCGGAAAATACGCTTCAGGCTTATCGCCGTGATCTTTTACATTTTGTCGGCTTTTTGAAATCCAAAAAATTGAACCTGCAACACGTTGCACGTGCTGACATTGAAACTTATTTGATTTCCCTTGAAAGCGATGGTTTAGCCCAAGCAACACGCGCACGGCGTTTGTCTGCGATAAAACAGGTCTATCGTTTTGGATTTGAGGAAGATTTAGTAACGGATGACCCGTCTATGCAAATTCGCGGGCCCAAGACCACACGTAAACTGCCCAATCACTTGTCCGAAAGCGATGTAAACCGCTTGTTAGAGGCCGCACTTCGCACGGGCCGATCCCCAATTGATCATCGTCGTACAACCTGTTTGATGCAAATTCTGTATGCAACTGGTATGCGCGTGTCCGAACTGGTCTCTTTGCCAATGGCGGCGGTGCGTGGCGATCCAGAGATGTTATTGATTAAAGGCAAAGGTGGCAAAGAGCGGTTGGTGCCGCTGTCTGCGCCCGCAAAAATGGCAATTGCTGCCTATTTGGTTGATTGGGACAAATCTCAATCTGATGCGGTGGCAAATGGCACTCCGCAGTCCAAGTTTTTATTCCCATCACGTGGTAAACTGGGTCACTTAACACGCGTTCGGTTTTATACATTGATCAAAGAGATATGCGTGATCGCGGGGTTAGATCCAACGCATGTGTCACCGCACACGCTGCGCCATGCTTTTGCGACGCATCTTTTGGCCAATGGCGCTGACTTGCGTGTCATTCAAATGTTACTTGGCCACGCGGATGTTGCGACAACTGAAATTTACACCCATGTTTTAGATGAAAAACTAAAATCATTGGTTTTCGATCATCACCCGTTGGCAGATTGAGTACGCATTTCAATTGGCAAGGTTTCTTCGCTGGGCCAATATCCTGTTTTTAAGGTTGCATGATACCCTTGGGTCAAAGAGTTTGCTTGCATTGCTTGAAAAGCGGCCTCAACATTGTAGTATAGTTGATTGTTTTTTATACCATTTTTCGAAATTATTACGAAGTGTGTATCCAAATCACCGTCATGTGCAGGCATTCCAATTGCACCCGCATTAACCCACAATTTGTCACCAACCGTACGGGTCATCGTAATGCCAGAATGACCCGTCAAAACACAATCGACCGACCCGACTTGATCTTCTAACAACGCGATCTCTGATGCGATGACGTCATCGTGTGTTACAGGCCAGATGAATTTTGACACGTCAGATGCGCCGCCGTGAACAACGCCGTAGCGCAAACCGTTATGCGTAAACGTAATGCGATCTGGCAAGTCGCGCATCCAGTCACGTGATCCGTTTGTAACCTGAGAGTTTGCGTGGGCGTACCATGTACGCGACAACAGTGAACACGTTGAACCGGCGTCAAATCCACATCCGCAATCATCCGCATTCGCCGCCAACTGTTGTTCGCAATTCCCAGATAAAACCGGACACCCCAATGCGCGAATGCGTTCGACGCTATCTTCGGCATAAGCACAATAGGCCACGACATCACCGGTGCAGATCATATTGCTGGGTGCAATCCCCAACTGTTGGGCGCGATCAATCAATGCTTCTAAAGCATGTAGGTTCGAATAGACCCCGCCAAATACCAAGATGTCACCTGACAACACGCCTAAATCAATTTTCTTCACACTATTCCCCTTGTGCACACAGCCAACTATATAGACATCTAACCCAATCCATTGTGAAAGGTTTATACGCAAATGGAAACCATCTATGCCGCAATTGTGAATTTGGATGCCACATCATGGGCAACCATCGTGGCAATCATTGTTTTACTGGCAATGTCGGCCTTCTTCTCCGGCTCGGAAACGGCGCTTACGGCGGCCAGCCGTGGTAAATTACACTCTATGGCTGACAAAGGATCACACGGTGCAAAACGTGCACTAGATTTGACCGAAGACACCGAGCGTCTTATTGGTGCGGTGCTTTTGGGCAATAACCTTGTGAATATTTTGGCGGCAGCATTGGCAACCAGCCTTTTTACCCGATTATTTGGTGACAATGGCGTTGCAGTGGCAACGTTGGTTATGACCTTGTTGGTTCTGGTTTTTGCCGAGGTTTTGCCAAAAACCTATGCAATTACAAATTCCGAGGGTGCCGCCAGTTTTGTCTCTACCCCTATCCGTGTGATTGTTTTTATCCTGTCGCCAATCGTTGCGACCGTGCGTTGGTTCGTGCGTGGTATGTTGCGCATGCTTGGTGCGGATATGTCCGGCCTAGACGAAGCTGATGCGGCTCAAGAAGAAATTGCGGGTGCAATCGCACTTGGCCACTTTGAAGGTAATTTTCAAAAGGATGATCGCGATCGTCTGTTGGGCGCATTGGACTTGAAAGACCGTGAAGTCGATGAAATCATGTTGCACCGCTCGAACATTGAAATGATTGACGCGGGTGATACCGCCCAAAATATCGTCAGCCAATGTCTGGCATCACGTTATACGCGGTTGCCTATCTTTAAGGACGAACCAGAAAATATCATCGGTGTGGTTCATGCCAAGGATTTGTTGCGCGACGTTGACCGTCTGGTGCGTGGTGAAAATGGCGGACCACAGGCCATTGATAACCTTGATATTATTAGCATCGCACGCGAACCGTATTTTGTTCCAGAAACCACACCGTTGGACGATCAGATGCGTGAATTCTTGCGCCGCAAGGCACATTTCGCGTTGGTTGTGGATGAATACGGCGATTTGCAGGGTTTGATTACCTTGGAAGATATTTTGGAAGAAATTGTTGGTGAAATCACGGATGAACATGACGAAGACGCGGATATCTTGGACGGTAAAGATGCCAGCGGGAATTTCGAAATTGACGGCGCTGCGACTATTCGTGATGTAAACCGTATCCATGATTGGAACTTGCCTGATGAAGAGGCGAATACCATCGCGGGCTTGGTTATCCACGAAGCACAGATGATTCCAACGCAAGGTCAGGTTTTCAGCTTCCATGGGTTTCGTTTTGAAATCGCTGGTCGCGATCAAAATCGCATTACAATGTTGAAAGTACGGGCGCTATAAACCCGATGCTATAAGGTCGCGAATTTTCGCGGCCTTTTCAAAATGATCCAGCTCGTGTGTTTTGATCCACCATTCAGCTGCTTCCATCAATAGAGCGGGATCGTCGTTTTTATTGGCGAAGAAGGCATAAAAGGACAGGCCAACGCCCGTCCCTTTTTTTCTGATTTTTTCGTCGCAGATGTTAATTGCCTTGCGGCGCAAACTCTCGTGCATATGCTAAAATCCTTTAAACAGGCTACCCAAAACGCCTCGGATCATTTTTTGCCCCGATTTTGTCCCCAGCTGACGGATCATTGTTTTTGCCAAAGTTGTTCCCAACCCGTCGGACCGTGAAGACCGCCCAGTGGATTTTTTCGACGTATACCCATCATATTTTCGCGCACGTTTCAGGGTTTGCTCTTGTTGTTCCAATTGCGCTTCTTCTGCTTCGGCTTTGGCGGCTTCTTCGGCGGCTGATTTTGCTCGTTTGGTCAAAATCTCGTATGCGCTCTCTTTGTCGACTTCGGCTTCGTAAATGCCAGCAAGGTGAGAATTTGCAATTACGGCGGCACGTTCGTCTTTGGTAATTGGGCCGAGCTGTGACGACGGAGGTCTGATCAAGGTGCGTTCAACAACAGTTGGCATACCTTTTTTCTCTAAGGTCGAAACCAACGCCTCGCCGACACCCATTTGAGTGATTGCATCGGCTGTGTCGAAATCTGGGTTCGTTCGGAAGGTTTGTGCCGCCAATTTCAGCGCTTTTTGATCTCTTGGTGTAAAGGCACGCAGGGCGTGTTGAACGCGGTTACCCAATTGTCCCAAAATATCATCTGGAATATCCGCTGGTGATTGAGACACAAAATAAACGCCCACACCTTTTGAACGGATCAGGCGTGCGACCTGTTCTACCTTGTCCAACAATGCCTTTGGTGAATCATCAAACAACAGATGCGCCTCGTCAAAGAAGAAGACCAGTTTTGGTTTGTCTGGGTCGCCGACTTCGGGCAGGTTTTCGAATAGTTCTGACAACATCCACAGCAGGAATGTGGCATACAGGCGTGGCGATTGCATCAACTTGTCAGCCGCTAAAATATTGATACGTCCTTGACCACCAGATGTGGTGGACATCAAATCCATCAAATTCAAAGCAGGTTCGCCGAAGAAATCGCCTGCCCCTTGGTTTTCCAAAACCAACAATGAGCGCTGGATCGCGCCGATTGAAGCGGTTGAGACATTACCATATTGCAGTGATATTTCGGCGGCATTTTCGCCAAGCCAAATAAGCATCGCGCGCAGATCTTTGAGATCCAGTAAGGCCATGTCTTGTTCATCGGCCACACGAAACGCAATATTCATTGCGCCCTCTTGGGCGTTGGTCAATTCCATCAAACGCGACAGCAACAGCGGCCCCATTTCGGAAATCGTTGTGCGCACAGGGTGGCCCTGTTTGCCAAACATATCCCAAAACGTCACAGGGAAATCTTCGTAATCATAATCATCGAATTTGATCGTGCCCGCACGTTTCATAAACGCATCGTGTAATTTGAAATCAGGCGAGCCAGCTTTGGCCAGACCAGACAGATCACCTTTGACGTCGGATAAAAATACCGGCACGCCCATTTTAGAAAAGCTTTCGGCCAAGATTTGCAACGTAACTGTTTTACCCGTGCCGGTCGCGCCCGCGATCATTCCATGTCGGTTTGCATATTTCAGCAACAAAGATTGCGGTTCTGAATACGCATCCCCACCACCACCAATAAAAATACGATCTGCCTGTGACATCAATTATTCCCCGCAAAAGTTGTTAGAATGAACATAAACCTTTTTAACGATGATGCCAGTCGCACACATGATTTATGCGTAAAAAATTTAACACCAACTGTTGACCCAAAAAAGTTTTCGACCTATCCTGCCCCCAGAAGTCGACGAGTTCGACGGGGAGAGTTGCGAAAACGCAAGTCAAGGACGGACCTTTTGGTTCGTCTTTTTCATTTGTATCAACGACTTCACAGGCAATTGCCGCAAACCAGCCAAATATTGCCACAGTCGTTTTTTCGACTGACAACCGTGTGAATTAACGCTAAAACCTGCCCAGTCTAACAAATAGAGCGGTAACGATGAATTATTTAACTTCAACACTTTTGGCTTTAACACTCGTTTTTGCGGCGCCATTATCGGCCCAAGATACGACAACAGATACCACTGCAGCAAAAGCGGACGCAGAATTTCCTGTCGCCTCTTCTGCGCCTCAGGTTAAACCACCATTCATCCGTGAAACACACGGTGCTTGGTCGGTGAATTGTACACAAGTTGATGAAGAAGAGCTGTGCAAGCTTTACCACTTATTCACAGACGGCGAAGGTAATTCAGTTGCTGAGTTGACGATAGAAATTTTGCCAAAAGGTAGTCAAGCGGCTGCTGGTGTGACGTTTGTTTCGCCGTTGTTAACATTACTTACGGCGCAAATGTCATGGCGTGTTGATGCTGCTGAAAACCGTCGTTACCCTTTTAACTGGTGTGAAACAGCGGGCTGTTTTGTACGCTTTGGTCTTACTGCTGCAGATGTTGCCGCGATGAAAAAAGGTGCCAATACGACCGTGACAGTTGTATCGATTGTTAACCCAAAGAAGCCAATTGAACTCACGCTGCCACTTACTGGATTTACCGCCGCCTTTAATTCAATTCCTGCGCCGGCAAAATAATCAAACTGAACGCAGTGCAATCACTGCGTTCAAACCACCAAAAGCAAAGGCGTTGCTGATTGCAACGTCTATTTTTTTGTGCCGCGCTTCGTTTGGGACAATATCCAAATCACAGTTGGCATCCGCTTTTTGATATCCAATCGTTGGCGCAATCATTCCATCCTTTAATGCGGCAATACACGCCAGCAATTCGACAGCGCCCGTCCCGCCAATCAAATGCCCGTGCATTGATTTCGTCGACGACACCATCAGGGAAGTAGCATGATCACCAAATGCTTCTTTGATCGCCGCAGTTTCGGTTTTGTCATTCGCAGCCGTACCCGTTCCATGAGCATTTACATATCCAACGTCATCTGGATTTAACCCTGCATCTTTTAGCGCGCCAGCAATCGCACGACGTGCGCCGCCGACAGAGGGCATCACAATATCACCAGCATCGGATGACATTGCAAATCCAGCAACCTCGGCCAGAATGATGGCCCCGCGTGCACGTGCATGTTCAAGTTCTTCAAAAACGAAAACGGCACCGCCTTCGCCCTGAACCATGCCATTGCGCGTTGCACAAAATGGACGACATCCATCGTGGGACATGACGCGTAAACCTTCCCATGCTTTGATTCCGCCAAAGCACAACATGCTTTCGCTGCCACCAGTCACCATCACAGGTGCTGCACCGCTGCGCACCAGGTTAAACGCTTGTCCCATGGCATGATTTGACGATGCACAAGCCGTGGAAACGGTGAAACTGGGGCCTTTTAGGTTGTGCGCCATAGATACATGGCTGACAGCTGCATTGTTCATCAGACGCGGCACCACAAAAGGATGTACGCGGTTTTTGCCATCTTCGTAAACGGTACGATAATTCTCATCTTGTGTTTGCAAACCACCGCCAGCGGTTCCTAAAACGACGCCGGATGTTTCCGCCAATTCACCGTCAAAAATTAGCCCTGACTGGGCAATTGCTTCGCGTGCGGCAATAACTGCAAACTGTGTGAAACGGTCGTATAGACCCAGTTGTTGGCGTTCAAAATGGTCCTTGGGATCGAATCCTTTGACCTGTGCGCCAATCTTGATCGAAAGGCGGTCGATATTGGGGAAATCCATATCGCTGATTGCACAATGGCCCTTGGACATGGCTGAAATCGTACTGACGACATCATTACCTAATGCATTTATCGTCCCCTGACCTGTGATCACGACACGTTTCATTGCATTAACCGTTTTGAACTTTGATTAAGTCTTGTACGGCAGTGATCATGGATTTTACGGATGTAATATCAAATTCAGATGCCGCCGGATCATTTGCATTAAACGGCACATTGATTTCGAAATGCTCCTCAATGGCGAACACCGCTTCGACCAAGCCTAAACTATCCAATCCAAGTTCCTCGATCGTCATGTCGGTTGATACTTCGGACGGGTCTAAAACAGCCTGTTCGGCAATGATCTCTATGATCTTGTCTTGAACTGCCTGTGCCATATTCTTAACCCTGTTTTCGCAAAGATTGATTGTGACTTACTTGGATTCGTCGTCTTTTGAAACAAATTTTTCTAGTTTCGCGACCTTTGCGACCAAACGCGGTAAGCGACGTAAAGCTTTGTATGCTTCGATATTCAAATCCATCCGCATCGCGGGGCTGCCCATCATCACACGCCCCGATGGGACATTTGATGAAATACCAGATTTTCCAGCAACAATAACGTCTGATCCAATGTTAATATGATCGGCAACACCAACTTGGCCACCCAAGACAATACGATCACCCAAAACTGAACTGCCGGCAATGCCAACCTGCCCACAAATCAGACATGTAGAGCCAATGGTTACATTGTGCCCAATATGGACAAGATTATCCAATTTGGTACCATTGCCGATTGTTGTATTTTCAATCGTGCCACGGTCAATTGCGCAATTCGCGCCCATTTCAACATTGTCACCAATCACAACAGTGCCCAGAGAATTAATCCGCTGCCAACCATCTGTGCGTGATGCTTCGGTGATCTGGCCTGTCTTCTTAGCCTCTTCAACGGCGCCGGGTTTGGGGGTTACATATGAAAACCCATCGACGCCGATTACGGTGTTTGACTGGCAAATAAAGCCGTCTCCGATCTGCACACGCGCACCGATGCGCACGCCAGGGTACAACAACGCATCAGAGCCAATTACGGCACCCTCAGAAACTGTGGAATGTGACATGATGCGGGCATTGTCGCCGATGGTTACACCAGCACCAATAATAACAAACGCACCAATTGCCGCGTCTTCACCGATTGTTGCGTCGCGTGCAATTACGGCGGTAGAATGAATGCCTGCTTCGGTTTCAGGCTTATTTTCAAATAAGTACGTCACGCCTGACAAAATGTAACGTGATCTTGGAGCAATAATTGCGGCCTTCAACCCCATGCCCTGCCAATCGGCATCAGGCCAGACGATTGCTGCTTGTGCGTTACTGTCGCGCAAAGCTTGCTCGTAACTTGGATCCATCGCCAAGGCCAATTCTGAAACATCTGCTTTTGCAGGTGTTTGCACCGCTGAAATTTGCAATGACAGATCGCCAAATGCGTCTGCTCCCAGCGCTTTTGCGATCTGTTTTACGGTAAATTTTGTCATCACTTGCCTGCCATTAAAAAGGCGCCCGCAGGCGCCTTTGTCCACTGTTGTGGGAATATCTATATGTTGATGCCTTAAATGGCTACCCCAGCTTTTTTCAACGCAGCGGCAATTTTGGCATCGCGACCATAAATGTCACCGCGATAGCTCGCCTTGCCCTTGGCATCGAAAATAACGGTTTGATAAGCAATAATGACCTGTACAGGGGTTTTTAAGTTCACATAGCTCTCTTTCCTCGTTTTAAGGAAGCCTTGGAACATTGCCTTTGGGTTATTTGACTGACGTTCCAGTAATTTATAAGCAAAATCAAATGGTTTATGAACACGGATACAACCATGACTGAACGCACGCACTTCGCGATTGAACAAGCTTTTGGATGGCGTGTCATGTAGATAAATGTTGAATTTATTTGGGAACATAAATTTCACTAGACCCAGCGCATTACCCACATTTGGACGTTGCTTGATGTAATATGGGAAAATATCTTCGCTAAAGGCTGCCAAATCAATATTCGCAGGATTCACTGCCTTGCCTGCAGAATTCAGCATCGTCATATTTTTACGTGACAGATAGCTTGGATCTTTACGAATGATCGGCAGATATTCTTTGCCAGCGATCGACGCGGGAACGTGCCATGTTGGGTTAATCACCATATGCGTCATTGAATCCACAAACTCGGGGCTTCGTTGATCTTTTATACGTTTTCCGATGACAGTTCTTGAATAGAACGACTGCTTGCCATTATCCATGACAGCAACAGAAAAGTCGGGAAGATTGACGAATATATGGCGTTTTTGACGTTCAAAATTCAACCAACGTTGACGCTCCATATTCACAATCACACGTGATAACTGTGCTTTTGGTCCCAAGTTCATTGAACGAATTGTTGCAGGTCCAGCAACACCATCTGCGCCCAATTTACGGTCTGTTTGGAATTTTTTAACAACAGTCAGCAACTTGGCATCATAGGTTCTAGACCCACCCAAGTTACCATAGCCCAAAGCCTGTAATTTGCGACGCATTGCGACAACATTGCTACTGACTTGACCTGGCTTCATTGTTTTAACAGCCACATCGGGTACATTTGAGCCGCGCATTTTTGACAAACGTTGCTTTTCTTTAACAAGCTTTGCGTAATCGGCATGCTTTGGCGCAAGCCCAGCTAAATAATTCTTTAAATTCCCTTTTGATGCACCCTTTAGAAGGGTTTGAGCAGAAACACGGCGTTTCTTTAACGCTATTTCACTGTCGACTCTGGATGGGCTTAAAATGCCTGTATGCAGATCATTCGCATACTGAACAAAAATACGCGCCGCTGTGATCTCTGCTGTGCCCATTGTTTCTAGACGACGTGCATTACGCAGCAAGTTCGTCAATTCTTTTGCCTGATATTTGGCAGTAGGTAATCCGTGGTTACCCGCATTACGTAGGGCCAACAACAATGCTTTGCGACGTGCATTGTTGCTGTTGCCAGCAAATATTGGTTTGTATTTTGTTGATTGGTAAAACGCCGCAATTTCCGCATCCACGCCGCGTAGCGATTGCGCCGCGGCCTGAATTGATTTGCCTTGCGCAAAGGTTGGTGTGGCACCGCTCGTGCCTAATACGGCAACAGTAAGCAG
>DKMK01000109.1 GCA_002469545.1 Rhodobacterales bacterium UBA7416 | reverse complement strand
TGGATCAACCAAAGAGTTCATGCGCGCAGCCATAGAGTTACCCTCTACGTTGCCATCACACCAACCTTCGATGTTGCGTGCAACATCTGCGGCTGTGAAGTCGTCGCCATTGTTCCATTTTACGCCCTTACGAACGTTCAATGTGTAAACAGTAGCATTGTCATTTACAGACCAACCTTCCAACAGACGAGGTTTAAACGAACCGTCGTTGTTGTACTCAACCAGATATTCCAGCCAACCAGCTGTTACCATCGCGATTTGTGTCCAGTCGTATGTACGCGGATCTTTCAATGCGCGAACTTCCATCTGCATGCGAACGGTGCCACCCGGTGCAATATTGCCATGGCCATCTGCCTGTGCTGGTGCAGCAGTGCCTAGCATTGCGTATGCAGTTGCAGCCGTTGCGCCGAATGCGCTGGCCACGGTGATAAATTCGCGGCGATCAACGTCGCTGCCATTACGTGCCTCAGAGGCGCGCTCTGTAAGGTGAGCCGGTAGTGCGTCACCTTTACGGTTAAAGAAATTCATGCTTTTCTCCCAGTTATGCAAACTTCGTAAGTGAGTCTGTAGAGGCACAGCCTAGCGCGGAAGTTATGATATCAAAAGGATTAAACGACTTCATTTATGTCGCAAATGGGCTATCGGCGACTTTGAAACACAAAATATGCCCATATTTACCCCTTACACGAGGCAATTTGAACGATAGGTGAATTGAGCTTATCTAAGAGAATCACCCACTTTGATACGCAAGTGGTGATGCATATCCAGCAGCGGGATGGAAAAGTGGTTGATAACAGATGGCGTGCCTCATAACGTTGCGTGATGCAAAAAAAGCCGATCATAACCATCATCATGGGCACCTTTAACGGCGCAAGATATTTGCAAGATCAGCTCGATTCCATTGCGGCGCAGGATTACACCAATTGGAGATTACTGATTAGTGATGACGGGTCCTCCGATCAAACCTGCGAAATTGTGGATCGTTTTATTGCACTGAACCCTACACTGAATATTGAGCGAATTTCTGGCCCCAAACAGGGGTTTTGCAAAAACTATCTAACGGCGCTCTGTCACTACAAAGACAACGATCTCGTTGCATTTTGTGACCAAGATGACGTTTGGCTTTCAAATAAGTTGGACCGTGCCGTGTCTTTTTTCGTGAATGCCACGGATGACATTGCACGTGTTTATGGTGGGGTCGTTCAAATGGTGGACGCAAATCTAAATGAAACACGTCAAACGCAGCCGCCGCGGCGATCTGTGGACTTTGCAAATTTGTTGGTCGAAAACTGTATTGTCGGAAACACGCTGATATTAAATAAACCTGCGGCGGATGCGTTGCGTTCAATGCCAATTGATCACAATATTGCATATCATGATTGGTGGGCATTACAGGTGGTTACCGGAATCGGCGGTTCTGTCCATGTGGATAATGTTCCGACTATTTTGTATCGCCAACATGGCAAAAACATTGTCGGTGCTGCCCGTGGGATCGCACGGAAACGGCGCAACTTTGCAGCCATTTTCGGGTCTTATCAAAAACGTCTTAGCGATAACGCGGCCGCGCTGGGCCACATTGCGCAATTCCTAACGCCAGAAAATCAACGGGCGCTTATTTTGCTAAAACACGCGACTGCGCATGGGTGGAAATTGACACCAATAATCAAAATGGTAACAGGCGGGTTAAGGCGCCAGCGCATTTCAGATACAATGATTATGTGTTTATCATTGCTAAAAGTTAATAACAGGAAACCGTAATGGGTAAAAATTCCCTACAGGGGCGTCACGTTGTGATTACAGCAAACACATCATGGTGCATTGCCCATTTCCGCGGAACTGTTGTTGATACATTGATGGCACAGGGTTGCCGCGTCACAATTTTGGCCCCACGCGACAAGTATAGTGATGACTTGGCAAAGCGCGGGTGTGAATTTGTTGACATCGAAATGGACCGCACTGGTTTGTCGCCACTGCGTGACTTTGCCTTAATGCGCCGGTTTCGGCGCCACTTTCAGGCATTAAAGCCTGATGCGATCTTCAGCTATACAATTAAAAATAATATCTATGGGGCGATAGCAGCGCGCCGATTTGGCATTCCATTCATTGCTGTAATCCCAGGTTTGGGAAACGCTTTTTCATCAGATAATTGGTTGCAAAAGCTGGCTGTTGGTTTGTACCGTTTCGCGTTTCGCAACATTCATTTGGCCCTGTTTTCAAACGTCGAAAACAAAGAAGTCTTCGTGAGTAAAGGTTTGTTGGATGCGGACCGTTGTATCGTGCTGGACGGCGAAGGCGTTAATACGACGGATTTTGCATTTGCGACAATGCCACCTGCACCGCCGTGGGTGTTTTTGTTTTGCGCACGCTTGTTATACAGCAAAGGTTTGGCGGAGTTTGTTAGCGCCGCAAAATCAATCCGCGCCCATGCGCCCGACACCCAATTTCATATTCTAGGTAAACTTGCTGATAACCACCCAGAAGGCATTGAGCAATCTAAATTGGATGAATGGATTGCGCAGGGAGACGTTCAATTTCTTGGCGAAACCCCTGATGTCCGCCCGTTTATCACGGCGGCGCATTGCGTCGTATTGCCGTCTTATTATCAAGAAGGCATGCCACGTATTTTGCTGGACGCAACATCCCTTGGTCGCCTTGTTATCACAACCGATACACCCGGTTGTCGCGAGACATTGATCGATGGTGAAACCGGGTTTTTGTGCCCAGCTCAAGACGCGGCAACATTAACGAAACGGATTGAACAAGTGATGAGCTTAACCGATGACGCCTTACAAAACATGGGCCAAAATGCGCGCAATTTAGCCCAGACGAAGTTCGATGATCGCATTACAGCCAATGTTTATTTAGATATATTACAAGGTGTCTTTGAAAACGAAACAGTTCCAAAAGCGTAAGACATTTGAATTTTAAGGTATGAAAAGAGGCTTAAATGAAGGTTGTAAAAACGATTGCCGCCATTGCCGCAGGTACAATTATGATGGGAAGTAGCCCCACGCGTCCCGTGCCGATTTACGTGCACTGCAAGGCACCAACACAGCAAATTGCACAAACGGCATGCATGCAATTGGTGAAAAACTTACGAGACCGTGGACTTCATACGTCTGTTGCCCCGCTTCACAACCTGTCTGATCGCGCTGGTGTGGGCATGCACATCACTTTTCACCTCATTGCGATCGATTCCCGAAATTTTGATAGCTTTTTAAGCTGGGGATCAGCGGGAAATGAGCCTTTGGCCGAACAAAAAAAAGGTCCAGAAGTGAAAATTAAGGCTTCGGACGTCGGCGGGGATTTTAACACTCTGCTCGACAAGCTTGTCGTGATATCTAATATTCCCCTGTGAAGGGCGCGAATGGTTGCTCTTTTAGTCTTTTTGCGAGGATCCCCGTATGACATCAATTTTAGTAACAGACGCCAATACACAGGCTGATTTTTTAACCGACGGTTATTGGGGTGGCCAGTCACTTGCATTTGATGTTGGTGTTGGCGGCACAATTTATATCGACATACTGGATCTGACCGCCGAAGGGCAATTATTGGCAAAGGCGGCTTTGGCCGTATGGTCGGCGTACACTGGTATTAATTTCGTTTATGGCGATTACGCTGAAAATGTGTGGAATGGGAACATATTAGTTACCGCAGGAACCGAGAATTCGATTATTTTTGATGATGATCAGTCGGGCGCCTTTGCGGGCGCTGATGCGGTATATTGGGGAAGCTCGACGTCAACCGGTGCTGATAACACAACCTATAACGCGATTGTAAATGTTAGCACGAGTTGGTTAACGTCCTACGGTGTTTCACTCGATTCATACTCATTCCAAACGTATCTGCATGAAATTGGCCACGCATTAGGCTTGGGTCACGGGGGGCCATACAACGGTTCGGCAACGTGGGGTGTCGATAATATTTTCGCATTCGATAGCTGGCAAATGACGATTATGTCGTACTTTGACCAAGTGGATAACACGAACGTTGTTGCGGACTTTGCCTGGGTCATTTCACCGATGATGGCTGATATTATCGCGATGCAAACATTGTATGGCACGATTGGAACATTGCGTACTGGCGACAATACATATGGCAGTGAGGAATCTTTGGCGCAATTTGGTGCGGATTTTGCAGCGTTGTTGGGGTATAGTTCGCCAACTGGCCCGATGGCGTCTACGATTATTGATGATGGTGGGATTGATACATTTGATTTCTCTTCTGATGTCCAAGACCAGGAAATCAACCTTGAGTCTGGCGGCGTTTCAAGCGTCTACGGCGTTGTTGGCAATATCGTCATCTTCTTTGGCACTGTGATTGAAAATGTTTTGGCAGGCTCTGGTAATGACACGGTTTATGGCAACTCTGCCGCCAATAGGATCTATGGTGGTGATGGCAACGACACTTTGTATGGTGGTGATGGCACAGACACCTTGTTTGGTGGTAATGGCGCAGACGTAATCTACGGAGGAGCCACCACAGCAGATTTGAGAGACTTGATTCTGGCGGGGGACGGAGACGACTTCGTTTATGGTGGTTATGGGAATGATGACATCTATGGCCAAGGTGGTAATGATACGATCGTGGGCGGCTTTGGCGCAGATATTTTGCGTGGCCAAGGTGGTAACGATATCATCACAGGGTCTGCGCTTTCTGACTTGATATTTGGTAATGATGGCAATGATTTTTTGAACGGCGGGTTTGGCCATGACCGTGTTAATGGCGGAGCCGGTGCAGACAAGTTTTATCATTTGGGAATTTTTGATCATGGGTCTGACTGGATTCAGGATTATTCCTACTTAGAAGGCGATACGTTGGTTTTCGGCCAAAGCGGAGCGTCCCTGAGCGATTTCCAGGTCAACTTTACTCATGCAGCTCTTGCTGCTGGTGAGCTAGATGTTGAAGAAGCATTTGTAATCTACAGGCCAACAGGTCAGATAATCTGGGCACTTGTTGATGGCGGTGGCGAGGCCGAAATTTTAATTACCCTTGGAGGGATTACTTACGACTTATTGGCGTAGTGTCCGAGGTGATACTTGGCAGATCTATCATATCTAAATATTCTTGATATTACCTCGTATTTGACTAAAGACTTATTAAATAGGAGTTGATAGTAATCATTGATTACCATCAACAGAAAGCTTTGCGGCTATCGCTAAAATTCGAACAAATAGAGACTTAGTTTAATATGAGCGCTATCGAAAAAATATTTAAGTTAGTAAAATTCTTATTCGTTTCGCCCTCAAGTTACGGATACATTCGGAAAATACAAAAAAGTGGATTGTTTGATAAGTCATTTTATCGAGAGACACAGCCCGACATGCATCCGCTTTATCGGATGTTTCCTATTCAACACTATGTCTCCGTTGGTGAAAAAATCAATTGCCCGCCTTCAGCTAAGTTCTCGCCGTTTGATTATCTGTCTTTGAATGATGATCTAGACCAATTTTCCGTACGGGCATTCGAGCATTATATTGATTTTGGCCAGTATGAAGATAGGTTGTCCAAAGCACTGATCTCTGCAGATGTTATCCATAGCATTTCTGCCCCCATTTTAAGAAAAGATGATAGCGACGCAAAGTTGGCGGATGTCGCAGTTCATGCCCACATATATTACGAAGAGCTTTGGCCAGAATTTCGTGAAAGGTTAGCGCAACTTGAGTTTGAATTCGATCTTTATGTTACAATAACGGCAACTGGTGACAGCCCATCGGAATTGATCGGCGAAATTAAAAAGATTTTCCCAACCGCATTCGTTAATTCAATGCCAAATATTGGGCGAGATATATTCCCATTTATTCACCTTGTTAATGCTGGATTATTTTCTCCTTACAAAGCTATTTGTAAAATTCACACGAAAAAATCACCGCATCGACAGGACGGTGACGCTTGGCGCAAGCATTTGATTGACGGCGTTTTGCCAGGTAAAGGCAGCCGTCGCATTTTGGACTCGTTCCTAAATAACAAAGATGTTGGCATCTTGGTGGCAGACGGCCAACACTTTGTGGATGAGAAGTGGTGGGGACCTAATAAAGGCCGGACGCAAGAGTTGTTGCATCGTGTCGAAGTCCCATGTGACTTCTCGAAGTTGTCGTTTCCGGCTGGCTCGATCTATTGGCTCAAACCAACAGTAATTTCTATGATTCAAGGAATGAAGCTAACGCAAAGGGATTTCCCTGAAGAAAAGGGTCAGGTTGATGGGACTTTAGCACATGCCTTCGAAAGGGCATTGGGTTATCTTTCAGCGGCGGCTGGACTTTCTATTGAACAAACAAGCACGATCCAGGATGCGCATGATGGCTCTTCAGGCCACATGCCGCCGAAATTTGTATCTGCTTTCTATCTTCCACAGTTTCACCCGACGGCGGAAAACGATGCTTGGTGGGGTGCGGGGTTTACGGAATGGAGAACGACCGTAAAGGCTGGTCCAAATTTTATGAACCACAATCAGCCACAGTTACCAACTGACCTTGGCTACTATGATCTGCGATTGCCAAAAACTTTAGGTAAGCAATATGAATTGGCTCAACAAGCAGGAATTGATGCATTTTGTGTTTATCATTACTGGTTTTCGGGTCAGAGAATTTTGGAAGAACCGATCAATAATTTACTTGATGATACGTCGATCCCGTTCTCGTTCTACTTATGCTGGGCCAACGAAAGTTGGAGGCGAAATTGGGATGGTTTGACGGGAACTGTTCTTTTGGATCAAACGTATGAAGATGGCTTCGAGACTGCGCTTGCACAAGATACCGCTCGGTATATGAAGGATGCCCGCTACCAACGACCAGATGGAAAACGCCCCCGTTTTGTGATCTATCGCGCTGATGATATGCCTGATCCTGTGCAGAATGTTTCTAGGTTGCGCGAAGCATGGCGCGAGCTAAATGTTGGCGAAGTAGAGTTGGGAGCAGTCTTATTCCACCAAAAAGGAGAGAACGAGTTTGATCCCGACATATTTGATTTCTGGGTAGAAATGCCGCCGCATGGCATGGTGGAAAGTAAAGATTATTTGTTTGGCGGGCCTGCGGGAAACTGTATGAGCGCCAGCGTCGTGTCGGGATTTAAAGGTTTGATTTATGATTACGCCAGTTTGCAAAAAAACAGCCAATCTATGGATTACCTAGCGAAACTTCCAAAAAATACAATTGCTGGAATTATGCCGTCTTGGGATAATACTGCGCGGCGAAATTTAAATGCTCACATTGCCTATGGCGCGGGCCCCGCACAGTTCCAAAACTGGTTGGGTACAATGATCGAAAATAGAGTGCCAAATTCTTATGGTAATGAAATTTTTATTAATGCGTGGAATGAGTGGGCAGAGAAAGCCGTTCTTGAGCCTAGCGATCAGTATGGCGATGCCTATTTACGCGTGTTGAAGGACAGGCTTTATTGAAACCTGAAAATCTGTTAAACGTAAGCGCTTGCTTAGTACACAAAAACACTTGAAATCTCGATTTTATAGTTGGGAACATATTTGGAATGAAATTTAGTAATGTCTAAGCTTATAATTCATGTGGGTACTCACAAAACCGCAACAACCTTCATTCAAGATACATTGGCACTGAATGCATATGTTCTCGCGCAAAATAACATTATTTTCCCAAAAGTGGGAAAATTTGCGGGCCATCACAGTTTGGTAACTGAGTGGGTGGAAATGGCCCCTGCGTATTCTCTAGAAGGTGGCTATGAAAAAGTGTGGAACAAGCTAATTGATAGCTATGCCAACACTGATAAAACTGTTGTTTTAAGTAGTGAAGAGTTCTCTCGTTTCAGCCCGACACATGTAGACATGCGGGAATTGCGAAAACGAGTGTCTGCATTTGATTCAGTTGAAATTGTCTGCACGTTGAAGGATCAAATGAAGTTTTTACAGTCGATTTACCTGGAAATTTCAAAACGACGCACACCGGCGTCTTTGATGAATTGGCTTGCCAATGCTCATCAAACCAATCTGGCGGATGGGTTGCTTCTTGACTATGATCGATTGTACGAGCATTTCTTAACGGGATTTAAACCCGAAGAAATCAAATTTTTATCCTTTGATCAGATTACTCGATCTTCGGGTGTTCTGAATACATTTCTAGAGGTTATTGGATATGAAGGTGACCGCGACGCTATTCAAGAAATAGAGAAGCCAGTCAATGTGTCAGGTGAGCCTTTATCCGTATGGATTTATAATATTATAAATGCTCCAAAACCCATTCAGCCAAGGATCATTGTTATGATCGAACGTGCGCTTTCCTCTCAC
The DNA here is from genome assembly GCA_002469545.1 of Rhodobacterales bacterium UBA7416. Lineage (GTDB taxonomy): Bacteria > Pseudomonadota > Alphaproteobacteria > Rhodobacterales > Rhodobacteraceae > Amylibacter. Next base: position 3,089 of record DKMK01000109.1, on the reverse strand, counting down.
CTACCATCTCATAAACCGCGATCGCTGTTTACAGAAATAGAAATTGAGAAAATGGCTGCCCAGTTTAACCCAGCAAATGAAAAGTTCGTAAAGCGAATTCGCCGTCAGCAACCAGAATTTAATTTACCTAGTATAAAGAAAGTTACTGATTCAGCATTCAGATCAGAGGTTAACCAATCTTTTTGGATCAAGTTATTACGTGAGCACTACTAACAAGAGGCAAGCCCCGCATAGCACTATTGTTGCTTCGCAGGTTTATTTCCTAGGGTAAGTTTGTTGTGCTGATTGATGGCCTGATCAATATTTTCGAAATGCCGAAGCTGACCGTTATTCAATAAAATTCCCGATGTGCAAAGCTTTCGAACTGTGGGCAAAGAGTGGGAAACTAAAATCGCGGATGAGTGCTTTAGCTTCTCTTTTAATACAACATCACATTTATGTTTAAAGTTCGAGTCCCCAACGGATGTTACTTCATCTATCAGGTATGTGTCGAAGGGAACCCCCATAGATACTCCAAAGGCCAGTCGTGAACGCATTCCTGAAGAATAGGTTCGTAAAGGCATATCAAAAAACTGGTCAAGCTCTGCAAAATCGCGTGTGTACTCAACCAGTTCATCGCTATCGATTCCATATATTCTGGCAATAAAGCGAACATTTTCAACGCCAGTAAGTTGGGGGTGGAAGCTTCCAGCAAACCCGATGGGCCACGAAACGGAACCCGAGCGAATGATTTCACCCTCATCATATTGAATGCTACCTGCTATCATTCCAAGCAACGTAGACTTCCCAACGCCGTTCCTGCCCAACAACGCGACACAACCTGTATCAGGAAAATCAAAGTCGATATTTTTGACGACCCATTTTCGTCCAGTTTTTGTAGAAAAACTTTTCGATAAATTACGTAAAGAAATCATCGTTAACGGCGATCGCGAAGGGAATAAAAGATAAGTATCAGCAAGGCCCAAAATAAGAAAAGCAACGTAAACATAATAAAGCTATTTTTCAGGCGCTCAGGATACAAAGACTTTTGGGCGAGTGTAGGTTCGATGTGAGCGGCAAGGTAAAGGCTTTGTCGCTGTGCTTTTTCCAAGGCTATATCATACGCCGTTAAGGCGCCAAGGTACTTCTCTTCAGCAAAAGAGCGCTCGACTTCTAATCGCTCAAAATCACCGACAAGAATCGAAAGTGTCCCTTGTCCTTCACCGTCATCACCAGCCAGTCGCGTGCGCTCGGCTTTGATCCTATTTTGAATTGTTTGAACCCGTAACTCCGCTTGATTAAGGCGCTGCTCATTATATTTATTTGAGCTTAGTATCAGGTCAAGTTCAATCATAGAGCTTGCCAATTGTGTTTCCAGTTGATTTACGATTCCCATTTGGCCCTGAAGATTTGCCCTTGGGTCAATGATTTGGGTTCTAGCCCTGAAATGAGACAAGTTCGTGCGCGCCGACTTCAATTGTTCTACGGCTTTGGCCAAATTAGATTTCGCGTGCTCCGTTGCATCATTGCGTGCAACAATATTCAATCTATTTATCAGATCGGTACTTTCAGAAAGAATAGTTTTGGAGATTTTCTGTGCGTCTTCTGGCGTAAATGCACGCGTATTGATTTCTGTAAGCCCCGTACCAGCATCGAAAGCAATAGAGATCATACTTAGCCAATAATCTCTAAGATCTTCGATGTAACCTGTTTTCTCAAAGTTATAGTATGGGTCGCCCTGCGCTTTAGAAAAGAGAGAAATCAAATCAATTTTCTTGTCTACGACGCTAACCATTTTCTGGCTTTGCACGAACTCAAATAATATGTCACCTGCCATCGAAGTGCTGGTTGTAGATTTTCCTAACCCACCTAAGATATCCAACGGAGACTCGAATTCTTCTGATCTTACTGTGAAAGACAGGGTTGAATTGAATTGATTTTTTGCGACCATAAACAAATAACCGGTTATGGTTATCGAGGGTATTAAAACTATCAGAACAAAGCTAAGAAAAATCAGAGAATGCCGCGTGCGCATTTTTGTTGGAGATGGCTCTTTAGGATTGGTTTGCTGGTTCATCACAAGACCTTTAGCGTGTAACACGCTGTTTCTTTTACTTTACTATCAGGGAAGTATGGGCATAAAAAGAAAAAAGTTGTATCCTAGAATAGAATTCATAGGAGTTTCTGTGTTGACAAAAAGCAAGCGAATGATGCGCCCTCATGGGTTTTTAAACCTGAGGGTGATTTTTGCTCTTATGATACGTGAAATAAATACGACTTATGGTCGATCGGTTGCTGGCTATTTGTGGGCATTCTTAGAGCCGATTGGCGCGATCACACTTTTATCGGTTGTTTTTTCAGCAGCTTTTCAAAGCCCTGCACTGGGTAATAGTTTTTCATTGTTTTACGCGACGGGCTACCTGCCTTTCATGTTTTACCTCGCAGTTACATCGAATATTGCGCTATCAATTAGATTCAATAAACCTCTGCTTTTTTACCCTAGAGTTACCTATCTAGACTCTATCTTTGCGCGCCTTTTCCTTACGGTCTTCACGCATATAGTAGTGTTTTCCGTAATTATTTGCGGCATTCTTGTGTTAGAGGATACGCGCAGCGAAATTCAGATAGAGTATATATATTCAGCTTTCAGCATGAGCGCAGCAATTGGCTTTGGAATAGGAACATTCAATTGCTTTTTGTTCGAAATATCGCCAGGTTGGAAGCAAGTTTGGTCGATACTTACACGACCTATGTTCATCTTATCGTGTATATTCTTTACGGTTGAATCGGTTCCCGATCCATTCAGAACGCTGCTACTTTATAATCCTTTAGTTCATATCGTTAGTGAAATGCGCAAAGGTTTTTATCCGTACTATGACGGCGTATATATTTCGCACATGTATGTATATTTTCTTTCGCTCGGGCTGGCGGTCTTGGGATTATTTTTCCTAAAGCGCCATAACCGAAATCTATTAGAACTGTGATGTGGAATTAAAAGTCATAGTAAAGAAATGGTTTGCATACTTTTAACATTGTTTCGATCTGGATTTACGAAGATATCCAGATCGAAACAATAAACTGGTCTAACTGTTAATGATCTTTACTCTAAG
>DKMK01000128.1 GCA_002469545.1 Rhodobacterales bacterium UBA7416 | reverse complement strand
CAACTAAACGCGGACAAGTCCAACTTGGGATAAACGCGAACGCGAATATAACCGCTACACCCGCACCTTCGACGAATACGAAGACTTCATGGTTGATTTTCGCAATGCGCGTAAAAACTACCAACGCAAGGTCGACCGCTCGAACAGCCTGCGCGATAATTTAAACAGCCAATGTTTCGGCACATGGAGCGGCAGTATCTTGGGCGAATATTGCGGCCAAGGAAGTAGTCGCATGCAGGCATTTTGCTCGCGATTTGATCGCTGATCTCACCGCGCCGTATGGCCGCGCATGGCATTAACCAGATCAGTGGCAAATAAAATCATCGGTGCACGGTTTGTGTACAGGTTGTGCATCGCATTTTATCCAAGTTCACCCAGATATGCATCCACACAAGTCTTCACATGACGAAACCGATCCCCGCCCAAATGCACCCCACCGTACCACCGTGTCACCACCACAATATGATCGCGCAAATCTGCCGTTTCCAGCATCCGCAGGATTATCGCCCCCGCGCCACCTTCGCCGTCATCGGCCTTTATTTGCGTGCCATCCGCCAACAAAACCGCCCACGTGTTATGCGTCGCCTTGGCGAATTTCTTGTTACGTTTCAGCTGTTTAATAAACGCATTCGCCGCATCTTTGGACACAACAACGCCGCCGCTGACCGCGTATTTCGACCCTTTGTCCGTCAACACATTTGTCATAATTTTCATTTGTACTGACAAAATCCCGTTTCTATGTTACTGTTAACTATGTAAAAAATATCCAACCATTACAATGGCTACGCGCCTTTGAAATACACATAGGCTCAAAAATATCGTGAACAATTCCAAAGGTATAATCCTCTTTCGCGTCATCGTTTTGGCCTTGGCAGTTGGATTTTGGATAAACCAATTCTTCATCGCCGACATGGATCGTTTCGGCATTCAGTTCCGGTTCCTAACGGTCTGGACAATCACCCTAAACATGATCATCGCCGCCCAAATGTTGCGCCTATCATTGGGCCGCTCAGTGGTCCGCTTAGACGCGATCGTTGGCTTGGTCATCGTCATGAATTTGGTCGTCGTCGTCCAATACTGGCGCTTGATATACATCGACCCAACACTGGTCCAATCCAACGGCCCATTACCATGGTACCGCGAATACTACCTACACGCGCTCGGCCCATTACTCATGTGGATCGACGCATTCCTAATCCTAGGCGCATTCCGCCGCGTCCAAGGCACCTGCTTTTGCGCCTTGTTTATAGGACTTTTGTACCCACTTTGGATCGAACTGATCATTCAGCCGATGAATACTCTACCAGCAGGCACAGTCACCAATGGCTTGCCATATCCGTTTTTAAACGACCTAACACTTGGTGGGCGCATGATGTTTTACAGCATCTCGATGGCTGCCAACTTTGTCTTTATTACAATTGGCGTTGGGTTGGCGCGTTTCATTAAGCCTAAGTAAAGATTACCATTAGCCACGCAATCAACCCGATGATCGCCATAACTGCAACGGCAGCACAGCCGCAATCCTTGGCCTTTTTGCTGAGTGGGTGAATGTCTTCGCTAATGCGATCAATGGCCGCTTCGATGCCAGTGTTCAGCAATTCCGCTACCAAAATCATAAGGCCCAGCGCAATAATCAAAATACGTTCAACACTGGTCATTTCAACACAGAAAGTCAGTGCGATCGACGCGATATTAATGACAATCCATTGCGCAAAGCTGGCTTCGTCACGCAGTGTGATCGCTATCCCTTCGTAGGTGTTGATACAACGTGTGCCAAAGCGGCGAATTTCGCGGTTAATGTAACCCATGACTTATTCCCCTATTTTGAAAACCTTTATGCGCGAAGTCGCGCCGCGGCGTAAAGTCAGTTGTGACTTTGCCATGCCCAGTTCTTTTGCAAGAAGTTTGATAACCATTTCCGTCGCTTTTCCATTTTCAGGAACAGATGTGACCACAATATGAACAGACGGCGCTTTTGTTTCGTCCACTTTGATCAGATTGCGCGCGGCTTTTGGCGTAACCTTCACTGTCAATAGGCCGCGCGCGTCAATATAATCTGACAACATAATTAGGCCAGTTCGGGCAGATCCTTGTACAGCTCTAATGCTTCTGGATTTGCCATTGCTTCTGTGTTTTTCACAACACGGCCATGAACAACATCGCGAACAGCCAATTCGGTAATTTTGCCTGATTTCGTGCGCGGGATATCCGACACGGCAATAATAATTGCAGGTACGTGGCGCGGCGTGGCGTTGGCACGGATTTCAGATTTTATCTGTTTGATCAAGGCATCATCAAGCACAACACCGTCGCGTAAGCGCACGAATAGAACGACGCGCACGTCACTGTCCCAATTTTGCCCAATAACCAACGCCTCTAATACGGCATCTACCCGTTCAACTTGGCGATAGATTTCGGCTGTACCAATACGCACACCACCCGGGTTAAGGACAGCATCAGAACGTCCATAAAACACGGCACCGCCTGTTTCAGTAATTTCAACAAAATCGCCGTGATGCCAAACATTGTCGAATTTAGCGAAGTAGGCATCATGATAACGTTCACCGGTTTCATCACGCCAAAAACCCACTGGTTGGGATGGGTGTGGGCCTTGGCATACCAATTCACCTGGACCGTCGGTTTGGATATTCCCTTCATCGTCGTAAACTTGGACATCCATCGCCAGATGCCGCTTTTGGCATTCTCCGCGATAAACTGGGCTGATTGGGCTGCCACCTGTGAAACATCCACAAATATCTGTGCCACCCGCAATTGAAGACAAGCAAACGTCAACTTTCCAATCACGATAGATGTAATCAAAACTGTCGGGCGCCAGCGGTGAACCAGTCGACAAAATCGTACGTAGGTGTTTTAATTCATGGCGCGCATTCGGTTTTATGTCACCTTTTGCACAAGCGTCGATATATTTGGCAGAGGTTCCAAACTGTGTCACATCTTCGCTTTGGGCGATATCGGACAAACGATTTCCGTCTGGATAGAACGGCGATCCATCAAACAAGATCAGCGTCGCACCAGATGAAAGGCCAGAAACCAGCCAATTCCACATCATCCATCCACATGTGGTGAAATAAAACAAACGATCGTTTGGTTGCACATCAGCTTGTAGTTGATGCTCTTTTATATGCTGTAATAAAACACCACTCACTGAATGCACGATGCATTTGGGTAAGCCTGTTGTTCCTGAAGAAAACAAGATGAACAATGGTGCATCAAAAGCAACGCGTTCGAATGTCACCGTTGTGGCAGGAAAGTCCTCTGTAAAATCAGCCCATGAGATTGCTTTACCAGTTGCGCCCGCTACATCAACATTTGCATCAAGGTAGGGAAAGACGATTAGGTTTTGAACTGTCGGCATGGCGTCTGCCAATTTCGACGCGACTTCGAGGCAATCAAACTTTTTACCATTATAATAGTAGTGATCAGCGCAAAATAGGAACTTTGGTTCGATTTGACCAAATCGATCATTCACACCATTAAAACCGAAATCCGGCGAACACGAAGACCAGACAGCACCCAAACTGGCCGTCGCCAACATTGCAGCCAAAGCATAGGGCGAATTGGGAACAAATCCCGCGACTCGATCACCAACGCCAACGTTGTTCGCGCGCAGCGCTTGTTGAAGTCGCGAAACGACTTTATGCAAATCGTCCCATGACCAGACCAAGCGATCACCTGTTTCAGCGCAGAATACCACTGCGTCCCCTGTGCCAGTTTGGATCAACTGATTTTCAGCATAGTTGATTTGGGCATTAGGGAAAAACTTTGCGTTTTTGATATCAATTTCGTTCGCCAAAGCAATTTCGCCTTTTTCGCCAACGACACCGGCAAAATCCCATAGGGTCGACCAAAAACCTGCTTTGTCTTGCACAGACCATTCCCAAAGATCGTCGTATTGTGACAAATCTTTACCAGCGAGCTGACCGGCTTGGCGCGCAAACTTTGTGATAAGTGTCGACGCGATTTGTTCGTTGGATGGTGTCCACAGTGCAGTTTTCATTTGGCGGTTCTCCTGTTTAGCGGAGAAAACAAGATGCGCCGATAAAGTTCAACCGTATAAATGCTATTGCTTCGCTTTTAGCGCCTGAATCTTGAAAACGCATGGCTCTGAAACTAGCATTGGAGGACTTGCACACAGATTACGCGCAACTTGCCATGCAGCCACGACCTTTGGCACATAGTTTCGGGTTTCGGGATAGGCAGGTACCCCATTGTTTTTCTTTACCGCATTTTCACCCGCATTGTATGCAGCAAGGGCAAGTAAAGGATCACCGCTAAATTCATTCAACAACCAATCCAGATAAGCGACGCCACCTGCAATGTTCTGTGCAGGGTCTTTAATATCCTTCACCCCAAAGCGCGCGGCAGTCTCGGGTATCAATTGCATTAGACCCTTTGCGCCTGCCGTTGATGTGGCATCGGTGCGCCCAGACGATTCAACGCCAATAACCGCCAAGACCAGTGCTGGGGATACCTTGGTACTTATTGTGGCGCGTAAAATATGTGATCCAAATTTCCCGGCAATCTCATTCAAATGTTGAGCGCGTGGTTGATAATACTGGTCCGGTGCTTTGGCCATCTGTAATGCAGCCAGCCACATTCGATCCGCTGATGCCTGATCCAAGCCAGTGCCAATATCGGTCCAAAACCAATCTTGTAAGTCTGCTGGTGTTTTTGAAACCATACTATTTGGCGCAATCGCCGCAAGATCATCGCCTATGTATGGTTCTTCAGTGCCTTCGGTCACAGCCAGCGCCTTTGCCTGCACATCAGGGTCGATTTGAATATTGATTTTGGGGCCGCCGTCAATGTCACTCACTTTGATACGTTTAAACGTGGAATACGGCGATTCTGTTTGTGAATAGGACGCAAAACCATATAAAATAGGGTGCTACCAGCTATCCAAGTTAAAAGTACCGACAATTTGCTCATATCTTCGATCCTTTTTCCCAAAGGAATCGCAAATTCAGCTCATTTGCGCTAGCCATTGCCTCAAATTGGCGCTTTTTTGTGGTGATTTGATAGATATACTGTGTCATTGTCGCCACTCACAATCACAAAAAATTCTCTAACTTATTGATAGTGTTCTATTTTTTAAAAAATTTAAATTTCTTTAAACTTTGCCATTTGTCGCCTTAGTCTTGCCTAAATTGGAACGGTATAAGGGTGCAGAAGACGATGTGAGCGAACAAACAGTAAGCAAACGTTATCTCACTAAAAGCTTACCACGAGGTAGGTTCAATCTCATCTCCCCAATGTCGGGGAAAACAAAATGCAAGGGTGTATATCATGAAACTTTTTAAATCATTCCAAAAAGACGAAACTGGTGCGGGAACTGTAGACTGGGTTGTTTTGACAGCTGGTGTTGTAGTTTTGGCCGGTATTGCGATCAACGCTGTAAGCGGCGCTTTGACAAACGTTACTTCAGTTGTTGAAGATGCGATCACTGGCGCAGCAGGCGGCGGCGGTTCCTAAGCTCTGCTTAAGAATTGACTGATTTTGTCGGGCTTGGCTTTTGCTAAGCCCGACTTTTTTTTGCCTGATCAAGAAATATTTACAACTTTCGGTTGAAATGAACAAAGTATAAGGTAAAACACACTATCCTATTCATAAAGGCTTGGGTTTCATGCGTTTAGTGTTTTTGTTGGTTCTCGTTGTTGGTATCTTAATCGCTGGTTTTGCTGGCTATACTGCTATGAAACAGTTTTCAAACTATGACAGCGAAATTTCTAAGCTAAGGAAGTTGGCTGCAAAGAATGTTAAAACTGGAAACGTCGTGATTGTCGCAAAGCCATTGTCATTTGGAAAAGTCTTAAAAGAATCTGACGTTAAGATTGTTCGCTTCCCAGTTAAGGCTATTCCTAAAAACGCATTTCGCTCCATGGAAGAAGTCTTTGGTAAAAAAGAAGATGATAAGCCGCCTCGCGCAGTTTTACGCATAATGGAACCTTTAGAAGTTCTATCTAAATCAAAAGTATCTGAGTTTGGCGAAGATGCAGGCATTGCATCACGCTTAGGCAAAGGTAAACGCGCATTTACATTGAAAGTTGATGTCGCATCCTGCGTTTCTGGCTTCCTTCGTCCAGGCAATACAATCGACGTCTTTTGGACGGGTCGCGTGGCCAAACAGACAATTACACGTCTAATCCTAGATGGCATTCAATTGGTCGCAATCGACCAAATCTCTGATGAAGATCGTAACCGCCCTTATGTAGCGCGTACCGTTACCGTTGCGGTTACACCGCAGGTTGTTGCCGCATTGGCACAGGCACAAGCGACGGGGAAACTGCAGCTTTCGTTGCGTGGAACGGATGATACGGGCAGCAGTGGCCAAATTAACTTTACGCAAAACGATTTGTTGGGTCGTGAAGTCGTCGCAAAGAAAAAGCGTAAGGTCTGCACTATCAAAAGCCGCAAGGGTGCCGAAGTGAAAACTATAGAGATTCCTTGCCCCAAAGAGTGAGTGACGAGAAGTGCTCCAAATTCTAATGGGCATTAAGACTCATTTAGTACTTTAGCCAACTTATACCCCCAAATGATGTGGTGTTGCGAGATACCCACACGTGCACTCTCTGCTATCACATTGATTCTTGTAATAAAAATTAATTTGGCGCATTCTGTCCCCAATAATAAAAAAAGAAACCGTGATCAGAGAGGCCGGTCACAATGAAATTAAGAACCCTGTTAACAGCAGGCCTATTGGGCTTGTCTATGAGCATCGTGAGCACCACACCCGTTTTGGCGCAGGCTAAAAAGAACGTTGTGCGTGTCACCAGTAATCAAACAAGTGAAAGCATCGTCGTTCCATTGAATCGCGCCATTGTATTGGAAGCGGATCAGTCGTTTGCAGAGCTTTCTGTCGCCAATCCTGGCATTGCGGATATCGCGACCCTTTCGGATCGTACGATTTATGTCTTAGGTAAAACACCTGGGCGTACAACATTGACGTTACTTGGAGCCGATGGCCGCTTGATTACCAACGTCAATATCGTTGTGAACCCGGACTTGGCCGAGTTAAAAGAGCTGATGAACGAAATTATGCCCGGCGAAAAGCTGGAAGTTCGCGCGGCAAACGACGGCGTTGTTATTAGTGGTGTAGCTTCAAGCACACGCGTTTTAGCCCGTACACTTGAATTGGCGAGCCGCTACTCCAACAAGGTTTCAAATCTTGCGACAGTCGGTGGTACGCACCAAGTAATGTTGAAAGTTCGTTTTGCCGAGATGTCTCGTTCAGTCTCAAAAGGATTATCGGGTAACGCTAGGTTTGCAGGGAACAGCACAGCCGGTACGACATCTGGCCTGGTTAATGGTGTCATTGGAGATACCATTACATTGGCAGCGGGTTCAGTTGGAGCTGTTACCAATGTTTTCAATCTAGGCGGAACAGCCGTCGAAGTACTAATGGAAGCACTTGAAAGTAAAGGCTTAATTCGTACTCTTGCTGAACCAAATTTGGTAACAATTTCTGGCAACGAAGCGCGATTCCTTGCGGGTGGAGAAGTCCCGATTCCAGTATCCCAAGAAGGGGGCGCAGTTTCGGTTTCGTACAAACCTTTTGGTGTTCAGATGCAGTTTACTCCCACCGTTATTGACAACGGTGTTATAAATTTGGTTTTGGAAACAGAAGTTAGCGACATAGACACTGCGAATAGTGTCGAAATCGGTGGGAATATCACTCTACCAACTTTCTCTGTTCGCCGTGCGAGCACTGTGGTGGAAATGAAAGATGGCGAGAGCATCGCGATTGCCGGTCTTTTGCAGGATAATTTCTCTGATAATATCTCACAGGTTCCTTGGCTGGGCGACCTTCCAATCTTGGGCAGCTTATTCAAGAGCACGGATTATGCACGTAAACAAACAGAACTTGTTATCATCGTAACACCACATTTGGTTTCACCAGTTGACGGTAGTTCGTTAATACTGCCGACCGATCGTGTGCGCATTCCAACCGAGAAAGAGCTATTTTTGTTTGGTGACCTTGCGAAAAAAGGTTCAAGCACAAGTGGGGCTGGTGCAGTCGCATCACAGGAATTTAGTGGTTCTTATGGATATGTATTGGAGTAAAGCTATGAAGCCGTCCCGCAAACGTAGAAGGCCGCGGCGAAGTTTCTCAGCGCGATCTGCTTAAAAACGCACTACGGATGCGTCCTGATCGTATCATCGTTGGTGAAACGCGTGGTGACGAAGTAATTGATATGTTGCAAGCTATGAACACTGGTCACGATGGTTCAATGACCACAATTCACGCTAACTCGTCACGTGATGCGGTAACACGTATTGAAAACATGATTGCTATGTCGGGTGTTGAAATGCCCTTACGCGCTATGCGAGCGCAAATCGCATCGGCGATCAACGTTGTTGTTCAGATTAAGCGACTTCAAGATGGTTCGCGCCGCATGGTATCAATTGCCGAAATCACTGGCCTTGAAGGTGACGTCGTCGCGATGCAGGAAATATTTGTCTACCAAATTCGCGGTACTAACTCTAAAGGTATGATTGAGGGGCAATTTGTTCCCACTGGTTTACGTTCCGCCTTCTCTGAGCGGTTTGATCAATGGGGTTACGGCCTGCCGACAAGTATTTTCACACGAACCGCTGCGCAATAGGGGATAATTATGGGTTACCAAGCAATCATTTTTATTCTCATTTTCGTCGGCGTAATTTTGATGGTCGAAGGCCTGTATCTGGTTGCATTTGGTAAATCCATTTCCAGCAGCGCAAAGGTAAACAGACGTCTCAGCCTGCTTGAAGAAGGTAAGGACTACGAAGAGGTTTTAACCACTCTTCGCCGCGAGCGGGAGCAACATAAAAATGCCCTTCAGTTTCCAATTTTTTCAATCTTGAGTAAGAAAGCGGCCCAGGCAAATATTGCATTCACACCTCGTGCACTTGTTCTAGTCATGGTTGTGGTCGCACTTTTCAGCCTAGTCATGTTGTCGGTTTTCACGAATGCCAACTTTATAACCCGTCTACTGGTTGCTAGCGTTATGGGCGGTGGCGGTGTTTATGCTTGGCTAAATCACAAAGCGAAGAAGCGGTTATCATTGTTCGAAGAACAATTACCTGATGCAGTTGACCTGATCGTGCGCTCGTTGCGTGTGGGGCATCCATTCGCCAGTGCCATTAACGTTGTGGCCGACGAAATGTACGACCCGATCGGATCTGAATTCGGTCTTATCGCAGATGAGGCAACTTATGGCATGGATGTTGTGACCGCACTTGATGATGTTGCAGAACGAATTGATATTCAAGACATGCGTTTTCTTGCAGTGGCCGTTGCGATTCAATCGCGCGCCGGTGGTAACTTAGCCGAAATTTTGGATGGTCTAGCCCGGGTAATTCGATCACGGTTTAAATTATTCCGTCGCGTTCGTGCAATCACAGCCGAGGCAAAATGGTCCGGTTGGTTCCTAAGTATCTTCCCATTTGCAGCGCTTATGATGGTCAATATTACGAATCCAGGATATTATGATAAAGTTGCTCTTTCACCGTTTTTCGTTCCAGCATGCATTTTCGTAGGCATATTTTTAACGTTTAACGTCATCATTATGCGCGCACTCGTGAATATCAAAGTATAGGAATTTAAGTGGAACTAGTAAGACGAATTCTGGATTTTATAGTCACCGCAATGGGCCCAAATGGGCCATTGATCGTTGCTGGCGTACTGGGGTTGTTTCTAGTCCTTGTTATGATCCCGCTACTCCTAAAGCCAGTAAAAGATCCATTTGATCGCATCGCTGGATCTGGTTCATTTGTTGATAGCGAAATCATGCGCAGCGAAACGGGTTTGCGCCAAGAACAATCTGGCTCATCGCTTGAACGGTTCGCACAGTTTTTGGAGCCCCAAGACCAAAAAGAATTTACAAACCGACGCCTGAAAATGATCCAAGCTGGGTATCGCACAACAGGCGCCGTTCGAACATTCCACTTTGCGCAGTTGATGATGGGTGTTGGTGGATTGCTCATCGGAACTATCGCCGTTTTCCTTTTTTCTCAGGGCGGATCAATTCCAATTCTTGCCGGAAAAATCTTGGGGCCAGGCCTTCTTGGCTATTATCTACCCCACTATTGGGTCGAACGACGCCGTCAAATTCGTCAACAAGAACTGCAAGACGGCTTTCCTGACGCGTTGGACCTAATGTTGATTTGTGTGGAATCCGGCCAAACGCTGGATCACACGATTATGCGGGTGGCAAACGAAGTAGAAAAATCTTACCCTACTTTGGCCGAAGAATTGACAATCATAACAAATGAAGTGCGCGCTGGTAAAGATCGCCCACAAGTTTTACGCGACTTTGCCGAAAGAGCATCGATTCCTGACATCAAAGCGTTTGTTACGGTTTTGATTCAATCCGCAAAATTTGGTACCACCATCGGGGATGCCTTGCGCGTATTCTCCTCTGAAATGCGCGACAAACGCGTTATGCGCGCAGAGGAAAAAGCAAATACCCTCCCAACGAAAATGACCTTGGTTACAATGATGTTCACTGTGCCACCTTTGTTGGTAATTTTGGTAGGGCCGTCTATTTATGACATCTATTTATTTTTCCATGCCGGAAAATAGCTGACTGTTATGAGCAGGTTTATATTTGCATTTCTTCTACTTCCAATAATCACCGCTTGTGAACCTGTGCAATCGCCTCTTGGACCTACGCATGTTGGACCGAAAGCCAAAAAGGGCAGTGTCGTTATTACAGAGGCTATAGATGGTCTAGTCGTCGGCCATCGTCTGATGGCATCTGGTGAGTATGAACTCGCTCTTAAGGCCTATAATAGATCAGTTGCAAAAAATGGATTATCTGCGGACGTATTGAGTGCACTTGGCTCCGCAAACCTTCATCTTCAGCGTTTAGGACAGGCGGAAACATTACTGCGCGCAGCAGTAAAAAAAGACAAAATGTTCGCGGCTGCTTGGAATAATTTGGGTGTCGTCTTATCCAGCACGGGGCAGCTAAATGAAGCTGCATTGGTATTTAGGATCGCTTTTGGTTTGGACAGTGGTAAATCTGACGAAATTAGAATGAATTTAACAACAGCGCTCGCAAAATTGGACAAAAAAGTCTATGTTGAGGGTCAAGAATTAGAAGAATTCGAATTGGTGCGCAGAGGGAACGGAAGATTCCTGCTTTTACGAACACCATATTCGGACAGTTAGCAGGAAAAGGATACAGGCTCGTGTATAAATCTATTTTATTGAGCGCACTGCTAGCCAGTGCGGCATTCCTTTCTGCATGTGATGTGCCAGACAAAGACGATACTCAAAAGAAAATCGTGGGAGTCGTCGATGAAACGAATTTAAACGATATCATGCTGACGGTCGCAGATCCAAATCAAGCAGTTAACTATTTTCGTGATGCCGTCACAAAGGACCCAAGTCGAAACGACCTGAAGCGAAATCTGGCGACATCATTGGTGCGCGCAAAACGAGCACACGAAGCTGTTGAAATTTATGCAGCTTTGGAAAAAACTGGGATTTTGAATGATCAAGATCGCGTTGATTATGCAGAAGCATTGATCCGCTCGAATAAATGGCCAGAAGCAAGGGCACAGTTAAACCGTGTTCCACCTACATTCGAAACATTTCAACGATACCGCTTGGAAGCCATTGTCGCTGACAGTGAGAAGAAATGGAAAAAGGCAGACAGCTTTTACAAAACTGCTGTTGGTCTCACAACGAAACCTGCGAATGTGTTGAATAATTGGGGTTACTCAAAATTAACGCGTAAGGATTACAAAGGTGCCGAAGCACTTTTCCTAAGATCAATCACGAGCGATAGTACTCTATATACAGCCAAAAATAATCTCGTTCTTTCGCGCGCATCACGTAAAGAATATCGATTGCCTGTTATTCCAATGACACAAATTGAGCGCGCTGAATTGACCTATACTGCTGCCTTGGCGGCTATAAAACAGGGAGATAAGCAAGCAGGCCGCAATTTGTTAGAGAAAGCCATAGAGCTCCATCCCCGTCATTTTGAAGAGGCTATTCGCAGTTTGAAAGGTCTAACAGGATAAACAATGAACATCCCATTTTTGATATTATTTCTTGCAACCTTACCTTTGCTGTTTATCGCCAGCTGGAGCGATTTGCGCTAGGCGGTAAAAGCCCCCTCGCATTTGAAAGAAGGGCTGCGTAAATGAGTTAGGTGTTCGCAACTAAACGCGGACAAGTCCAGTTCCGTTTGACTGTATGACCGTGTTCTCGACCAACTTTCACCCAAACAAACTGTTTGACCGTGCGGCTCTTCGCCGGATTGCGCATAAAATTTTGGTCGAAGGTCCTAACCGCGACCAGATGTTGCAGATTTATTTGGGATACTCAAAGGCCGTAAATTTGACTTTTCCAGAAGATGTTGCGATTTATCTTTTCACTGAAAAATATCCAACAGTGGACAATGAGTATGCTGCGTTCCACGCAAAATTTCTGATCGACCAAATGTTTTCAATTGCAGAATATGAGTCGCGCAAGCCCGAAATCACGATTCCAATGATGGAACGTGCTTGGGCAAATTTGTATGTCTCGGAACATGAATTCGCGAGCTAAAGAGCTGCAGACGTCAAACGGCACCGCTGAATGCGATGCGCCTAGGTAACATTATTAGAATTAAATTGAAAAGAACCCACAAGGATTGCTCAGTCACTCCTTGTGGATTTCTTTTTTATTAGGCCGTCAAACCTTCTGGTTCTGTAAGACCGTGTGTTCGGCAACACGCCGTCAACGTATTGGCCAAAAGACAGGCGATTGTCATCGGACCAACTCCGCCTGGCACTGGCGTAATGGCGCCTGCAACTTCGGAGGCACTGGCGAAATGCACATCACCAACAAGTTTTGACTTACCTTCTTTTTCTGGATGCGGGATGCGGTTGATACCCACGTCAATAACAGTCGCTCCTTTACCAATCCAATCACCTGTAATCATTTCAGGGCGACCTACGGCAGCAACAACAATATCAGCGGCGCGACAAAGCTCCTCGATGTTTTTAGTACGGCTGTGAGCAATTGTTACTGTACAACTGTCTCTTAGTAGCAAGTTGGCCATCGGCTTACCCACAATATTTGAACGACCTACCACCACCGCGTTCAAGCCAGACAATGAACCATGATGATCACGCAACATCATTAAACAGCCCAATGGTGTGCAAGGAACCATGGATTTTTGTCCAGTGGATAACATACCCACATTGGATATGTGAAATCCATCGACATCCTTAGAAGGAATAATAGAGTTAATAACCAGTTCTTCGTTCAAATGGTCAGGCAAAGGCAACTGACACAAAATGCCATGAACGTTTGGATCATTATTCAGCTGATCAATTAATGCCAGCAACGTCTCCTCGGATGTATCGGCATCCAAGCGATGCTCATAACTGTTCATTCCCACTTCGATCGTCGACGCATGTTTATTGCGTACGTAAACTTGGCTGGCCGGGTCTTCACCAACTAAAACAACTGCTAGACCTGGCGTTATGCCGCTTTCGTCCTTGATCATCGTCACATGTTTTGCAACCCGAGCACGAACATCTGTTGCAAACGCTTTGCCGTCTATAATTTTTGCAGTCATTTTGCAGTCTCCATATTATGCGTAAAAACGCCCCCAAGATTTGGGGACGCTCGATGCGAAATAGAGGACAGAATGTCCTCTACAGCGCGTTTAAAATAGGCCGTCGATCTGACCTTCGTCATTCAACATGATCGCTTCGGCAGAAGGAACACGCGGCAAGCCAGGCATCGTCATGATATCACCACAAACTGCGACGATGAAACCAGCGCCAGCTGCCAGACGTACTTCACGAACAGGAACAGAGTGACCAGTTGGCGCGCCGCGCAAAGCTGGATCAGTGCTGAAGCTGTATTGCGTTTTCGCCATACACACAGGTAGGTTTCCATAACCTTGATCTTCCCACTGACGTAGTTGATCGCGGATTTTCTTGTCTGCGATAACTTCATCTGCGCGATAAATGCGTTTTGCGATTGTTTCCATTTTTTCAAACAATGGCATGTCATCAGGGTAGATAGGAGCGAAATTTGCCATATCAGCATCTGCGATTTCAGCAACACGTGTCGCCAATTCTGCAGAACCTTTCGAGCCAAACTCCCAGTGTTTGGACAAGATTGCTTCTGAACCTTGCGCAGCTACGAAATCTTTAACTGCTTGAACTTCAGCATCAGTGTCTGTGACGAAGTGGTTGATAGCAACGACAACTGGAACACCAAATGATTTCAGGTTTTCAATGTGACGGCCAAGGTTTGGACAACCATCTTTAACTGCTTGTACATTTTCTGGACCAAGATCAGCCTTAGCAACGCCACCGTTCATTTTCATCGCACGAACAGTTGCAACCAAAACAACGACACTTGGTGCAATGCCAGCTTTACGACATTTGATGTTTAAGAACTTTTCAGCACCCAAATCAGCGCCAAAGCCTGCTTCGGTTACGACATAGTCTGCTAGTTTCAATGCAGTTGTCGTCGCGATAACAGAGTTACAACCATGCGCGATGTTTGCGAATGGGCCGCCGTGTACGAATGCAGGGTTGTTTTCAAGTGTTTGCACCAAGTTTGGTTGCATTGCTTGTTGCAACAGAACAGCCATCGCGCCGTCTGCTTTGATGTCACGTGCGTAAACTGGTTTACGCTCACGTGTGTATGCAACGATAATGTCGCCCAAACGTTTTTGCAAGTCATCCATATCCAATGCCAAGCATAAAATCGCCATAACCTCTGATGCAACAGTGATGTCAAAACCAGATTGGCGTGGGAAGCCGTTGGACACACCGCCCAATGACGTCACGATATCGCGCAATGCACGGTCGTTCATGTCAACTACGCGACGCCATACTACGCGGCGTTGGTCAATTTCTAATGCGTTGCCCCAGTAGATGTGGTTGTCGATCATTGCAGACAAAAGATTGTGCGCAGATGTAATTGCGTGGAAATCGCCTGTGAAATGCAGGTTCATTTCTTCCATTGGAACAACTTGTGCGTAACCGCCACCAGCTGCGCCGCCTTTCATGCCGAAACATGGGCCCAACGAAGCTTCGCGGATACAAACAGCAGCGTTTTTGCCAAGAGCATTCAGGCCATCGCCCAAACCAACTGTTGTTGTTGTTTTACCTTCGCCAGCTGGCGTTGGGTTGATCGCAGTCACCAAGATCAACTTGCCGTCTTCTTTGCCGCGTTGCGCTTTGATAAACTCAGCGCTTACTTTTGCTTTGTCGTGGCCGAATGGCAGCAGGTCAGCACTTGGGATGCCTAATTTTGCGCCAATCTCTTGGATTGGTTTTTTATTCGCTTCGCGTGCGATTTCGATATCTGATTTATAGGACATGGTAAGCCTTTTGTTGGAATTGTCTGCCACCTGTCTGACCTAACTCATCTGCTGTTAGGGGTCTGAAATCCGACCTAAACTAATGGTTTATCGTCGTATTGTGATTTTTACGTTCTCTATCGGAAACTTATGGGCAAGAAAAAGGCCCGACAAGCGGGCCTTTTTACTATGTATTTGGCTCTGGTTCCATTTCTGGGTCTCGCGGCTTGCGCGGTTTCCGAGTGGTTTTGGGAACCGCTGCAACACTAGGTTTGGCCTTTGGCTTTGGTGTTTCGTTGTCGTCATCATCGCCCAGTTTTTGGCCGCTTATGACTTTTTCGATCTCTTCACCTGTCAGCGTTTCATATTCCAGCAAACCTTGCGCCAAACGTTCGAACTCTTTCTTCTTCTTTGTCAAAATAGAAACAGCAGTTTTGTAGCCCTCGGCAATCAGGTTTTTCACTTCGTCTTCGATCAACTCTTTTGTTTTGGCCGAAATCGAAAATCCACCGATATTACCGCCTGCGTAACCTTCGTGGGCTGCTTGGTAATCGACATC
>DKMK01000008.1 GCA_002469545.1 Rhodobacterales bacterium UBA7416 | reverse complement strand
GAATGGTTTGAAGCCACGCGCGCGCATTCGCTCTACTGCCAAAATTGGTACTGACCCAACGATTATGTTGACTGGACCTGTGCCAGTAACAGAGAAGATTTTGCGCGACAGTGGTATGGCAATTAGCGATATCGACCTGTTCGAAGTGAACGAAGCGTTTGCATCGGTTGTTCTGCGTTTCATGACGCATTTCAATGTGGATCATGGCAAGTTGAATGTGAACGGTGGTGCGATTGCAATGGGCCATCCATTGGGTGCGACAGGCGCGATGATATTGGGAACCTTGTTGGATGAGCTGGAAGCCAGCGACAAGGAAACTGGATTGGCGACGTTGTGTATTGGTTCTGGTATGGGTGCGGCCACAATTATTGAGCGTGTGTAATGCCAAAAATTGATCTTGAAAAAGTCGCATTGAAAACCGAATCAATTTATCCTGAGCAGTATGCCAGAGAGATGATTGGGCGCAGTTCGTTGCGCGTTGGAGATGCCGGTAGTTTAACGCAATTTGGTGCAAATATTGTGATATTGGAAGCAGACGCGAAATCGTCATTGCGCCATTGGCATTTGAACGAAGATGAGTTCGTCATGGTTAGTCAGGGCGAGGTTATCTTGGTCGATGATTTTGGCGAGACACCAATGACGGTTGGCGATTGTGCGACTTTCCCTGCGGGGGACGAAAACGGACATCACTTTGTTAATAAAAGCGGTGCGCAGGCACGGTTTTTGGTTATTGGAACGCGCGCGTCCACGGAAACAGCGACCTATAGCGATATCGATATGAAAATTGATATTGCGAATGGCGCATTCGAATTTACACGAAAAAATGGATCACCTTTGTGATCAACCTGAAATAAGGAACCGAAACAATGACAGATTTTCACTATGATATAGACGCGGACGGCATTGCCACGATTACGTGGGATGTACCTGACAAATCAATGAACGTTTTGAACCTTGAGGGCACTGCCGAATTGGATGCCTTGGTGGATAAAGCGCTGGGCGACGAAAATGTTGTGGGCGTGGTTATTACATCTGGCAAAGCTGATTTTGCTGGTGGCATGGACCTGAATGTGATTTCCAAGATGGCTGAAATGGCTGGCGACGATCCTGCACGGGGTTTGTTTGATGGGATTATGAATTTCCACCGTATCACACGCAAAATCGAGCGTGCTGGAATGGATGCCAAGAATAAGGGCGGTAAGCCGATTGCGGCTGCGTTGCCGGGTACAGCATTGGGAATTGGGTTTGAAATTCCATTGGCATGCCACCGTATTTTTGCTGCTGATAATCCGAAGGCAAAGATTGGTTTGCCAGAGATTTTGGTTGGTATTTTCCCAGGTGCTGGCGGGACGACGCGTTTATCGCGTAAAATGGATATGATGAGTGCGGCACCGATTTTGATGGAAGGTAAGCTGAGCGATCCAACCAAGGCAAAACGACTTGGTTTGGTGGATGAGGTTGTGCCTGCTGATGAATTATTAAGTGCCGCGAAGGCTTGGGTGAAGTCTGCGACGGATGCCGATATTGTTAAGCCATGGGATGTGAAAGGCTTTAAGATGCCAGGTGGTGCGCCATATCACCCTGCAGGGTTTATGACTTATGTTGGTGCCAGCGCAATGATCCATGGCAAGACTAAGGGCGTGTACCCAGCGGCCAAGGCAATGTTGTCTGCGATTTATGAAGGTGCGCAAGTACCGTTTGATACTGCGATCCGCATCGAGGCGCGTTGGTTCACGAATGTTTTGATGAACCCGTCATCAAGTGCGATGATCAATACGTTATTTACGCATAAAACAGCGTTGGAAAAAGGCGCGGTTCGCCCAGCGGGCATTAAAGACATGAAGGTCAGGAAACTGGGCGTAATGGGTGCAGGTATGATGGGCGCCGGCATTGCGTTTGTTTCTGCGCGGGTTGGCATAGAAGTTGTTTTGTTGGACCGTGATCAAGAAGCGGCAAACAAAGGATTAGCGACCATCCAAGGCTTGTTAGATCAAGGCGTGAAGCGCAAAAAAATTACACCTGAGAAATCGACTGAAATTATTTCACATGTATCTGCAACGGCGGACTATGCCGATTTGCAGGGCTGTGATCTGATTGTTGAAGCTGTTTTCGAAGACCCTGCAATCAAAGCAACAGTTACAAAAGCGGCCGAGGCGCAGCTTTCTGAGGATGCAATTTTTGCAACGAATACATCGACATTGCCAATCACTGAATTGGCAAAGGCTAGCCGTGATGACAGCCGTTACATTGGCATTCATTTCTTTAGTCCTGTTCATCTAATGAACTTGGTTGAGATCATCAAAGGCGAGAAAACAGGCGATGAGGCAGTCGCCAAAGCGTTGGATTTTGTACGTCAGATTAAAAAGACACCAATTGTGGTAAATGATGCGCGTTTCTTTTATGCGAACCGTTGTATCTTACCATACGTGAATGAAGGCATTCGTATGCTGGACGAAGGTGTCGAGCCTGCAATGGTTGATAACGTTGCTAAGCTGATGGGGATGCCCGTTGGGCCGTTGCAATTGGCAGATGAGGTTTCAATTGATCTGTCGATGAAGATTATGAAGGCCACACAAAATGCAATGGGTGACGCATATCCGTATAGCGCGGCAGACGATATCGTTGAGAAAATGTTCAATGATGACCGCATGGGGCGTAAAAATAACAAGGGCTTTTACGACTATGATGAAAAGGGCAAGCGTACAGGTATTTGGGAAGGTTTACGTTCACAGTGGCCTGTTGCGGATGAACAGCCAGATATCACAGAAGTGAAGCATCGTTTGGCAATGGCACAAGTATTGGAGGCCGTGCGTTCATTTGAAGAGGGTGTTCTGGAGGATATTCGTGAAGGTGATGTCGGCGCAATTTTGGGTTGGGGATTCCAGCCTTGGTCAGGTGGGCCGTTTAGCTGGCTTGATATGATCGGTGCCGAACATGCTGTGGCAATCTGTGATGATCTTACCGCCAAGTTTGGCGAAAGATTTACAACGCCTGCATTGTTGCGCGAGTTGGCGGATTCAGGTGAGACATTTTACGGCAAATTTGGCCCCAAGGCCAAAGATGCTGCGTAAATAAATAGGGGCTGTGATTTCAGCCCCTATTGGTATTAAGGTTTTTTCTTAGAAACCGGCGCTTTTTTAGCTGCCGGTTTTTTTGCGGCTGGTGTCACGCGTGGTTCAACAGGTTGAGAGCCGCCAGCGGATGCTTTGCGTTCGTCCATTTTTGTTTTTTGAACGGCGTATTGATCCTTGCCGATACTTAGGAGGTATTGGAAAAATATCCCGATGCCGCCACCAACGAGTAGAACGAATGGCATTCCATCGCGACCGCCAATACTGATTAGGATGGACGCCGCCAAAAGCAACAAAACGAACGTCAGTACCCTTAGGTCTGGTTTTGACATTTCGTATTTGCCCGTAAGCATAGCACCAAGTGGTGTTTCGATATAGCGCGTGGCGTAGCCCGCAAGCACGCCGATGATAAGATTAAAAAGCATTTTTTTCCCTTTGCTTAAACTCTTTACTACACCTAGGAAAAATACACCAAAATGCAAGGGAACGCACGTTTTGAGGTGTATTTATCGTATGAATTGATGTTTCAGCCACAATTTCCAGACAATTTCGTTTTTAGTCAGCGTACGCCGCCGTCAAATTTTCTTAATTCCGGAGAATTATAAAGCCATTTGAAGACGAGGTAGAACCCAAAGCGGGGGATGCCTTTTGTATTTATTTGACAAATAGTTCCAAAGGAAAATCGATGAACAAAGTAATTACTGATGGTATAACCTTAATGCCGCCCGCTTTTGCTGATGGGCTGGATGTCTGGTCAAGTGAAGATGGCACGCCAGGATCGGTGACCTATGATAATGATTCAAATGCGACACTGATATCTGCGGATGCAGATTTTGGTACATGTTTCGAGGTGTTGAAAACATTTGATACGCAGAAAGTTCGGTCCATGGGGGAAACACCATTATTGCCCGGTTGCTATCTGCGGGTAACGGCCAAGGTAAAGGCAATTAGCGGCGCTTTTCCATCTGTGCGGATTGCTGGTTGGGCTGGTGGCGCAGGCGGGCTTCATATTGATGGTGTCACAGAGTTTTCAGATAGTATCCTGCTCGATACTTACGGTGAAGTTGTCGAGGTGACCGCTATTGTGGGCGGTGGCAATCGATTTGGCGTTGATATGGTCTGGGGCAGATTGGCTATCTTTGGCCATTTTGGGGTCGATTTTACGGGGGGCAATGGCGGTGTCGTTCGCGTCGAAGACATTATCATTGAAGATGTAACGTCAGTATTTCTTCGTAATATGATGGATGTTGTTGATGTACAGGATTATGGCGCAATCGGCGATGGTGTTACGGATAACGTTGCTGCGTTTGAGGCGGCTGATGCAGCGGCCGCTGGGCGGGATGTATTGGTTCCTGAAGGTGTTTATCATTTGGCAACAACCGTAACGATGAACAATCGTCTTCGCTTTGAGGGCACAATTGATATGCCTGATGCTGCTATTTTCCAGCTGACCAAGGATTTTGCGTTTCAAGCATATGAAGAGGCTTTTGGTAATGAAACCGTTGCCTTGAAAAAAGGCTTACAGGCATTGTTCAATTTTACGGATCATGAAACCTTTGATTTAGGTGGGCGAACAATTAATTTGGATGCGCCATTGGATGTTTATTCTGCAGTTGGAAACCATGAAACATTTGCAACACGCCGTGTCATTAAGAATGGTGAACTGCGTGCACAAAATACATCTGGATGGGACACAGAAGAAGTTACGCAAACGGCGTCATATGATTTTGATACAGATTCAAGAAAGCTTACGAATGTTACCAATATTGGAACGATCCAAGTGGGATCATTGGTGGAAGGAACTGGCGTTGGGCGCGAAGTTTATGTTCGTGATATCGACGTAGCTGGAAATTCCATTTCACTTAGTAGCCCGTTGTATGCAGCGGCGGCGTCGCAGAATTATGTTTTTAAGCGCTTTAAATACTTGTTAGATTTTTCTGGATTTGCGCAAGTCAGTCGCTTGGTTTTAACGAAGCTAGATTTCAATGGCACAGGACGTGCAAGTTGCGTCATGTTGCCCAAAAGTGGAATTACGAACGCGATAAGCGATTGCTTTTTCACGGCACCTGCGGATCGCGGCATTACGTCGATTGGCGGTGGCTGCCAAGGCTTGAACGTTGATAGAAACCAATTTTTGTCCAGCGAGCAGGCATTGGAAGTTTCGCAGCGTGTTTCAATTGGTTTCAATGTAAACAGTAACGATGCCAAAATTCGAAATAACCGCGCAATTAGGTTTAAGCATTTTTGCGTTCTGAGTGGTGCTGGTTATATCATTTCAGGAAACCATTGGTTTCAAGCTGATGCCCAAGAAACGCCTACGCGAACCGCCGGGATTGTTTTGACCGATAATTATGCCAAGACAACAATAACAGGAAACTACGTTGATAATTCGTTTATCGAATGGAGTAATGAACATAACCCCACTCCTAGCGGTCCAGGGTTTTCGTTTTCGGGCATGACAATTGGTAACAATTTTTTCACTGTTAAAAATGTAGATCCTTGGTTTCGCTATATTAAAATAAAACCTGTCGATGCTGGTCACTTTATAAATGGGTTGAATATTTCGGGAAATGTTTTCAAGGTTCTTGGCTCTGAAATTGACCGCGTAGACGAAGTGGATACGACGTTTTCGGTTCTTGATGAAACGAAAACGCAAGAATTTACAATGGTAAACAACAGTTTCACGAATGTAGAAAATCCTGTAGCGAACCCTGTTAAGGCGATGGTTTCTGTAACGAATGTAAGCACGGAATGGATAGGGGATTTCGCAGACAAGCTGCCATTTGGTTTGCGCGCAATGAATGTCACTTCGGTTTGTGCGAAGGGACCAATTATCACCGCTGGCGGTGCAGTCCATTTCAGCGTGCCTTATACGCTGACAGAGCAGGGGGCGAATTTGGACCAAATTAAGTTAAATTGGGCAACGCCTGTGCGCGGGGATGTTATCTGTACTGTTCAAGCCGATCAGATAAGCGTGATCTAATTTTACCCTGCAGCTGCTTCGCAGTTTGGGAATACCTTTTCGACGCTCCATCCCGAGACAGGGGTGGAGCCATCCTGTTTTGATAGAGTCGTCATAAACGACCATGATTTTTCGTCATCGTGAAACCATCCAATATCATCGCCTTTTTGAATGCTCCCGATTTCAGTGGCGCCGTCATTGGGAGCGTCAAATAACGAAAACGTTTCGCCCTTGTATCCGATGCAAGCCGATTCTGTCATTGTGGCGATAGGCTGATGTAAAATCAGCTTTCGTTGTTCAAGGTTATATATTGGTAAAGTTGTTCGCGCCTGGTCCGTTTGGCATCCCAACAGTTTGGCGCGTTGCCAAATCTTTTGCACACGATCTTCGAGTTCGGTTGTGATTTTTGGTTCAACAGTTGTGCAATTCGCGTTGCCAAAGATTGTTTTTCCAAGTGTAGATCCAAAGCAATACCCATGACTTTTGAAAATTGTATTGCGGGCCAACCATAGATCATCGCAGGTAGTATTTGCATGGGCCAGTGTTCCTGTGAAAACCATGGCAACAGCTGTAATTGAGATATGCATTTGCGTTTCTTTCTTTGTCACCACTTAAAACTTTGGCTTGCTTTGGCCACGCCATGCACGTGTTCCACCCTTGCCAGCGATGCTGCGACCAGACTTGTTCTTCGCATCGCCAACGGCTCTGTCCACCTCGGCTTGGCGCGCTAATGGGTCATCTGCAATGGTTAGCTCGACCACTTCTAATCGTTTGATTTCGTCTCGCAGGCGAGCAGCTTCTTCGAACTCTAGGTTTTCGGCGGCCTTAATCATATCTTTGCGAAGCTCTTCTAAATGGATCTGTAGGTTAGCGCCAACCAGAGGGTTTTTATCTACTGTTGCCGTTATGCGGCTTTGATCCGTATCGCCAGAATATGTCCCACCCATAATATCTGTCACGTTTTTACGCACGGTTTCTGGGGTGATGTTATGTTTCACATTATAAGCAATTTGGCGATCCCGACGGCGATCCGTTTCACCCATCGCACGTTCCATAGAGCCGGTAATTCTGTCAGCATACATGATAACGCGCCCCTCAGAGTTTCGCGCAGCACGACCGATGGTCTGAACTAATGATGTTTCTGAGCGTAGGAAGCCTTCTTTGTCGGCGTCAAGAATTGCAACGAGAGCGCATTCAGGAATATCCAACCCTTCGCGCAGAAGGTTGATACCAATGAGAACGTCAAACGCGCCAAGGCGGAGATCCCGCAAAATTTCAATACGCTCCAGCGTGTCGATGTCGGAATGCATGTAACGTACGCGAATGCCTTGTTCATGCAAATACTCTGTTAAGTCTTCCGACATACGTTTCGTCAGTGTCGTCACCAGCACACGAAAACCCTGTTCTACGACAATGCGGATTTCGGACAACAGATCATCGACCTGCGTCTCTACGGGACGAATTTCGATTGGCGGATCCAACAGACCTGTGGGGCGGATGATTTGTTCTGCGAAGACACCGCCAGATTGTTCCAATTCCCATTTCTGCGGGGTAGCGGACACAAAAACTGACTGTGGTCGCATTGCATCCCATTCTTCGAATTTAAGTGGACGGTTATCTGTGCATGAAGGTAAACGGAATCCATGTTCAGATAACGTTGTTTTGCGACGATAGTCACCGCGGTACATGCCGCCGATCTGTGGCACGGCCACATGGCTTTCGTCTGCGAAAACGATGGCGTTATCAGGAATGTATTCGAACAATGTGGGTGGCGGTTCGCCAGGGGCCCGACCTGTCAAATAGCGGGAATAATTTTCAATACCATTGCAAACGCCTGTGGCTTCTAACATTTCAAGGTCGAAATTGGTGCGTTGCTCAATTCGCTGCGCTTCCAGCAACTTACCTTCATCTTGGAATTGTTTCAGGCGAACGATGAGTTCTTCCTTTATGCCTTTTATAGCCTGCTGAATGGTGGGACGCGGCGTGACATAGTGCGAATTCGCATAAACCCGCACCTTTTCCAGCACATTCGTTTTCTCACCTGTAAGTGTGTCAAACTCTTGGATTGCCTCCAGCTCTTCGCCGAAAAAGGATAATCGCCAACCACGATCATCCAAGTGTGCTGGCCAAATTTCTAGGCTGTCACCACGCACACGAAAAGAACCGCGTGAAAATCCCGTGTCGTTACGTTTATATTGTTGAGCGACGAGATCCGCCATGATTTGGCGCTGATTGTATTCAGCACCGGAAATCAAATCTTGTGTCATTGCCCCATAGGTTTCCACACTGCCGATACCATAAATGCACGACACAGAAGCCACGATTATCACGTCGTCGCGTTCCAACAACGAACGCGTTGCCGCGTGACGCATACGGTCAATTTGCTCGTTAATCTGGCTTTCTTTTTCGATGTATGTATCAGATCGCGCGACGTATGCCTCTGGTTGATAGTAGTCGTAGAAACTTACGAAATACTCGACCGAATTTTCGGGAAAGAAATTCTTAAATTCACCATACAGCTGCGCGGCCAAAGTTTTGTTTGGGGCAAGAATAATGGCAGGGCGCTGTGTTTGTTCGATAACCTTTGCCATGGTAAAAGTTTTGCCTGTACCCGTTGCGCCCAATAAAACTTGATTTTGATCACCGTCGGCCAATCCCTGAACCAATTCCTTGATTGCAGTTGGTTGGTCTCCAGCTGGCTGAAAGGGTGTATGCAGAACAAACTTCTGCCCTCCCTCAAGCTTTTCACGCGGTGCAACGGTTTTATGATGATTCATGTTTTCAGACATTGAAGTGATTCTTTTTCTACGTTCACGCGACTTTGCCTTGCTGGACCAAGAGGTACAAGTAAGCTAAAATTAACCTATTGTTTACATGCGTAAATTATTTATTCATTTAAATAAGTAAGTTTAATGCGTATTAGTTGATAAATATCCTTTAAATTGATTAATTATATTATTTTCAACCTAGGGTAACTTTTTGTATTGCTTTTATTAACCAAAGAATCCTAAAGTAGTCTTGCAAGCAGCAATTGGTTATCAGTCAATCTTGTGACCCACCCCACCCCTCGCTCCAACGAGATTGACTGATACCTTTTAGCCTCTTGAATTTTCCAGCGTCATTGGCAATAACATGTTCATCACAGATGGAGAATCCTATGTCAGCGCGAATTTACCAACCGGCCCGTAACGCAATGCAGTCCGGACAGGGGAAAACAAAAAGCTGGGTTTTAGAATTTGCGCCAAGCCAAGCGCGCAATGTCGATCCGTTAATGGGATGGACCAGTTCTGGTGACATGGATAGTCAGGTCAAATTGACATTTCAATCCAAAGAAGAAGCAATTGAGTATGCCACAACAAAGGGCTTGGCCTATTCGATTTCAGAACCAAAACAACGAAAACATCTGATCCGCCAAGGCGGATATGGTGAAAATTTTGCGACAATGCGTAAGGAAACTTGGACACATTGATCCTTGATCGCTGACGCCATGCGTTTTAAGTACGTGCCAGCGATTCCATAGCTCAACTGGATAGAGCACCTGCCTTCTAAGCAGGGGGTTGCAGGTTCGAGTCCTGCTGGGGTCGCCAATTAAATCAATAGCTTAAGGGTATGATTTCCATTTTGACACCAACTTGTTAGCGGTGTGGGGGACATATGGGGGACAAATCGCATTAACATCAAGAATTTTAGCCAAGCTTTTAGCTTAATTACTACTTCACATTTGGTTGATTTTAGTTAATTTTGTACACGTGTAAATTGACGGAGCTAAATTGAATGAAGAACTATGTAATCGGGGGGCTGATATGTCTTTTAGCGAGCTTGGCCATCGGCATTAAACCAGTGCAAAAAATGATAAACGAGGCTATGAACCATGGAACTTTGAAGGGGGTCGAAACTTGTATATCCTATTCAAATAGCGAACTTCTTTCTGTTGATTCCGTTAAGGCAACATGTGTAAGGGCTTTCCAGAAGCAGTTATATTCCGATGCAAACACTACGGGCAGTGCGGGGCCTAGATATAACCAAGAAATAGTAAGTTGGGGTGGTTATCTGGAAAATAAAGTGGTTGACTACGTGACTACTTGGGTGCGCATTTCGGTCAGTGTCTACAACGAAGAAGGTGCCAAACAGGAATATTTGGCGGAAACACCAATTTGGATTGATCCATTGGGTAAGAAGAGTTTTGAAGTCAAATTGCCCGATGTCGGGCGCAAGCAATTCGAAAACAACGAATTTTGTGGAAATGTCAATTCTGCCCCAATATCGTGCATAACTTGGGGTGTTGAAGAAGTAATGGGCCTTTCAATATAGCAGTAGAGGAATGCAGATGAAAAAGATGTTTATGATTTCAATGCTTTTATTTCCGAACATTAGTTATGCTCAGACTGTAAGAAACATTTGCGTCTTTCTTTCCTACCATTCGCAAGTAGAATTGGAGATGCAATCAGATGATATTTTGGTTTTTACTTTTGTTTTCGACACTCTCACGAAAGATGCCTTCATAGAAGGTAACCTTGGGTTGTCACCTGTCACTAGAATCAGTGGATCCGACGGTCAGACATTTCTTGAGGTACTCGCCACTGGTTCAGTACAATCCACAACGATTTCAAATGACGGTGCTGCCGTTTGGACTTGTCCGCGTTTAG
>DKMK01000107.1:4109-7598 GCA_002469545.1 Rhodobacterales bacterium UBA7416 | reverse complement strand
CATCGAAGTCCAAGTTTTCGGCGATGGCAAGGGGCGCGCAGTTCACCTAGGTGAACGCGATTGTTCCTTACAACGTCGTCACCAAAAAGTATTCGAAGAAGCACCAGGCCCTTCAATCACACCCGAATTACGCGAACAAATCGGCTCTACATGCGCCGAAGCTGTTGCTGACATTGGGTATTCCGGTGCTGGTACGATTGAATTCTTGTACGAAGATGGCGAATTTTTCTTTATCGAAATGAACACACGCTTGCAGGTGGAACACCCTGTAACCGAAACCATCTTCCGCGTTGATTTGGTGAAAGAACAATTGCGCGTTGCCGCAGGTGAAGAGATGACATTCAAGCAAGAAGAGCTTGAAATCAAAGGTCACTCTATCGAGGTTCGTATTAACGCTGAAAAACTGCCTAACTTTACACCCTGCCCTGGTAAAATAACGACCTACCACGCACCCGGTGGCTTGGGCGTTCGCATGGACAGCGCGTTGTATGATGGATATTCAATTCCACCATATTACGACAGCTTGATCGGAAAATTGATCGTGTCGGGCACATCCCGCCCCGCAGCATTGGCGCGTTTACATCGTGCTTTGGGCGAACTTGTGATTGATGGTGTCGAAACCACAATTCCATTGTTCCATGCCCTGTTAGATGAAGAAGATGTTCAAACCGGCAATTACGATATCCACTGGTTGGAAAAATGGCTGGACAAACAGGCACAAACCTAAACTTTGGCGGGTATTGAATGCCCGCTAATTCCCCCCTTACTCTTGAAATTTTATTGCGCGGTTATGCCAGCGGCGTTTTTCCGATGGCGGACAGCGCAGATGCCGATGACGTCTATTGGGTTCAACCCGAAATACGCGGCATCATGCCCCTTGATGGTTTTCATGCATCACGATCTTTGAAACGCGCAATGCGTAAACACGACTACACGATCACTTACGACACACAGTTCGCAAACGTTGTGCGTGGTTGCGCTGATCGCGACGAAACATGGATTAACGGCACCATTTTAGACCTCTACCAACAGCTACACGCCAAAGGGTTCGCCCATTCCATAGAGATAAACAGAGATAATCAACTTATCGGCGGTGTTTACGGCGTTACATTGGGCACCGCATTTTTTGGCGAAAGCATGTTTTCACACGCGCCGAACGCATCAAAAATTGCGTTGGCCTATTTGGTTGATCACTTATCAAATGCTGGTTTCACACTGTTCGATACACAGTTCCAAAACCCACATATCCAAAGCCTTGGCGTAATAGAGATTCCGCAAACGGAATATTTAAAGTTGTTGGAAAAAGCGTTGGTAAACCAAGCCCAGTTTTAAGTTGGTGCAAGGCATCTAAGAACCCAAACATCATAACGCGGATGTTCCAGTGCTGATAATGCTGGACTGCTGGCCATCATCCATCCATCAAATGCAGGGCGTTCATTATTCCTGTCATGGATGGTCAAAAAGGCAAACGCATCACGATCAATCGCACCCTTGGGGTAACGACATTCACGCACTTCTACGCGGATTTTACCACGCTCGAAATTTTGGCCATTTTTCACTTCGAAATCTAAAACCTGACCCGAAATTCGATCAAGGCTGCGTAAAACAACCCCTGCACCATCAGTTGTTTTGACCGAAATTTGCGCAGTTGACGCGCTGGCCAACAAACAAAATATCAACGTCAACCCGCGCATCAATTTGTTCCCGAAACGAATTTCAACAACAATGACACCAAACTGACTGATCCTTGAGTATCCAAAAATTCTGATCCATTTTTCATCGCGAAATCAGATCCACCGGGAATAACTTCAACAAAGGATCCGCCCAGCAAACCTTCTTGGCTGACCGCAACACCACTGTCGTCTGGAATTTTCAGATCATCACGCAGTGCCAACGTAAGTTCCGCGCGAAAACTCTCTGGATCAAGCCGAAGCGCAGTTACAGAACCGATTTTAACACCAGCCATGCGAACGTCCGTACCCGTCGTAATGCCGTCAGCTGATCTAAAAGATGCCTTAAGGTTCAATCCTGTTGAACCACCGCTGCCACCAGACGTGTTTAAAATGAACGCCAAAAACACGATCGCTGTCACCAGAACGGCGCCACCAACGGCTGTTTCAGTTTTTGAATTGGACATTTTGGCCCCTATTCTGGCTGCCAAGCTTCATAATCAGAATGGCTAACTGGCTTAACCGCGCGCAAGCTGCCTGCGGGGGCATAAGCCATGGTTGTTCCGGTCAAGTTTTCCTGATGCGGTTTTTCCCACGTTTTATGCGCCAATGGTTTTTTTGATGGTGTTTCTTTGAAAGTATGATGCAACCAACCATGCCAATCGGCATTTACACGTGATGCTTCTGCTTCGCCATTGAAAATCACCCAACGACGTTTCGCGTCGCGTGTTTCATAATAAACGTTGCCTTGCTCATCATCGCCAACACGCACACCGTGGCGCCACGTGTGAAAACGTGTATTCAATGTTTGCGAGTTCCACCATGTGAACAAACTCTTTAAAAAATCCATCATATAACCCTTGGTTTTCTTACAATCACGTTATGCAGGAAACCTAATTAAAGGTCTAGCCCACGAAACGTCACATATATATTTAGGCGGTGATCGCATTGTCGCGATGCCAGCAATTTGCGCCGGCACCAATCAATTCAATTAACTTGCAGATGCCTCTTCAACTTTGTCTGCATAAACAATCAATGGTTCACCTTCGCGCGAAACAGCATCTTCGTTCACCACAACCTCTTGAACATTTTCAAGGCTTGGTAAATCAAACATCGTGTCTAACAAAATGTCTTCCAAAATGGAACGCAGACCACGAGCACCCGTTTTACGACCTATGGCGCGTCGGGCAATTGCTCGTAGTGCGTCATCTGTAAATGTCAGTTGTGCATCTTCTAATGCGAACAGTGTTTGATACTGTTTCACCAATGCATTTTTTGGTTCCGACAAAATTGTAACCAAGGCATCTTCATCCAGATCAGTCAGCGTCGCCAATACAGGTAAACGACCAACAAATTCAGGGATCAAACCGAATTTCAACAAATCCTCTGGTTCCATCTCTGTGAAAATCTCACCGATGCCGCGTGCTTCCTCGTCTTTAACATCAGCACCAAAACCAATGCCCGACCCTTTGCCACGTTGACCAATGATACGATCTAGGCCAGCAAAAGCACCGCCACAGATGAACAAGATGTTTGTTGTATCGACTTGCAAGAACTCTTGTTGCGGATGCTTACGGCCGCCTTGTGGTGGAACAGATGCAACCGTCCCTTCCATAATTTTCAGCAACGCTTGTTGAACACCTTCACCGGATACATCACGTGTGATTGACGGGTTGTCAGACTTACGCGTAATTTTATCGACTTCGTCAATATATACGATACCACGTTGCGCGCGCTCTACATTATATTCAGACGCTTGCAGCAATTTAAGAATGATGTTTTCAACATCTTCGCCAACATATCCCGCTTCGGTCAATGT
>DKMK01000107.1:0-4040 GCA_002469545.1 Rhodobacterales bacterium UBA7416 | reverse complement strand
GTCGGGCCAACCAGCAAGATATTAGATTTTGACAATTCAATTTCACTGCCAGATTCAGCGTGGTCTAAACGCTTGTAATGGTTGTGAACGGCAACTGACAAAACACGTTTTGCAACGTCTTGGCCAATAACATAATCATCCAAAACACCACAGATTTCTGCAGGTGTTGGCATGGCATCGCCAGATTTCACAACGCCAGCTTTTGCCTCTTCACGGATGATATCCATGCATAATTCGACACATTCATCGCAAATGAAAACAGTCGGACCAGCAATTAACTTACGTACCTCATGCTGGCTCTTTCCGCAGAAAGAGCAATACAGCGTATTCTTTGCATCAGTATCTTTGGCGTTGGACATATATTGCTCCGCAATTCGTTTGGATTTCGACAACTGCCCACAGGTTATTTCAGAAACCAAGCAAGGACAATGGCGATATTATAAAAAGTCGTGCTACGCACATTGGCGCAACACGACAATTATTGACATCAAGGAATGAATAAACCCTTGAAAAAACGTTCTTATTCTTCGTCTACCGTACGTTTTTGTACAATTTCGTCGATAAGACCCCATTCTTTTGCATCTTCCGCGGTCATAAAATTATCGCGATCCAGCGCATTTTCCACTGTTTTCAACTTTTGATCACAATGTTTTACGTAAATCTTATTCAAACGATCTTTCAGTTCCAAAATCTCTTTGGCGTGCAGCGCAATATCAGATGCCTGCCCTGAAAAACCACCCGAAGGCTGGTGAACCATGACGCGTGCATTTGGCAACGCAAAACGCATGCCTTTTTCACCAGACGCCAACAACAATGAACCCATCGATGCCGCTTGACCAACACACAACGTTGAAACCTTGGGGCGGATGTATTGCATGGTGTCATAAATCGCCATACCAGACGTCACAACGCCACCTGGGCTGTTGATATACATCGCAATGTCTTTCTTGGGGTTTTCCGCCTCAAGAAACAGCAACTGCGCCACGATCAATGTGGACATTCCATCATGAACAGGACCAGATACAAAGATAATCCGTTCTTTCAGCAAACGCGAAAAAATATCGTATGAACGTTCGCCACGTGCCGTTTGTTCAACGACCATTGGAACCAAAGTATTGTTGTAAACTTCTAAAGGATCACGCATGTTCTTCCTGCCTGTTAACTATCATTTCAGATCGGACTGTAGTCAACGCCCCAACCCGCTTCAAGGCGTGTTTAGCATTATCTTGGTTAGGATTGCGTGAATCTTGTGCATAAGTTGTGATATTTCCACACAGATCAAAATGTCGTTACGTCAGAACGTCCCAAATCATTTGACCGTCTACTTTATAGTGCTCTAGGTTAGCACCAAGTTCAGATAACGGGAGATATTCATGAACCTTCTTAAAACAACGACGGCTGGGATAGCGATCAGCGCGATCGGCACCGCCGCATTCGCGGGCGGGCTTGATCGTGCAACGTTCAACTCAGCTCTTTTGTACCAAAAAGGTACTTACGCAGAATTATCCTACGCAAATACTGACCCAGACGTGTCACCTTCAGATGTTGGCGGGGGTGCTGTCTTTAATTCTGGATGGGAAGTCGCCTCACCATTTGATACCGCTCAGATGGGGTTTAAAACGGACCTTAACGATAAGCTGTCTGTTGCACTAAGCTTCAGCAATAATCCCTTTGGTGTGGATATTGACTATGCACCATTCGTAGGCTCTGTTGTCCCTGCTGTTGCTGGCCTTTCATCACTAAGCGCGACCTTATCAGCCACGGCCTTGACCGCCATGGCAAAATATCAAATTACGGAACGCGTTTCCGGATTTGCCGCGGTTAAACATCAAACCGTTTCAGGTTCCGCAGACGTAAGCGTGCCACTCACCGCAGAGGCTGGTTTCGCCGTTGATGGTAATGTGGCGCTCGCCAGTGCATCTGACATGAACTTCATCCTCGGTGCTGCTTACGAAATTCCTGATATCGCATTGCGCGTCGCGGCCTCATACGAAAGTGCGGCCTCTTTTGCGCCAGATGTACTTGCGGTAAACCTTGGTGGCTTCAACACGGGTCCTGGGCAAATCAACACACCAGAAGTTTTCCTTCTTGAATTCCAATCTGGTATCACGGCAAACACATTGCTGTTCGGTTCGGTTCGCCACGCCAAATGGTCAGAAGCCCAAGTTTATATGTCCTCGACTTATTTTAATGCCCAGCTTTCTGACTTCGACGACAGCACAACTTATTCAATTGGTGTTGGCCGTAAATTTTCAGAAAAATTCTCTGGCTCACTTACATTGACACACGCACCATCCGACTGTGCAGACGTAAGCCTTTTGGCTCCAACATGTACGAACAACACATTGTCAGTTGGCGGTAAATACAGTCTTGGAAATGGCGCGGCAATCTCAGGTGGCGTCAGCATGCGGAAATATGAAACCGCAACATCGACCGCTTCAACCGGTGGCATCGTCTTTGGCGGCAATACACTCATGACCATTGGCATGAAGCTTTCAAAATCTTTCTAACAAAAACAACATACTAGAATGCAAAGCGGCTCCACTGGGGCCGCTTTTTTTTGACCAAACTCCAGACACAAAAAAGGCGCCACATTCCTGTGACGCCTTCTTAATAATCTATCGTTGCGCTTACGCTTCGTCTAATGCTTCCACTGCTTTTTGCAGTTCTTCTTTAGACACAACATTATCAGTCATCGTTGCCAATTCTACAATGTGATCAACAACCTTTTCTTCGAACAAAGGTGCGCGAATTTGTTGCTGAACCTGTGGGTTCTTCTGAACATATTCAAAGAACTGTTGAGCATTTGGACCGTACTGTTGTGCTTGTTGGATAACAGCTTGCTGCATTTCAGCATCTGCAACTGTGATCTCTGCTTTTTGGCCAACTTCTGCCAACAACAGACCCAAACGAACGCGGCGTGTTGCCAATGTTGTGTGCTCTTCTGTTGTTTCGATTTCTGGGTGATCATGGCCCTGAACGTCAGGGTTTTCTTCGTGCCACAATTGGTGAGCGATTTGACCAGCTTCTGCAGTTACCAAGCTTTCTGGTAATTCAAATGAAACCAATTTGTCCATTTCATCCATTAGGTCACGTTTCATAACGATACGTGATGCACCTTTGAATTCTTCTTCCAAACGCTCTGCGATTTTACCTTTAAGATCTTCAAGGTTTTCTGCGCCGAACTTCTCAGCCAACTCATCGTTAAGTTCCGCTTTAACAGCGCCCTTAACTGCGTTCACTTTACATTCAAACACAGCAGCTTTACCGGCCAAGTTTTCTGCGCCGTAATCGGCTGGGAAATCAACGTTCACAACAACATCGTCGCCAGCTTTTGCGCCAACCAACTGCTCTTCAAAACCAGGGATAAAGCTGTTTGAACCCAAAACTAGCGGGTAATCATCTGCTTGACCGCCTTCGAATGCAACATCGTCAACTTTGCCCAAGAAGTTAATCACAACTTGGTCGCCATCTTTTGCTTTAGAACCAGCTTTTTTGTCTGAGAAATCTTGTGACGTTTCAGCCAAGTTATCCAAAGCTTCGGTAATGTCAGCTTCTTCAGCTTTCACAACCAATTGCGTCAGTTTGATTTTTGAAAAATCAACTTCAGGAACTTCTGGCAACGTTTCATAAGAAACCTCAACTTCAACGTCTTGGCCTTCTGCCCACTCTTCGTTGGTCATTTTCATTTCAGGCTGTGCCGCTGGACGATCGCCAGATGCTTCCAGATGTGCATTCATCGCGCCATCAACAGCTTCTTGCATTGCTTCACCCAAAACAGATGCACCATGTTGCTTACGCAGCATCGCCATCGGAACTTTGCCCTTACGGAAACCTTTGATTTCAATATTAGGCTGAGCTTCTTTTAACTTTGCTTCAACAGTTGCGTCTAATTCAGCAGCCGTGACAACAATGTTATAGCCGCGTTTCAGGCCCTCGTTCAGAGTTTCGGTAATCGCCATTTTAATGTCCTTTAAGTTCGGGGCGTATCCACGCGGAAACACCCACTGTATGGGAAAAACTGACGCCCTTTTAGGGGG
>DKMK01000051.1 GCA_002469545.1 Rhodobacterales bacterium UBA7416 | reverse complement strand
CAACTAAACGCGGACAAGTCCAGAAATTGCTAGTCAGCAAGGCTCAGAAAACATTGTCGACTTAGACGTGTTTAATTGGTGCCACTTTGCGAAGGGTCATAGATGTCACTTACCAACCTGACATGGGGTCAGTTTTCTCTAGGTTTGCCGATATTCCTGCCAACTATCTGCCATTGAGAGCATAAAAACGCACTAGACAGGTAAGTATCTAATATAATTATATATTTAGGAAAAGTGGTAGCGGGAGGGGGACTCGAACCCCCGACCTCAAGATTATGAGTCCTGCGCTCTAAACCAGCTGAGCTACCCCGCTACAGGGTGTGGGCTGAATATGTGAAAGGCACCCAAGCGTCAAGCGCGATTCTGACGAAAATTGGATTTGTTGAATATTCATCGAATACACTCCCATAAAGCGACGTTCTATCCACTGAGAACAACCTAAAATTTTACGTGATTTCCTGCAAAGCATCTGTTAGTTCTGGATTTCAAAATGGATAAAGTATTACCGTGTCTAACCAAGTAAAAAAAAATATTTCCCCATTTTTTTGGCTACACATAAAAAAATCAGCGGGTGGCAGCATACGGCGTCTTTTGACCCCAGAATATATCGATGTGGACCGTGATCAAAAACCGATGAATTTCATCCAAGCACACCCATCCCAATATAACGCCATTTTGAACAACTTTCGGATTCCCTTGGGCGAATATCGGTTTCGCCGGGCACTATTCGCAAAAAGATATCTCTATCCAAACAACTGGGATGATTTGTTAAGTTTTGCATTCGTACGCGAACCGATGGCGCGGTGTATCAGTGCATTTTTTTACCTGCGTAACCAAGTTGGTTGGGAACGTTCATTTCTGCAAGAAGCCAATGCAACGGATCGACCTATCGAACAACAATTCACCCTTTTTTTAAACGTGATCGAAAGTGCGCAAAATTCAACCAGCATCTATATGCCAATAAACCTACACTTCACGACCCACACCGCCGCTATGTGGGACGACGTAACCGACGAAAATGGCACGCAATTAATTCGCCATATCTTCAGGTTGGACGATTTACACAAAGGACTATCTTTTGCCTTGAATGCCTGTGGAATCGACCGCGATCTTGCCCAACTTGAACACGTAAACCAACGTGCTCACGATTTGGATTACACACCGACTGCGGCACAGGTCGCAAAAATTCACAGCCTCTATGCGCGTGACTTTGATTTATATGAAATGGCAGATGGAAATGCGTGAATATCCAAAATTCGAATTGACGGGCACCGCGCCGTCACGTCCAATCAGTTTTGTCACGGTTCGCTTCAGTGAAGAACTGGAACACAATCTCTTAACTTCGCCGGCGGTTTCAGATCCTTTGAATGAATTGATCGTCGTCGATAACCGCCAGAACTTGTTTTTTGACACCCTTAGTCAGGCGCTTATCAACGGCATAAATCAAGCAAAACATGACTTGATCGCCATCGTACACGAAGACGTCGTTTTGTTGGATGGATGGCAACAACAGCTTGAAAAAAGCCTCGCTGCGCTCGAAGAACATGATCCAAACTGGGCTCTTGCTGGGCCAATTGGCTGGTTACCAAAGAGAAAAGCCAAAGGTCACGTCAGCGATCCACACGGATATACAAATACTTTTTAACGGTGCACTGTTTTGCCCCGTCATACGATTAGACGAGCAATTGCTTATTTTTAATCGCGCACATATGCCAGAAATCGATCCCAATCTACCCAGTATTCATTTCATCGGTTCCGACCTAATTCGGCGATTGGAGCAACGTAGCCAACAAGCCTATGCCATTGATGCGGCTTCAATTCATAAATATGCAGACGATCAAGGCACGCTTATTCAAAACGCAAAAGAAAGCCCAAAAATCGTTGATAGATTAAGTCTAACATATCAGGCTGACTATTCCTTAAGCCAAGATTATTTCCAAAAAAAATGGCCCTTAGAACCAACAGTACCTCCGGCGATTTCACCGACAGGATCACAAAACACTTTATTGGATAGCCCTATCATTTTGCTCGGACGCGGTGGTGGCGGCACCCGACTTCTATCAAATCTAGTTCAGGATTGTGGCTTATTCGTCGGCAACAATGTGAATCAAGCAGGGGATTGTATGGAACTTGTCCATACGATGTATCGTAGCGTGATTGCAAAGAATTTGAACGCCATAAATACGTCGATCGAAACAACCGCTTCAGAAATCCGCGCTCAAGCTTACGATATATTGGCCCAGGCGAACTGGCCAAACCATTGGGGTTTTAAGCTCCCCGAATCCCTCTTGCTACTGCCAGAACTCCACGCCGCATTTCCAAATGCGCGTTATGTTTATTTTCACCGCGACCCACTCTCTACAATTTTGCGACGTAGCCATATGACAGCACGTTTGGACAATCACATCGGACGCGTTGCTGTACGTGCCGCCTATGATTATTTCGACATCGATCGCCATGATGCCCTGTCCGCTGATGACCCAACACGCATGGCCGTAACCACTGCGCACCAGCTGGCGTTGGTTGCCAAACACAAATCTATCATCCCAACAGATCGCTGGCTTGACCTCAGTTTCGAAGAAACCATTGCCAATCCCCAATCACAACTGAACTTGTTTTCCGAATTCACAGGCCTGCCAATTTTGCACCAAAATACCCGTGATACAGTGGATAAAAACAGATCCACTAAGGGGCCCGAAAGTTTCACGCTCGAAACACGCGCGAAAATTGAAACGCTATTCAGAAATCTTTCTCCAAACCATATCGGATAATCGCAATGCATGGCTTTGGGTGTTATCACCATAGCCATTTTGCGTTTGTATATTGCCACCAGAAACAACGATATCACCGTCAACCAAGCGCGCTTGGTGGCGGCTGATCCAGCCTGGACATTCCCCTGTCGTCGCAACCTTCTCAATCGAAAAGTCGGACAAATTCAGCCGGAACACCTGCGTTTCACCAACGTTACGCCGCCCCTGATATCCAAGACTTCCAATCAACAAAATATGGTCACTAAATAGTGTCGCGGTATGGAAATCCGTTGGCGGAAAAACATCTTCGGGATACGCATAAACTTCCACGCCGCCCTTACCGTCAAGCACGACAACATCGTTAAAGATACGAAAATCAGGATCATAATGATCCTCATGCTCGCCCCCTATTTGAACCCATCGCCCATCTTTCAGTTGTGTCGTTGTTTGACCAAAACGATTAAAACACCATGTTGCCTTTCCTTTAGAATAAGGGTCATTTGCGGTATACGGGTTTCCAACTTCAAATGCGCTTTTACCTGTTCTGATCATTTCCTTCCAAAAGGGATTATCAACCTTCAATGGGTTGAACGCTCCATCAATGCTTGCGGATTCGGTCTTCAATGCACTGTTTGAAACGGATTGTTTCGGAATCAACACCGCGCCCGTTACATAACGAATGCTCTCTCGTTCAAACTCATCCAGATATTCCACTTTCCATCCGGCCTTTAACAACGCACGCGCAAAACTCACGATTTTAGGAAAGCCACTCTCGTCCACGATTTTTTCAGCGTCTTGATGATAATCATCCAAACTATCCAAACCGCGCAAATCCAGCCCATGATCCAACAACAACTCTAACATCTTCACATCATACGTCGCAGTCAGACAACTTAAACTATCGGGCCCATAACTCGGCGATACATTGGGCGGAACGCCTGCATCCAGAAATCCTTTCACAGCTGCTACATCACCTTTGCTAATCGCATCACACATCGCGCTGATTGCGCCATCAGAAACCCCACCAAGCCGCGCCATTTCCTTTTGCAAAACGGCCAATTTCTCTGTGCTTCCATGCGCGGCGCATAACTCATATGCCGATAACTTATTTTCATCAGGACGGTCCAACACATCACTGGGCAACGCCGCACGAACATCACGCACCTCGCCGAAAACAATCGCATAATGCAAATCCGTCCAACCAATGCCATCAATATCAGCATCATGGTCAATCAGCAGCTTCACAACATCCATCCGATCCACTTCATAAGCATAGGCAAGCGGCGTATCCATCAACAACGTACGTTGATTGGCGGGGTGCCCGTCGTTTAACAGTGCTTTTACTTTGTCAAACATCGCGGACTTCGCAGATTTCTCAATTGCTTTAATCAATACGCTTCGTGATTTAACATCCCGCTTCAAATGCGCCTTCATTTCGGCGTCCATCGCCTTGCTGGACATGCCGCCTTGCATCAATACGTCCACTTCATGTTGAAAATCACACAACACATCAAACGCTGTCTCTTGAGATTGAAACGTCAACCGATGCCGCCACTTTCCCAGCAAATCCGCACTCATTTGACGCGTGCTTTGATGCATCTCGCGAATATCGGGCATTCGCTCCGTCAGGCTTTCCACGATCGCATTCAAAAACGCAGCCATCGCTTCCTTCGCTGCCTCTTTAGGTAAATCCTTTAATTGCTTTTCAAATCCCCCCCAAACGCCATCCAATTGACTTAAATCGCGTTCACTAACGGTATCTGTCAGCTCAGGATGCTTTTTCAACACGCCTTCCAATAACTTCTTAAACAAAATGTATTCCTCTAAAATTCTATTCCCTTTAGCCATAAGGTTAGAGTATGGGATAGTTATGAGCAATCCACCGTCCCTCCGCCCCGACCTCGCCCCACCTGTCCGCATCAGCGAACCATCACGCGATGGCCAGCCAAAAATCGGCATGGTGTCCCTTGGTTGTCCCAAAGCATTGGTCGACTCAGAACGCATCTTAACCCGCCTACGCGCCGAAGGTTACGCAATCTCGCCCGATTACACAGGCGCCGAAGCGGTGATCGTCAACACCTGTGGTTTTCTCGACAGCGCCAAGGCTGAATCCCTAGACGCAATCGGCGAAGCATTGGCCGAAAACGGCAAAGTCATCGTCACCGGTTGCTTGGGCGCAGAAGAGGATTACATTCGCGGCACCCACCCCTCCGTTCTGGCCGTCACAGGCCCCCACCAATACGAACAGGTTCTGGACGCAGTTCACAAAGCAGTCCCACCAAACCCCGATCCATTCATCGACCTTCTACCAGCCAGCGGAGTTTCCCTCACCCCACGCCACTACAGCTACCTAAAAATATCCGAAGGCTGTAACCACAAATGCAAATTCTGCATCATCCCAGACATGCGCGGCCGCCTACAATCACGCCCCGCACACGCCATCATTCGCGAAGCGGAACGCTTGGTCGATGCAGGCGTCAAGGAACTGTTGGTGATTTCCCAAGATACATCGGCCTATGGCGTCGATATCAAACACAAATCCGAACGCGATCACCGCGCCCATATCACGGACCTAACGCGCGATCTCGGATCACTTGGTGCATGGGTGCGCCTGCACTACGTCTATCCATATCCCCACGTGCGCGACCTGATCCCATTGATGGCGGATCAATCCAACAACATCCTGCCGTATCTGGATATCCCATTCCAACACAGCCACCCAGACGTCCTAAAACGCATGGCCCGCCCTGCCAAATCATCCAACACATTGGCCGAGATCGAAGCATGGCGCACAGCCTGTCCAGACATCACCCTACGCTCGACCTTCATCGTGGGCTACCCGGGCGAAACAGAGGCCGAATTCCAACACCTACTGGATTGGCTGGACGTTGCGCAGTTGGATCGCGTCGGTTGCTTCCAATATGAAAACGTCGACGGCGCGCGCTCTAACGCCCTGTCCGATCACGTTGACGCGGATGTAAAACAAGACCGCTGGAACCGCTTCATGGAAAAATCCCAAGCGATATCAGAGGCGAAGTTGGCGGCCAAAATCGGCACCCGCATGGATGTGATCGTGGATGATATTGACGCCGATGGCATTGCAACCTGTCGGACCAAGGCGGATGCGCCAGAGATTGATGGGAACTTGTTTATTGACGAGGGCACGGATGCGATCAGCGTTGGTGAAATAATTACCGTTGAGGTTGATGAAGCGAGTGAGTATGACTTGTGGGGTAAGTTGGGCGAGTGATTCAATTATTAAAACCATGTCTTCATTCTGACACCTAATTACAAATTCTAGAGAGAATATACATTTGCAGCTAAAAACTCAACGTGGGCACAAGCAACCCCTTCAGTGATGGCCACAGAGTTAGGGTGTCCACATGCATTTCTTAGGTTGAGTCTTTCTATTAACTGATTTTTCAGTGTCTTTCCAATGACGCCAGCATCGTGGAAAATCTCTAACTGAATACTTTCATTAACTTTTTCAAAGTCACTTTGCTTTTGTATTCCATTAACTTTTTTCTTTGGAGTACTCAGTCTAATGTAAGCGGTGCGGCGACCCCACATACCATTTAGATTTCTGATATGCGATTCAACCCGTTCATAGATTTGAAGGGAGTTTCTCAATGGTAGCTAGTAACGAGTTTTTAGCACGGATACCTCGTCGCAAGGATGGGAAACGGAATTGGCCGAATGAGTTGAAGTTACTCTGTTGAAAACTCTGTCCGCAACACAGCAGCCAACACAGTGTTTGCACCACACAAACCCCAAACGCTGTGTTCAACACAGCGATTCAGCCCTAAAAATAGTCAGCAACACGGCAAAAAGTGTGTTTAAGGTGTGTTTTTGATTTTAGCGGTTTTTTGAAATTTAGCACTAGATTAAGTCATTGTTATTGTTGACTTAAATGGTGCCCGAGGGCGGAATCGAACCACCGACACGAGGATTTTCAATGGAGGTGGTGTAAATAATACATTTACAATCAATGACTTACACGGTTATATTTTTGGTGTGCGCAGTAGTGTGTTTTTGCGGTATTTTTAGGCTAGGGGCGGAATTACTGTGTTGACTACTAATTTTGATTAAAATTACCCACAGGATTTAACAGCCTCAAAACACTCCGGCCTTCAATGAAGACTTCTGAAGCTGATGACAGCCTGACCGTGGCTACCGCCTGCATGCTAAGATTTGAAATC
This sequence comes from Rhodobacterales bacterium UBA7416, assembly GCA_002469545.1. Classification (GTDB taxonomy): domain Bacteria; phylum Pseudomonadota; class Alphaproteobacteria; order Rhodobacterales; family Rhodobacteraceae; genus Amylibacter. The sequence continues at coordinate 696 of DKMK01000051.1, read as the reverse complement.
ATGATCGTGGTCTCGTGCAAACGCTCCTCCGCGCGTTCAGCTCTTTGCGTTGCTGAACGAAGCTGCGCCGAGAGTTGCTGGATCTGAGCTTTTAAACTGTCGCGCTGAAACCGTGTAATTTCTAGGGCAATGGCAGTCTCTACCCGCTCTTTGTCTATCATCAGGTTTTTTTCCGTCATGGGCTCAGTCTCGATTCCAACATTTTCATTAATGTGGACCAATGATGCAGGTTTGGCCAGCGCCCTCACATTGAAAATACTATAACAGTATATTCTGCGCCTAAACCTATCCAATGAACGGCATTGGATAGGTCTCGGCGACGACGTCCGCTTCTTTCTAGAGACGCTGTAGGTAATTTCTGGCCTAAACTTGCCCGTATAAATAAACTTAACCAGAGCATCCTGTTCTTTTTGCCCTAAATCATTGAACTTAAGTCGAACTTTCCATTTACCATTTTCCGTCGCAGCTTCACTTACAAGCAAAGCTTTAAAAATTACACCATCTAATCTTATACATGAAACCCCGTTTCTGATGGCGGATTTCGTTTCCATACTGAGACCACCTTTTGACACATCCAATACATCCCCATTTAAAATCTTCTTGTTATCAAGTGAATATATACTGGCAATGGTTTTAAATTTTGGCACAAACCTATCAGTAATGAAGACAGACTTGGACTTGTCCGTAGAAAGTTTC
>DKMK01000004.1 GCA_002469545.1 Rhodobacterales bacterium UBA7416 | reverse complement strand
TTTGGGAGGTGAAGCAACGCTTACTGTTGATGTGAATGCCGATATCAGTAAATGGTTTCAGTTGGATAGGTTGATGGTTGACTCGCCCTCAAACCCTTGCTGCGGGAGGCAAATAAAAATTTCCCAATTGGACCAAATCAAACATCGCTACAGAGTTTTATTTTTGGTTCCATCTCTACGATTTGATTTCCTGTTCGGTACTCAAATGACAAGGCATTTTTGTGCCGCCATTTTTCCATGTATTGTTTGCGTAAGTTCGGCGGTAAGTATTGGCCCATTTGTTTGTCAGCCATCCGTTGGCGTTTGGGGTCGTGTTGCCGTGGCCAAGCGCCGTGAAAACCAAATAGAGCGTCCGGATATACGCAAACGAATGGTAATCCCAGATAGATCGTACAGGCAGATAAACACGTACCTTTGATGCGGTAACGCACGTTTGCTTTGACTGCGATACGGAAAAATCGTTGGAATTTCGTGATGCGCCCACCGTGATCGTTGGTGATCGTGCGCGAATGGGCGGGGGTTGATATGCTTAGGAAAAGACATGCCAGAATGCAGTATTTTAGAATTGTTTTAAACATCATTATCCTCCTGCCAGCCAAAATGAACATCGATAGGATACGCAACTGATGTTGGATATTGGTTACAGAGGTAGCGAAAATAACCAATAGATTTGAATGAAATTGATAGCAAATTTGAGTTAATATTGCCGTCTTGTGTCAGTTTCCTTTTCGACGTAAACCCATGCCATGAAAATTATAAAAACGACCCAAGAATTAGCCGCATTTTGTGATAAATGCGCTGCATTTGATTACGTTACGCTTGATACTGAGTTTTTACGCGAGCGAACTTATTATTCGAAGCTTTGTCTAATACAAATGGCGCATCCCGGCGATGACGCAGATAGTGCGGCGTTAATTGACCCATTGTCACACGATTTATCGCTTGATCCATTGTATGCGCTTTTTCAAGACCCCAATGTGGTCAAGGTGTTCCATGCGGCGCGCCAAGATTTAGAGATATTTTTTGTCGACAAGGGCATTTTGCCAAAACCGTTTTTCGACACCCAAGTTGCAGCCATGGTGTGTGGATTTGGTGAACAGGTCGGTTACGAAAAGTTGGTGCGTTCGATTTGCAACGAAGGTTTAGATAAATCTTCGCGGTTTACGGACTGGTCTGCGCGACCGTTGTCGAGCAAGCAAATGACCTATGCGATTGGTGATGTTACGTATTTACGCCAAATTTATGAATTTTTAGCGGCGAAAATTGCAAAAACCGGACGCCAGTCGTGGGTCGAAGAAGAATTAGCGGTCCTCATGGCGCCTGAAACCTATGTGGTTGATCCAAAGCAAGCTTGGCGTCGTGTGAAGACGCGCTCAAGTTCGTGGAAAATGTTAGCGGCTGTGGCTGAATTGGCAGAGTTTCGCGAAACGCATGCGCAAAAACGCAACATACCACGCAATCGCGTTTACAAAGACGATGCAATGATGGAACTGGCGGCGACGCGACCAGCGGCATTGGAAGATTTATCCAAGTCACGCTTGTTGTTGCGCGAAGCCCGCAAGGGCGACATAGCACAGGGTATTTTGACAGCAATCAAACGTGCGTCTGAATATAAATCGAGTGATATTGAACGCCCAAATGCTGTGCATGAAAAACCACAAGGCAGAGAGGGACTGTCCGAATTATTACGCGTATTGCTGAAAGCAAAAGCAGAACAATATGGCGTGGCACAAAAATTGATTGCAACGTCCGCAGATTTAGATCGCATTGCCAGTGGTGATGATGAGCTAAAGGTGTTTACAGGCTGGCGCAACGATGTGTTCGGTCAAGATGCATTGCGATTACGCGCAGGCAAGGTTGCATTGTCTTCAAACGGAAAGAACGTTGTCGTTGTAAATGTTTAGCGCTTAATGTGCAATGTATTTTGCAAGCCTTGAATGACAATCGTACGCACGTTTGGGCGATATGATGTCGGGATGAATGCACCCAATGCAACAATGCGCGATCGCGGTGTAATTGGTGCGCGGCCAATGGCGGGCGCCGCTGCGCGGGCCTGATATGTGATTGTGTCGCTGGTTGGATCGTCAGCCAAAACCAAATCCAAGTTATAATATCCAATGCGATCCATTTCACCAATCACGCGGATGATTGTGCCCGAATTGTTTTTGTCAGAACGTGCTGATTTCAAAAGGGTTACAAAAGCGCGTGTGTCTGCGGGGGTGACATCAGCAGGTTGCTGTTCTTCGGTACGTTTGGAACCAAAACTACTCGAGCCACCAGAGCTTTTGGCTGAACCACCTGATCCTACTGAATCTGCAGACCCTGAAGAGCCAGCACCAATAGAACCTGAGCCGCCACCGCAAGCCGTTAACATTGCAATACAACCAGTGGCTAATAAAAGATGTTTCATAGAACCTCGCATTCACTTCTATGGTTAGCCAATAGCCCGCATAAAAGAAAGAGGATTTCGCAGAATTTTCTGGACGAAAGGGCGATAAAAACTTAAGCGCTTTGTGTCTGTCCCTGAAAGGCATGAAATGTCCGATACATTTGCTGAAATTGCAGAAACCTTTGAATTCCTAGACGATTGGGAGGAAAAGTACCGTTATATCATCGAATTGGGTCGTGCATACGATGCCTTGGACGAGGCTGCGCGCACGGATTCGATCAAAGTAGATGGCTGTGCGTCACAGGTATGGATGTTGCCAACAATCCAGGACGGGGTGTTTTCGTTCAAAGGTGCGTCAGATGCGATCATCGTAAGCGGATTGGTTGCAATATTGGCCGCGCTGTACAACGGTAAATCGGTTGCAGACGCTGGTAAAATCAATGCGTTAGCAGAATTTGAAGCCTTGGGTCTAGGCCAAAACCTGTCTGCCCAGCGGTCAAATGGATTGCGGTCAATGATCCAAAAGATCGCGGATTTTTTAGCGCGCTCATAATTATTATGCAAAATTTGATCGGACTGCCTGATTGTTATGGTGGTGATCAAGGTTTAGGTGTCTTTTAAAGGAGAACCGCCAATGACTGATAAACTGACACAGATGATCGCCGAAAAGGGATACCTTTTGGCTGACGGTGCAACGGGCACTAACTTGTTTAATCTTGGTCTTCAGGCCGGTGATCCACCAGAATTCTGGAACACAGACGAACCAGATAAAATTCGCGCCCTGTATCAAGGGTCCGTGTCCGCTGGCAGTGACATTTTCCTCACAAACAGCTTTGGCGGCAACGCATCGCGTTTGAAACTACACAACGCCCAAGCACGCGCATATGAATTGTCCAAAGTCGCCGCCGAATTGGGTCGCGAAGTAGCTGACAAGGCAGGCCGTCAGGTTTTGGTTGCAGGTTCAATTGGACCGACCGGTGAAATCATGGGAGCTGCGGGTTGGTTAAGCCATGAAAGTGCAGTCGAGATGTTCCAAGAAACCGCACAGGGTTTGATGGATGGTGGCGCAGATGTTTTGTGGGTTGAAACAATTTCCGCACCCGAAGAATATATGGCTGCAGCAGAAGCGATTGCTAATATTGGTGCACCGTGGGTCGGCACGATGAGCTTTGATACAGCTGGTCGCACAATGATGGGCGTAACCAGTGAAGATATGGCCGAGATGGTTAAGGGCATGGAAAATGGTCCCGTCGCATTTGGTGCGAACTGTGGTGTTGGTGCTTCTGATTTATTACGTACAATTCACGGCTTTGCAGATAAAGCGGATCGCCCAGTTGTTGCTAAGGGTAACGCGGGTATTCCAAAGTATGTCGAAGGTCACATTCATTACGATGGCACACCCGAGGTTATGGCGCAGTATGCGTTGTTGGCACGCAACGTTGGCGCGGCAGTGATTGGTGGGTGTTGCGGCACGATGCCAGTGCATTTACGTGCCATGCGCGAGGCATTGGATAGCCAGCCGAAGGGTGAAAAGCCGAGCCTTGAGGAAATTACCGAAGCGATGGGTGGATTTTCATCTGTATCAGATGGAACTGGCGATGGGCCAAAGCCTGAACGTACACGCCGTGGCAAACGCGGATAAATCGCTACGAATTATGGCGCTAAGTCGGTGCAAGAACTGGTTTTGTCGCAAAATGTAAAGACGCGTTCAGAGATTTTAATAAGAGTGGGTTTAAATAGACCTAAGCCCTAATTGGAAGAGAGTATCATGTCAGACGAACAAGAAATCATCCTGTCGGAACTAAGCGACGAAGAACTGACACTGCAAATGCATGACGATCTGTATGACGGCATGAAAGATGAGATAGAAGAATCTGTTCATATCTTGTTGGGACGTGGTTGGATGCCATATGATGTTTTGACCAAAGCATTGGTCGAAGGCATGCGTATCGTTGGGATTGATTTCCGCGACGGTATCTTGTTTGTACCAGAAGTTTTGCTGGC
>DKMK01000006.1 GCA_002469545.1 Rhodobacterales bacterium UBA7416 | reverse complement strand
GTTTGTACCAGAAGTTTTGCTGGCAGCGAACGCAATGAAGGGCGGGATGTTGATCTTGAAACCTTTGTTGGCCGAAACAGGCGCACCACGCATGGGTAACATGGTGATTGGTACGGTTAAGGGCGATATCCACGATATCGGCAAGAACCTTGTAACCATGATGATGGAAGGTGCTGGTTTCGAAGTGAAGGATCTGGGCATCAACAATCCAGTTGAAAACTATATCGACGAGCTGGAAAGCGGCGAGTACGATATTCTGGGTATGTCTGCGTTGCTGACAACCACAATGCCGTACATGAAGGTTGTGATCGATACCATGGTCGAAAAAGGTATGCGCGACGATTATGTTGTTTTGGTTGGTGGCGCACCGTTGAACGAAGAGTTTGGTAAAGCGATTGGCGCAGACGCATATTGTCGTGATGCCGCCGTGGCTGTGGAAACAGCGAAAGAATACATGAGCAAAAAACACAATCAGCTTGGGGCATAGTGTCAGAGGTATCTGATACCACCCTTACGACTGACGGATTAAGCGCGCCCATTGGAAACGATGGGCGCGTTTTAATTATTGCGTGTGGCGCATTGGCACGTGAAATCTTGGCACTGATCGAGATGAACAAGTGGACGCATATGTCGTTGACTTGTTTGCCAGCCAATTACCACCTGTACCCCGACAAAATCACCGCAGCCGTGGAAGAGGCCGTTGTCAAACATCGCCCGAATTACGCGGAAATTTTCATCGCCTATGCCGATTGTGGCACGGGTGGCCTTTTGTTCGAAAAGTGCAAAGAATTGGGTGTTCAGATGATCCAAGGACCGCATTGTTATTCCTTTTTTGAAGGAAATGATGTGTTTGCAGCCACGTCAGAGGATGAAATTACCGCGTTTTATTTGACTGATTTTCTGGTCAAACAGTTTGATGCGTTTGTTTGGAAGCCAATGGGGTTGGATCGTCATCCAGAACTGTTGGATATGTATTTTGGTAATTATACTAAGTTGGTTTACCAAGCCCAGATTAATGATCCAGCGTTGGATGCTAAGGCATTGGCGATTTCAGAAAAAATGGGATTGCCGTTAGAGCGCCGCTTTACGGGCTATGGTGATTTGGAAACGGCGTTAGCTGATCTGTGAATATGCTGAAATGATGATGTCCTGGCAACGACACGTTCTAGCTATCTGATGTGTAATATCGTAAATGTTAATTGTTTCATTTGCCAATTACGGAAATGCGTTTCTAACTTGTTACTTTTGGTATTTTTAAGAAACGTATGAAATATATCCGGCTGCATACCATCATAACCGTATACATAATTACCAGGCGGGTTCTTGTATCCAAGGGCCAGGCCAAAGCCTATTTCTAGCTAATAAAAGTAACTAAACCCATCATCATCTAGTACGACTTTTATACATGATAGGCTGCCAGAAAGTGTACCGCTCTGGAAAGGAGAACTGTTCTTTTTGTATTTATCAAATTCAAGGATACCAGCATTTGTTCTGGGATTTGTTTGTGAGATAACTAACGCAAATAAATCACCAATATGTTTGGATCGACACCATGGTTTGTCTAAGATTATGAAAGAAATCATGATGGGGAGTATTAAAAATACACCCCATTTTAGAAATCTTCTCATCCGTTACCCCACATAATTCGACCGACTTAACCCATATTTCGCCATCTTTTCGTTCAGTGTGCGGCGCGGTAATGACAGCTCTGCCATGACGGCCTGAATAGAGCCTTTGTGCCGGCGCATCGTGTTGTCGATGAGCATCCGTTCGAATGCTTCGACATGCTCCTTTAGCGGCTTGCTGTCGGCGTCTTCTTTGGCTGTTTCGGGTTGATCGTCGTCAGACGACAGCATTTTTGTGATGGAATAGCTGCCGCGTCTGCTTTGCAATACTGTGCGTTCTGCCAGATTGATCAGTTGGCGAATATTGCCGGGCCATTGCGCCTGTAGCAATTGCGCTGCGTCTTCGGCAGATACCTCGGGTTGGTCGCATCCATATTCATCGGCGAAATTTTCAAGGTAGCGGTTGAAAAGGCTGAGAATGTCTTCGCCGCGCGATTTTAGCGGTGGTGGCGTGATTTGCATGGCTGCAAGGCGATAGAACAGATCGTGGCGAAGGGTGTCTTCTAATGTTTGGTCTGGTTCGCCGGTTTCGTTCGAGATTGCGATGATACGCAGGCGCGAGCCCTCTTCGCCAAGGTCGTATTCGGTGATCAGGGACAAGAGACGCGCCTGAATGGATGCGGGGATACTTTCGATGTCTTCTAAGCACAGTGTGCCATCCAGTGAGTTGTCCATGAATGGTTGGTCTTGGCCATCGTCGCCAAACAGGCGGCGTGCCAATTCGTCTTCGGTATAGGCGGCACAATTGACGGTGACGAATTTTTTGCCTTGGCGTGGGCCACAGGCGTGTAGGGCATGGGCGATCAAGCTTTTGCCTGTGCCAGTTTCGCCGGTGATCAAGACGTGGCCGTCTGCTTGTGCCAGATCAAGAATATCTTCGCGTAGGCGCGACATAACGGATGATGTGCCCATCAGTTTGCGTAACAGCACAGTGCCATCGGACAATTCACGTCGCAATGCACGATTTTCTAATGTGAGGCGACGGGTGTGCACCGCGCGTTTGGCCAATTCTGCCATGCGTTCTGGATCAAACGGCTTTTCTAAGAAATCATAAGCACCAATGCGCATTGCTTCGACCGCCATAGCAACGTCGCCGTGGCCTGTTATCAATATAACGGGCAGGGCATTATCGATTTTTTGAAGCTTTTTAAAAAATGAAATCCCATCTGTTCCCGGCATTTTGATGTCGGAAATGATGATACCTGGATAATCTGGTTCGATTTCTTTCAGTGCTAAGTCGGCGCTGGCGTAAGTTTTGGTTTTATAACCAGACAAGCCAAGCCATTGCGAAATGCTTTCGCGCATGTCTTGTTCGTCGTCTACGATAGTGATGGTGATCTGTTCGGCCATTTTTGGCTACTCCGCCGCTTGAATATCCTTTTGTTCTAGCTGTGGGAGCTGGAATTCAAAGACGGCACCGCGTGGGGATACGTTTCGGGCGAATAACCGCCCATCAAGGTCTTTTGTTATCGACGAGCTGATAGCCAAGCCAAGGCCTACACCGTCGCCCGGTTTTTTTGTGGTGAAGAATGGTTCGAATAATTCGTCAAGGTTTTCAATGCCGGGACCGTTGTCTTGGATGGTCAACGTTGCCATATCACCAGCGGTCAATGATATTTGTAGGTGGCGATCAGATTGGCCTTTCATGGCATCTAATGCATTGCGCAACAGGTTTACGATAACTTGTTCCAAGCGTACAGGGTCGGCCATGACCATAACTGGGTGATCTGGCAAAACTTTATCAATTTCAACGTCTTGCTGGCCAAGTTGAGGTGCCATCATTGACATAGATGTGTTAACGGACATCTTGAAATCAACGGGAATAAGATCATCACTGCCTTTGCGGGCATAGGATTTTAATTGCTGGGTGATTGTGCCCATACGCCCAATCAGATCGTCAATGCGTTGGAAGCTGGACATTGCTTCATCGGGGCGCTTGCGGCTGAGCAAAAGTTTCGCGCCCGCCAAATAAGTACGCATTGCGGCCAGAGGTTGATTTAATTCATGGCTGACGGCGGCGGACATTTCGCCCAAGGCCGCCAGTTTGGAGGATTGTTCCAATGATGCTTCTGCCACTTGAAGGTTTCGTTCGGCGCGTTCGCGTTGGGTGATTTCTGTGGACAGTCGATCGTTTAGGGCACGAAGTTCTTCACTCTCTGCTTTGAAGAGGAACGTTTGGCGGATTGCACGACGTGATAGGAAGTAAAAGCCGAGCGCCATAAGCAGCGCAAGCCCAGTGATTTCAAGCGCGAGAACGCCGTTAACCTTCTCGCGTACGGACTGAAATGGGGCAAGATAGGTCAAGCGCCAACCTTGAAACGGAATGGCGGTATCAAGTCGATAGAGTGCTTGATCTTCGATATATGCATCGACTGCGGTACCGTTCCAATCACCCGTTGCGCGTACAGCACTTTCAAACACTGTCAAAGTTGGTTGTGAGAGCAGGGCGGTTTCGAGGGATTGATTGAGAAAACCTTTTTCCGTCGATAAAACCACAATACCTTCGGAATTTGTCACCATGATTGTCGCGTCATTGGCCGACCAAGTTGTGAAAAGGTCGTCTAAACGGACTTCGACCACAACTACGCCTTTGATTTTGCCTTGGGATTCCAACTTTCGAGAGTAGAAGAAGCTACGTTTGCCCTTTTCATTGCTGGAAATTGTGAAAATTGTGTCTGAACTTCGGATTGCGGAGTAAAAGAATTCTTGATCGCGTAAATTACGGCCCAAATCCGCACGATCAGACGATGCGACGATGCGTCCAAACCGTTCAAGCAAGGTGATCGAATTTACGCGGATCTCTTCGGAGAAGGAAATCAAACGTTGGCTGGTCAGTTGGTAATCTTTGGTGTTGAGATCTGATAACAGGCCTGTATCACGTGAAAGAAGTAATGGAACCACGGATACCCGTTGGAGTTCCGAAATAAGACGGCCAGAATACAATGACAGTTCACGTTCCGCTTCAGAACGTTTTTCTTGGCTGTAGTTTTGGGTCAAATACAGGTTTGTTAACCATATGATGGCGATCACAGATACAGCCAACAAAAAGATGCCAAGGCGAACAATAAGGTTCGCCCAGCCACGTGTTGGTTCTGGATTGTTTAATAACGCCATATCGTCAGCTTAGATTGCCGTGCCAAAGGGGTCTAGACATATTGCGATTGGGTGCGATTATGCGCTGACCATCGCGTTTGCGAGACTTTCGAACAGCGGATTCCCGTCAATTCCACCCAATAATGGATCATTCAAGCGTTCTGGATGTGGCATCATGCCCAACACACGACGGTTTTCAGACAAAATGCCTGCGATATCTTCCATCGAGCCGTTGGGATTGTTGACATAACGAAATGCCACGCGATCCTGATCATTCAGAGCCTTTAATGTGTCTGTGTCGGCATTAAAGTTGCCATCATGGTGCGCAATTGGCACGTTGATTGTTGAGCCAGCTTTGTAGCCTGAGGTGAATTCACATGCCGATGTTTCGACGCGTAGATCGGTATCCTTGCACACAAATTTCAGACCTGCGTTGCGCATCAAAGCACCGGGCAGAAGACCTGATTCTGTAAGAACTTGAAAGCCGTTACAAACACCCAAAACATAACCGCCTTTATTGGCGAAATCGACAACCGCGCGCATGATTGGTGAACGCGCAGCGATGGCACCGCAACGCAAATAGTCGCCAAACGAGAAGCCACCAGGAATTGCAATGACGTCCAAGCCGCTTGGAAGGCCGCTTTCTTTGTGCCAGATTATTTGGGTCGGCTTGTTGTGACCGGATACTTTGTCCAATGCCACCGCCATGTCGCGGTCGCAGTTTGAACCTGGGAACTGAATGACGGCTGCGCGCATTATAGGATTTCCACCGTATAGTTTTCGATCACCGTATTAGCCAACAACTTTTCGCACATTTCATTTACTTGTGCTTCTGCTTTGGCTACATCTGTCTCTGATAGCTTTAGTTCAATGACTTTGCCTTGGCGGACTTTTTCAACGCCATCAAAGCCTAGCGCACCCAATGAGTGACGTACTGCTGCGCCTTGGGGGTCAAGAACACCGGGTTTTAAAGTTACGTGTACACGTGCGATCATGTCGGTTACTCCACCAATTTTGGGCCAGAGGCGGCCGTATTTTTAGGCAATATGCCCAAGCGACGTGCGACTTCGGAATAGGCATCGGTAAGGCTGCCCAAATCACGACGAAACACGTCTTTGTCTAATTTTTCATTTGTTTCCATGTCCCATAAGCGACAGCTGTCTGGGCTAATTTCATCAGCGAGGATTAAGCGTTGCATGTCATCGACGTATTGACGGCCAACTTCGATTTTGAAGTCGATCAATTTAATGCCAATACCGTACATTAAACCTGCCAAGAAATCATTCACGCGCAATGCAATTTCGCGCATGTCGTCAATTTCGCCAGCTGTTGCCCAATTCATGGCCAAGATGTGTTCTTCGGATACCAGTGGATCACCAAGTTCATCGTCTTTAAGGCAGAACTCTACGATTGAACGGGGTAGGGGGGTGCCCTCTTCAATATTGAACATCTTAGAGAATGAACCTGCCGCCACATTACGAACAATGATTTCTAAAGGAACGATTTCGACTTTGTGAATCAACTGTTCACGCATGTTAAGGCGACGGATGAAATGCGTGGGTAAACCAATATTTCCAAGACCGACCATGATGTGTTCGCTTAACAGATTGTTGAGCGCGCCCTTGCCTTCGATGGTGTCTTTTTTAACAGCGTTAAAGGCTGTTGCATCGTCTTTGAAGTACTGAATAAGTGTTCCCGGCTCTGGGCCTTCGAACAATGTTTTTGCTTTGCCTTCGTAAATCTTCTTGCCGCGTGCCATCTGTGGTCTCCGTGAGGTGGGGGAATCTCTCCCGCGATTTGGTCTCTCTATAGATAGTTGGAAACAATCGGACAAGAACTGTTCGCTGGTGATCTTGTGAATGAAGCGTTATCCTCCCATTTATAGTGTATAATAATCACGAAGGAGACGGATATGAGTTCAATGGACGAACGAGGCGCTGCGTTTGAAGCGAAATTTGCACATGATGCGGAATTGCAATTTAAGGTAGAAGCACGTCGCAATAAATTAGTGGGGCTTTGGGCTGCTGGTTTGTTGCGCAAAACGGGCGATGAAGCTGACGCATATGCCGTTGAAGTTGTGAAATCTGACTTTGAAGAGGCCGGCGACGAAGATGTTTATCGCAAGCTGGCTGGTGATCTGGGTGGTTTGGCCACCGAGGATGAAATTCGTACCAAAATGTCAGAGATGAAGGCCGAAGCAAAAACACAGGTTATGGCAGAAACCTGATCTTGCGCAGGAATTATATCATGTAACAAAAAAAGCAGACCCAAGGGTCTGCTTTCTTATAAAGGTGCTAACGCAGGAACTAACACGCAAGCTCGGAATTATATTCCCAAAGCCAATTTCTTGGCCCTGCTGCGCCAGCTTAACTAAATGCTTAGTTAAAAGGTGTACCTCTTACTAAGCGTTCTAAAATGTTAAAAAAGTGATTATAGTCACTAATTTAACATTTAGTTGGCATTGACTTAACCATTTGTTATTAAGAATCGCCAAATACGCGCCCGAATATCGTGTCGACATGTTTGGTGTGGTAACCAAGATCGAATTTATCTTCGATTTCTTCAACACTCATGACGGCCATTACTTCGGCATCGTTTTTCAACTCAGTTAAGAAATCGGCGCCTTCTTCCCAAACACGCATCGCATTACGTTGAACCATGCCGTAGCTGTCTTCGCGTGTGCAACCCTTTTGCGTTAGGGCCAGTAGAACACGTTGTGAATGCACAAGACCGCGGAATTTGTTCATGTTTGCGATCATGTTATCAGGGTAGATAACCAGCTTGTCGATTACATTTGTCAAACGCGCCAACGCGAAATCCAATGTGATCGTCGCATCTGGGCCAATATTGCGTTCAACGGACGAATGCGAAATATCACGTTCGTGCCAAAGGGCCACGTTTTCCATTGCCGGCACAACTGTCATACGCACCAAACGTGCAAGGCCAGTAAGGTTTTCAGTCAACACAGGGTTGCGTTTGTGTGGCATCGCAGACGAACCTTTTTGGCCCTTAGAGAAAAACTCTTCGGCTTCCAGGACTTCGGTGCGTTGCATGTGGCGGATTTCGATTGAAACGTTTTCAATAGATGATGCCACAACGCCAAGTGCCGCGAAAAATGCAGCGTGGCGATCGCGTGGGATCACTTGGGTTGAAATCGGTTCAACTTCTAAGCCCAGTTGTGCACATACGTGCTCTTCAACGGATGGATCGATGTTCGCGAATGTGCCAACAGCACCAGAAATGGCGCCAGTTGCAATTTCTTTGCGTGCTTTTTTCAAACGGTTCAGGTTACGGTCCATTTCAGCATAGAAACGTGCGAACGTCAGACCCATTGTCGTTGGCTCAGCATGGATACCGTGTGAGCGACCGATGCGTATTGTGTCTTTGTGTTCCAAAGCACGGCGTTTCAAGGCGGCCAAAAGGTTCTGTGTGCCTTCGATCAAGATGTCTGCAGCGCGTACCAATTGCACGTTGAAACATGTGTCCAAAACGTCCGAAGATGTCATGCCTTGGTGTACGAAACGTGCTTCTTCGTTGCCGATGATTTCTGCAAGATGTGTTAGGAATGCGATGACGTCGTGTTTTGTGACAGCTTCGATTTCGTCGATACGAGCCACGTCAAAGTCAACGTCCTTTGCTTTCCAGACTGCTTTTGCGGATGCTTCTGGGATCACGCCGATTTTGGCTTGGGCGTCACAGGCGTGTGCCTCGATTTCGTACCAGATGCGGAATTTCGTTTCGGGTGACCAGATGGCCACCATTTCAGGGCGGGAATAGCGAGGGATCATTGCACGGCCTTTTGATTGGATTCTTGTATACCGCGCGTCTTAAACTGCCCAAGATGAAAGAACAAGGAGTGGCCGATGAAGGTTGTTATGAGTTTAGTTGTATAGGTTTTGTCAGGGCCTGCATTTGCGGACGATTGGCGTGTTTTGAACGGGGCGGAAATGACCAAGGCTTTGTCGGCGCGCGTTCTGCAATATAAGGACAACGCCCAGCAAGATTTCTTTGCTGACGGACGAACATTGTATCAAACACGCGATTCCAGTTGGGGTAAGTGGCGTGTGGACTACAATCAATATTGTTCGATTTGGCCGCCAGCTGCGGGGTGGACGTGTTATAATGTGTCGATAAGTGTGGATGGGGTGCACATACGGTTTACGGATCGAAATGGCGGTCATACGGATGGTAAGTATATCGATTTACACTGAAACCTTGCGGATCTTACGATAACGCCCATATAAATAATGTAATCGGAGGGTTTAACATGAAGATCACCTTGGTAACCGCATTTGCGGCAACAGCAATATTAGCGTCCTGTGGGCTGAGCGAAAAAAAATGCACAAAAGGCGATTGGGCGGCAATTGGCAAGGCAGATGGGTTGCGCGGCGCCGCCAGTGATCAAGTAGTAAAATATATCAAATCCTGTTCAAAACACGATATTTCGGTTGATCAATCTGCCTGGGCTATGGGCCGCGATGAGGGTCTGAAAACCTATTGCACACCGCAAAGCGCATATAATCAGGGGCGCAATGGGCATCGTTTGAAAAATGTGTGCCCAGATGCTGACTTGGATGCAATGTCCGCGGCGCATGAAAAAGGCCGTAAATATCATGATATCGTAAGCCAAATCGACGACCTGAAGCGAGAGAGACATGATTTACGTCATGAAATCAGCCAGCTGATCGGTGCGGGTGGCACACCAGAAAGTTTGGCGCGTATCGGTCAGTTGCGTTCACAAATTTTGCACATCGATTTGAGGATCAATCATCTACAGCTTCAAAAACGCCGCTTTGATCAACTGTGATCAAAGTCCGTCGCATTAAATATTTGACCCGCGTGATCGGCCAGATAGATTTTTAGCCAAGGGGTGAATGCGTCTGGATTTTCAGCAATTTCTGACTTTATTTCAGATGGCGACATCCAGCGAATTTCCATTGCTTCGTCTGGGTTTGGCGTGACAGAATGGTCAACTGCGCAAAAACCGACGAATATATCCGCGACTTCGTGTTCGATCAGGTTTGGGGGGACGTCCGCACGGTATTCGACCGTGCCGCGTTGCGTAAGTTTGATATCTGTTATGCCTAATTCATCAATTAAACGTCGCGTTGCCGCCGTTTTCATGTCTTCGTCCCAGTGTGGGTGTGTGCAACATGTATTTGCCCACAGTCCGGGCGTGTGGTATTTGGACAGTGCGCGACGTTGCATAAGTATTTTACCATCTGCGATGATAAAAACCGAAATAGCCAAATGTTTTAGACCACGTTGATGTACAGCCAGTTTTTCAACGGGTGTTAAAATGCCATCAACATAGGCTGGGATCATTGTGGGCATGATTTTGTGACCTTAAATTCGTAGCTCTGTTTAAGAAATGCAGCGCTGCCATGCAAGTGGTGGCGATCAAGCTTTTCATTTTTGAAATCGGCGGCTAAACCAGTGCTAACGAAAGGCATCTGACATGGTATTAGCAAACGAAGCGCAAAAAGAAATGGCCGCAAAATGGTTCGAAAATATTCGCAACCAAATCTGTGCGGCGTTTGAGGCGCTAGAAGATAGTCAAACCACCGGACCACATGCGGATCTGCCGGCAGGGCGGTTTGAGCTGACCAATACGCAACGCGATGGCGGTGCGGGCGGTGGCGGTTTGATGTCTGTGATGCGCGGTGGTCGTGTATTTGAAAAGGTTGGTGTGAACATCTCTACTGTTCATGGCGCTCTTAATCCAATGATGCAAAAATCAATGGCCGCGCGCAAAGATATGGCGGGCATCGATGAAAATCCAATTTTCTGGGCCTCTGGTATATCGTTAGTCGCACATATGAACAGCCCCAAAATGCCTGCAGTTCACATGAATACGCGGATGTTTTGGACACCTGTTGCCAGCTGGTTTGGTGGTGGGACCGACTTGAACCCCATGATGGAAGTTGCTGAAGATACAGCTTTTTTTCACAATGTGTTGAAAAAATCATGTGATGGGCATGATGCGTCGTATTATCCAAATTTCAAAGAATGGGCGGATGAATATTTCATGATTAAGCATTGGGGCGAAGCCCGTGGCGTTGGTGGGATTTTCTATGACGATCTGGACACTGGTGATTGGGATGCCGATTTCGCGTTTACGCAATCGGTTGGACGTGCGTTTTTAGATGCATATATGCCCATCTGTGAAAAGAATCGCGACCTGCCGTGGACGGACGACGATCGCGAAGTTCAATTGATTAAACGTGGACGCTATGCGGAGTTCAATTTGGTTTATGATCGCGGAACGCATTTCGGGCTGCAATCTGGTCATGATCCCAGCGCCGTTTTGATGAGCCTACCGCCAGTGGCAAAGTGGCCTTAGGACTGAGTGCAGCTTGTAATTTGGTTGGCCGTGTTCGTTAAAAGTGCTCTGTAAAATTGTTTATCTAACGGCAAAGTAGAGCCAAGTGGATCAAGAGATGCCTGTTTGACGGGGCGCCGTGCTAAATCATTTATCCATGCCGATTTTGCGGCGGGTTCTGTTAGCACACATTTGATGTCATGATCAGTGAACAGGCTTTGCACGGCCTTTAGTTGTTTTGGCGACAGCTTGCTGCCATCAGCCAAGGTAATTGCACCAACTGCGTTTAGCTTGAAACGACTTTCAAAATACTGATATGCATCATGAAAAAACAATATTTTCGTATCATTCAAAGGCACCAACTGTTGCGTAATCTCCGCAGATAGGGTTCGAATATTTTGCTGTGCAATCATGGCATTGTTTTTGTATTTTGTTATGTTTTCGGGATCTAGGGCGCTGATATTAATATAAATCTGTTCAAGCCAATAGATTGCATTTTCGGGGTCCAACCATGCATGCGGATCGGTATGATGGTGCTCATGAGATGTTTCATGGTCAAAGGCGTTGTTTTCTCGCATGTCATGGTGAATGGTTTTTGGCGCGTCCAACAAGGGCAGTAGAACACTGTTTGTTGCAAGGTTTTGAAGCGGCTTTTCCAACCATGGAGTCAAATCATAACCCGTGAAAATTACAATATCGGCACCTTGTAACGCGGACGCTTGGGATGGTCGAAAAGCAAAGTCGTGTGGATCTGCTGTTTGATCCATCAAAAGGGTCAGATCGTCTGAATTCCCCATAACTTGAAGTGCCAAGCTGTAAATTGGTGCAATGTCGGTGACAACGCGCGGTGTTTTTGCATGGGCTGGTGCCAACATTGCGAAGATTGTGCTGAACGCCAGTATGGGCTTTAACATCTTTGATCCTTGTGTTACTTTATAACATATCGCTAGCGGGATGCGCTATAAATGACAATAGGATAATTGAAACGCATGGAAATTGGTTTTGAAACTCACGATCACTCGATTTGTGTAACGCGTGGCATTGATACAGTTATTGCGTTTTGTGCTGTAAATGGATTGCAACTTACGCCAGTACGTCGCCGTGTATTAGAGATTTTATTAGAGCAGCATCGGGCAATGGGCGCATATGAAATTCTGGACGTATTACGCGCAGAAGATTTAGGTTCACAGCCGCCTGTCGTTTATCGTGCGTTGGATTTTTTGATAAAGAATGGGTTTGCACATAAAATTGAACGGGTGAATGCGTTTACGGCCTGTACACATGTAGGTCAGGATCATGCTCCAGCATTTTTGATTTGTACTAAGTGTGATGCGGTTGTTGAAACGCAATCGGAGTTGTCCAAAGATGTGTTGTCAAAGGCAGCAAAAGGTACTGGTTTTGCGATTGAACGCGTGGTGATAGAGGCCGAGGGGAAATGCCCAAAATGCCAAGGGAGCAGTTCATGACGTTATTAAGTACACGTGGTCTTAGTGTTCGTTATGATGGGCGATTGGCATTGTCTGATGTAGATTTTGATATTTCGGCCGGTGAAATTGTGACGATTGTCGGGCCCAATGGATCTGGGAAATCGACATTTTTACGAACAATAATCGGTGCAGTTATTCCGTCGTCAGGTCATGTCGAAAAAAATAATGGTTTGCGGATCGGTTATGTTCCGCAAAAGTTGCAAATTGATCCAACACTTCCGCTTTCTGTCGAACGTTTTATGTCGTTGCCGTGTCGCCAAGCAAAAAATGATGTGGTGGCCGCGCTAGAAAATGCTGGCGTCCGAGATTTTGGCCCTCGCCAACTGAGCGATTTGTCTGGAGGCCAGTTTCAACGTGTTTTATTGGCGAGAGCCTTATTAAACAAGCCAGAGCTATTAATTTTGGACGAAGCCACACAGGGGCTTGATCAACAAGGCGCGGCTGCTTTTTACTTACAAATCGAACAACTGCGATCGACATTAGGTTGCGCAATTTTGATGGTGAGCCATGAGTTACACGTTGTAATGAGCGCATCGGATCGGGTTGTGTGTTTGAATGGCCACGTTTGTTGCCATGGGACACCGGAATTGGTCGCATCAGCACCTGAATACCGTGCGCTGTTTGGAAAAGGAACCGGTGGGGCATTGGCATTATATCGCCATGAACATAATCATCAACACGATGATGGTTGCGATCATGATCACAAGGAGACTGATCATGTTGGATGATTTTGTGGTACGAGCCGTTTTGGCCGGATTGGGTATTGTCATCGCGGCCGCGCCGTTGGGTTGTATGGTTGTTTGGCGGCGGATGGCGTATTTCAGTGACGCCACAGCACATGCATCCGTATTAGGCATCGCATTGGCATTAAGCTTTTCAATTTCTATCTTTGCTGGCGTTTTGTTTGTTAGCCTTTGCATGTCTTTACTTATTACGACGCTTACTGGCCGCGGCGTTGGAATGGATACTATGTTGGGTGTTTTGGCGCATTCTGGATTGGCATTTGGATTGGTTGCGGTTTCATTGTTGGACGGTGTACGCGTGGACTTGATGGCCTACTTGTTTGGTGACATCTTGGCGGTCAGCCGAATGGATATCGCCGTTGTTTGGGGCGGGGCGTTAGGCGCTCTTGGGCTTTTGTGGTGGCGTTGGTCTGCGTTGTTAACCGCGACATTAAACAGTGATCTTGCCTATGCGAGCGGAATTAATCCTAAGCGTGAGCAGTTGATATTAACTTTGGCATTAGCGTTGGTTGTAGCCGTGGCAATTAAAGTCGTGGGTGCTTTGTTGATTGGCGCTATGTTAATTATTCCGGCAGCAACTGCGCGTGTTTTCGCACGCTCACCCGAAGCAATGGCGTTCTTAGCAGTAGTTGTTGGTATCGTTGGCGTTGTTTTAGGCGTTAATGCATCTATTGTTTGGGATGTGCCCACTGGACCCGCCATTGTTTGTTTGTGTGCTATATTATTCGTAATTTCGAATGTCGTACGCATGTTTCGCAAAGGCAGTTAGTCTTGAAGAGCCCCATGGAATATTTTAAAAAAGGGCGCAATTAAATATTGTGAAAATGTGACCTTTCGCCCTTCAAGAGCCAGAGCAACTGGCATTCCCGATGCAAGGTTTGTATTTACATCTAGACTTTCTAAAGCTTGGTTTAATTCCAAGTTATTTATTTCTGCGACGGCCTTGTAGCCGATGGGTACACCAGAAGGATCACTAAAAACGTCTGGTGAGATGGCAACAATTTTGGCGCTTATCCGCGATAGATTGCGCTGTGGTAAACTGGAAAACGTAAGAACGCCACGCATTCCTGCTACAACCTGATCGATCGATTGAGTTGGGATTGTAATATGGACCACTGGCTGTTCCAGGGGACGTGAAATTATTGCCAATGTTGCCCCCTTGGGGATTTGCATTTGGTTTGTTGTGAAATTTAATTCCATTACAGAACCAGAAATTGGTGAACGGACAAACGCATTCTTAATTTCATCTTTTAACCCGAGTGATTGGCGATGCAGTTCTGGTAGGCGTTGCGC
>DKMK01000114.1:1237-5935 GCA_002469545.1 Rhodobacterales bacterium UBA7416 | reverse complement strand
GCCAAAACCGAAGGTTTTAACAAAGGGGCTGACCCAGATAACTAGTTCAAATACTTCTTAACCCATTGTCTTAGCTGTGATAATTGTACTGACGGGTCACTGTTGTTAAAACGCCACTCACATTCCTTCAAATATAGTCCAAATTGGGCCTTTGGAACACCGTTGAATTTGCGCATATGACGTTTGGCTTGGTTCCAGAAATTCTCAATGCCGTTGATGTGATTATGACGGTCTGCAAAGAGCTTGGAATGGTTGATACGAAAGTGGTGGAAATCTGACACATCCAGTACGTTGTAGCCTCGCCAGCAGTCCGAATAGACAATGCTGTCGGGGATGACTTTACGTTCAATAATCGGGATCAGCGTTGCCGAAGCAGCGTCCGGGATGATCTTGGTATAAACCTTCCCACCCCTTTTTAATATACCGAATACGGGAATTTTACCCGCCGCACCGCGACCACGTTTGCCTTTGCGTTTGCCACCGAAATAGCTTTCGTCCACCTCGATTTCACCGCCAAGCATATCTGCTGTTTCTGCCTCCAGTTCATAAGCAATGATTTCGCGGAGGCGCAGGAAATATAGTGCCGCAGTTTTCCGGTTTACCCCACATAAACTGGCCGCAGTTCGAGCCGTGGTTCCGGCAACAAAATGCTCGACCAGGCGACCCTGTTTATACTTACTTAAGCGACTCTTCCGCATGCTGCCCATGATAACACCTTTTTCGCGTTATCTGGGTCAGCCCCAAAGTTTATAAGGGCACCGAAGTCACACTAAGTTCTATGAATTCTGCCTCGAAAGCTGATCATTATATGAAGGAACTTGTTGATGCTGAAAGGAATAAAGATTCCTCGCTTAGCGTCGTGTCGGCGTTCCATCAAGTTAGAGACAGGCAGCTTTCTGAAGAAGAGATGATATATGTAGATGGTTGGTTTTTCGCCCCTATCGAGATCGCGGTGATCAAGTTGCTGGAGACCGTCCATGATATTTGACGCCCGTTCGTCCGAACTTTCAGACTCGTTTGATGTGGACATTTGTGTGTTTGGTTGTGGCGCGATGGGCATAGCTTTGGCGCGGGAGTTCATTGACTTTGGCGCCCGTGTTTTGATTGTCGAAAGTGGTGACGAAGAAGCCGACCACGAGACACAATCTTTGTACGACATGACGTCGACAGGTATCCTGCCAAGATCTGGCCCGTATGAGAGCAGGTTGAGATATTTAGGTGGGGCAACGAACCATAGGGGTGGATGGAACCGCCCCTATGACAAGAGTGTCATAGACAAATGGCCTGTAGAATACGAAGAGCTTGAGCGCTACTTTAGTAGGACAACTGACGTTCTTGACCTACAACACCGGAATTTCGATGCAATCGAAGCGTGGGGGCAAAGAGAGGACCAATATTTCGCTGATCTTGGCCCAGGAATTATTTCCGAAATTCGTCAAATCAGAGCTTTGAAAATGTGGCAGGAGTACAAGGATGTGCTTAGCGATAGTGAAAATGTAACGATTTTGAAAAACGCTAACCTGTTTGATTTGGAATTCACTTCTGATAAGAATGCCGTCCAGTCTGCGGTTGTAAAAACACTTTCAGACGATACAAAACGGATCACAGCAAAGCATTTTGTTTTGGCCAGTGGTGGGTTGGAAAATCCGCAAATTCTGTTGAACATAGACCGACTATCTGGCGGTGTATTTTCATCTAAAAGTGACGCAATCGGCAAATATTACATGGACCATGTTGGTCTTGAAGGTGATGTCGTTCCATTGAAATGCATGAACCCAAAACTGGCGGATCACAGGCAATTCGCGCAATATAATATTCAGCCAGATGAAGAAAAAAAGTATTTCTTTGTTCGCCCTGGGTTCTTGTTAGACCCTTCAGTTCCCGACTATAAGCATTTTCCCCGCCACTATTTTACAGTCGGCGATTTCCATCCTCAATGTTCGTACCAAACGAAGGAACAGCATGAAGATCTTTATGGGCATTCGCGCTTTCTTTGGGACGCTAAGAAAGCTGGTGCTAACCCACAAGTTTCAATGGCACCACTATTTCTTGACTTTGCTCCAATTCCAAACGCCTCTAGCACGGTAACTCTCACTGAGCAAAAGAATGCTCTTGGCCATTTTGTAGGTAATCTGCATTGGCAGTTTCATGAACAGCAAGAGGGAATTGTATCTGAAATTTCGAACGCTTTTGAAAAGCGCATGGCCAAGAACGGACTGGCTCGCGTTCGACTAAGCCACTATGTTGCTCAGCACGGACTGGCGTTGCCTGATGGGTCGTTCAAGAATGACAGCCACCACATGGGTGCAACGCGAATGGCAACCTCTCCAAAGGACGGCGTCGTTGACAAAAACTGCAAAGTTCACGGGCTTAACAATTTTTTCATATCCGGTGCGTCTGTTTTTCCAACCTACGATTGGTCAGGCCCTACTTTTACAGCAATTGCTCTCGCTCTGCGTCTCTCGGATCATTTAAAGCAACGTTTGTAAGCGTTATGTAATTAATCCGTGAAATTTGGACTGGCAAAATTGTACCCGAATTAGTTCAATTTCAATCTAACCGATAATTTGGACATGCTTTTAGCCAATTTGATCATGGAAAATACGTAAAGATTGGATAAATCCATAAACGAAAACCTTCTGCTAATTTTGCAGAACGGTAACAAATTGATGTATGCAAGTTTTTCAAAATAATGGTATTTCGAGAGGCGTTAGGGCAGGCAAGAAAACGCTGCTATAGTCTTTCGGCTTGGTTTGCATACTGGGTTCAAAATCGAAATATGACTGAAAGTAATATGCGTTTTTCTAAATACTTGTGTCGAATAACCTTGTTTTATTAGGCGTGTTATTAAATAGTTTTTCATAATCCCTTACTTGGACAGCGCTATGCTTGATTTCTATATTACTGCTTTTGTAACACTGTTCTTAGTGATTGACCCACTTGGACTGTTGCCAATGTTTATCTCAGTAACGCAAGGCCACACGCAATCTCGTCGAAAAATCGCAGTGCGAGCCTGTCTGATTGCTATTGGGATTTTGGCCTTGTTTGGCGGGCTTGGTGAAAAGCTTTTGGATTTTGTTGGGATTGGGATGCCGGCATTTCGAATATCTGGTGGATTGCTTTTGTTTTTAACGGCTGTTGAAATGTTGTTCAACAAACGTGGGCAACGCAGAGAAGAGCAATCCGAAGTGTCAGAAAATGACGATCCTTCGGTTTTCCCCTTGGCGACACCGTTGATTGCGGGACCCGGCTCTATGGCAAGTATGATTTTGCTAGCAGGAGATAAGAATGACACGTTTAGTATATCTTTGGTTGCGACCGCTGCTATGGTAAGTGTTGTTTTTATTACATTCCTGTTATTTCTAACCAGCAGCATCATCGAACGCTTGCTGGGTAGTACAGGTATTAATGTTATTTCACGGCTAATGGGTTTATTGCTGGCGGCGCTGGCTGTGCAGTTTGTTGTTGATGGATTGCATGGGTTGGGCGTTATAGGTAGTTAGACCATGGCTCAAACATTCATAGGAACAACGTTTCCTTTAATTGCGGACCTGTTCGATTAATTGACGTACAATCGGACTCAGATCGTGCACGACTTTGCCCACACCATCAGTATTTGGATGAATGCCATCACCTTGCATAAATTGGTAATTCGAGTTTAGGGCGTTGTCAGCTTCGATGAGCGCGGCAAAAAAGTTTTCATAGAACAACGTTCCGTATTTCTGGCTAAGCTCACGATAAATGGGATCAAAAGCTTCCTTATATTCAGGGCCAAAATTCCCAGGCGCGATCATGCCGACGAGCAATACTGGCAACGACCTTTGTGTGGCAATCGCCAATATCGCATCCAAGTTTTTACGACTTGAAGCGGGATCAATTCCGCGCAACAAATCATTGCCACCTAAATTTAGAATCAATGCATCGACGTCGGGCGTTAGTGTCCATTCAACACGAGAGAGACCACCAGCAGTGGTGTCGCCTGAAACTCCAGCGTTCAAAATTTTAACATCTTCACCCTGTTCACGAAGTGACGCTTCCAATTGTGGAACAAAGCCGTTTTCGCGCGGTAGGCCATAGCCTTGTGTTAAGCTGTCTCCAAGCGCCGCAATGACTACGGTTTGCGCGGTTGTGGGCATAGAGAGGACGAGAAGCCATAGTAACGTGATTGTGCACTTGCGTAGCAGTCTCTGAGAGCAATATATCATGAAGAACAAATCCTAAGGATGAAGATTTTGGCTAAGCCTATATTATCTCTAAAAGATACATGTCTAAAACTTTCTGGCAATGCTGGACTGGTCGACATCCTAAATAACATCACGTTGGATGTTATGCGCGGTGAAACACTTGGGCTTGTAGGGCAGTCAGGTTCCGGCAAATCATCACTCCTTATGTTGATGGGCGGCTTAGAGCGGGCAACCAGTGGTACCATTGATGTTTTGGGGCATGACCTTTCTGCCATAAATGAAGATGCCCTTGCCAAATTCCGCCTAAATCATATGGGCGTTGTTTTTCAGTCTTTCCACCTTATCCCAACAATGACAGCCTTGGAAAACGTTGCCATTCCACTGGAACTTGCAAACCAAAAAGATGCCTTTCAAAGGGCAAAAATTGAATTGCAAGCTGTTGGTCTGGAAGCACGATTGGATCACTATCCATCGCAATTGTCGGGCGGCGAACAACAACGAGTTGCGCTGGCTC
>DKMK01000114.1:0-1212 GCA_002469545.1 Rhodobacterales bacterium UBA7416 | reverse complement strand
GGCGGTTACGAGGCCTGATATTTTGCTGGCGGATGAACCAACTGGAAACTTGGATGGATCAACGGGGCAAATTATCATCGATTTATTGTTAGGCCTTCGCGACACTTATGGAACAACGATTGTTTTGGTCACTCATTCACCAGAACTTGCTTCGCGGTGCGATCGAATTGTTCGATTGTCCGATGGGCGTATCGACCAAGTTGAATCCCAAAAGTACGCGAAATGAACGCCGCCGTTGCACTGCGTATTGCGTATCGCGAACTGCGCAGTGGGTTGCGTGGGTTTTGGATATTTATTGTTTGCCTTGCATTGGGCGTTGGGGCCATAGCGGGCATTGGTTCGGTGAAGATGAGCATTGAAAAAGGGTTACTAAACGAAGGTGCAGTCATTCTTGGTGGAGATGCCGAATTAGAGTTTACCTATCGATTTGCGGAACCGAGCGAACGTGAATGGATGGATGAGTTTAGTCTTAAAACATCCGAGATTGTTGACTTTCGTTCAATGGCTGTGGTCGGTGTTGGGGATATCGCGGAGCGCGCGCTTACGCAGGTTAAGGCTGGGGATGCAAACTATCCTTTAGTTGGAAAAGTTTTGTTGGAGCCCGATATCTCGCTGGTTGATGCGCTGGCTGGAGATGAAACAAATCCGGGCGCAGTCATGCAGCAAATCTTGATTGACCGATTGGGATTGTCGATTGGTGATACGTTTCGGCTGGGCGTAAAGTCATTCTACTTGTCTGCCGCGTTGGTGCGTGAGCCAGACAATGGGGAGGCAGGATTTGGATTAGGGCCCAGAACAATTGTGTCACTTGATGCCCTAGAAGGTTCAAGTTTGCTTGCCCCAGGATCAATTTTCCAAACAAAATATAGGTTCTTGCTACCCCCGTCATCTGATTTGTCAGATTTAGGCGCGAAGGCAGAAAGCCGTTTTGAAAATAAGGGTGCGAGGTGGCATGACAGACGCAAAGCAGCCCCCGGAGTCCAACGGTTTGTCGATCAAATTGGCGCGTTTTTAGTACTAGTTGGGTTGGCGGGTCTTGCCGTAGGTGGCGTTGGTGTTTCCGCGGCGACACGCGCTTATATCGATCGGAAAACATCAATCATCGCGACCCTTAAAACGCTTGGTGCGACGGGCAAAACAATTTTCCTGACTTACCTTGTTCAAATTGGGGTTATGGCGATAATCGGAATTACGGTGGGATTGGTGCTTGGC
>DKMK01000056.1:5847-9689 GCA_002469545.1 Rhodobacterales bacterium UBA7416 | reverse complement strand
CCGGCCCACCCCATCCCCTGAGCGTATGCAATTTGCAAAACACCAAACCCCATGGTGATGCAATGCAGGTCTGTATTCAATTCCTCTGCTTCTGCGCCACCAGGTGGGTAATCTGCAATACTGTGCAAAACATCATGCATCAATTCGTGGGTTAATACGGACACCATGCCGATTGGATTATTCAGCAGGTTTGGATCATAGTGGATGGTCGCGATATCGTCGTTCGCCTGCCACATTCCAGCAACCGCACTGGTTGCGTTATAATCAAGTTGCATTTCATGGGGCAACGCATTGATGCTGAGAACATTCATTGGTTTTTCACGGACTTTAAGAATGCGTTGAATGTCGCGGATCAATGCGGATACGACAACGTCGCCTTCACCTTTTGGTGCAGAAAAGAATTCTTTGGTTGCAAGGACAAGGGGTGTGTCTGGTCTTAATAATCGCAACCGGATTGCCCATGCAAAATTATCGAAAATCCATTCCTGTACGTCTTCCGAAACACTATACTTAAAAAACATGCCTTAGCTGCCTTTTGTCTTTTCCGTGTGTTTTTCCCACAAGTCTGGTCGCCGCTCTTGGGTCAATTTTTCAGACATCTCACGGCGCCATTTATCCACATTGCCATGATGCCCAGACAGCAAAACATCGGGAATTTTGCGGCCCTTCCATTCGGCCGGCTTGGTGTACTGTGGGTGTTCTAACAATCCGTTCGAATGGCTCTCGTTTTTCGTGCTTTCGGCATTGCCCAATACATTAGGTAACAGACGCACAGTGGCGTCTATCAGTGCCTGTGCGGCGATTTCACCACCAGTTAGTACAAAGTCACCCAAAGATACCTCTTGGACGTTGTATTCCTCTAGTACGCGTTCATCGACGCCTTCGAAGCGGCCGCACAGAATGGTCATGCCTTCAGCTTGGCTGAATTCTTGGGCCATTGCTTGGGTCAATGGTTTGCCACGTGGTGACATATAAATCACGGGCCAAGCACGTGGATCAACTGGGGTGCCACGGCGTGCGTCATCCAATGCGGGGCCAACAACGTCAGCCTTTAGAACCATCCCCGCGCCGCCGCCCGCAGGCGGGTGATCGACGTCTTTGTGTTTGCCGATGCCATAGCCGCGCAATTCAATTGTTTGCAGTTGCCACAAACCTTCTTGCAATGCTTTGCCTGTTAAGGAACGATCCAAAACACCTGGAAATGCTTCGGGGAACAGGGTGATAACTTTGGCTTTCCAAACGCCAACGATATCAGGTGTGTCTGTCATCAAAACGCGTGGCTTCAGGCTGGGCCGTATGGCCAAACGACCATGTGACTTTGTTTTCTCACTCATCGCCGAGTTCCATGAAATTTGTGGGCTCTGGCGGCTCTTCGGGTTCGTCGCCTGCAAATACGCCTTTGGGTGGGTCGATGATGACTTTTCCTGCTGTCAAATCAACAGTCGGAACCGCTGCTTTTGTAAAGGGTAGCAATGCTACATTCTTTTGACCGATTGCGTTGATTTCCAAAAAATCACCTGCGCCATGATCATGCACTGCAGTGATCGTGCCAAGTTTTACACCGCCGGTATCAATTACCGGTAAGCCAATCAGATCCGAATGATAAAACTCGTCATCAGGCAAGTTGGGCATATCTGCACGCAAGGCGTACAATGAAACGCCTTTTAAATCTTCGGCTTGGTCGCGATACCGTACATCCGCAATACGCGCAGCATAGCCGCCCTTTATGGGCCCAATGATTTTTAAATCATAGCTTTGGGTGCCATCTTCGTTGGTCAAAATACCATAGCTATCGATTGCATCAGGATCGGCGCAAAACGACTTAACGCGTAATTCGCCTTTGATTCCAAACGCGCCAATAATTGCGCCAATACATATACGTTCGTTTGTTGTCATTTTAACATCTGCTTTGAAATGAGATTAAAGTCATCGGCCGAAATTTCAAACAGCCCTCGGCGAAACGCCATGCCCCAATACCGTGGGTTTGTTACGAAGGAAAGGTCTTCTAGCATCGGCTTGGTTGGAACCTGTGAAACTTTCGCATAGTCGGCGTTGCGAACCCATGCTGTAAATTCTGTGTGCGCCCATTTTCGTTGAAACGGTATATCATCTGTGACGGTGCCAAGCGCGCAGAATGCCTGTACGATTGCCCCCTCATTGATGCCCGTCTTTGGGCAATAGAAGATGAATTTATCCCCTGCTGAAAGCCGAGAAACGGCGGATTCTTTGCCGTGGGAAAATGCACAAACGCCCTGTTCTTGGGCAATCATCGCATGATCCCGTGCTACAACCCCAATCCAAAATTTTTGCGCCATCTTATCGTTCGATCCATTGGGTCAATGCGGGTTCGCGTTGTTCCCAGCCTACTTTTTCCAACTCTGGTGTTAGTGTATCCTGCTTTGGCCACCCAATGCAAAGATAAGCAACAAGGTGCCATTCTTTGGGCACGCCCAAATCGTTTCGCAATTGAATGGGGTCCAAAATGGATACCCAACCCAATCCTAATCCTTGTGCCCGTAAGGCCAACCAAAACGACATGATCGCAGACACCACGGAATAACGTCGCATTTCCGGCATGGTTTTTGCGCCTAATCCGGCACCTTTGGTTGTGGCGTCATCGCAAAATATGGCAATCTGTTCGGGCGCATCATTCATACCCGACAGTTTCAAGCCGGCATATGTTTGTGCTTTATCACCTGAATATCCAGCAAGCGCATCTGCGTTGGCTGACTTGAAGTTTGCCAAAGCCGCACCGCGAGATTTATCAGATGTGATCCGTACAATTCGCCACGGTTCAGACAAGCCAACAGATGGGGCCATCCCAAATGCGTTTAGGCAATCTAATAGTATGTCGATGGGGATTGGTGTTGTGTTGAAATGGCGCACATCGCGGCGCCATTTCATAAGGTTTTTTAACTCGGCTTGGAATTCTTTGCTGAATGCTTTCATCAATCCATCCAAGCCAAATTTGCTAATTACTCAGCTGCTGCTTCTTCTGCAGGTGCTTCTTCAGCTGGGGCTGCTGCCGCTGCTTTTGCCGCTTCGGCTGCTTCTGCCGCTGCTTCTTTAGCTGCTTCAGCTGCTGCTGCTTTTTCTTCTACGCGATCTTGGGCTTTTTTGCCTGGTTTCGCTTTGATTGGGTTGCTGCGCTCTGTTTTTTCCATAACGCCAGCGGCTTCTAGGAAACGAACAACACGTTCTGTTGGCTGTGCGCCTTGGCCCAACCAGTAGTTAACGCGTTCCATGTCCAATTGAACACGTTCTGCGCTGTCTTTAGCCAACAATGGGTTGTATGTACCCAATTTTTCAACGTAACGACCGTCGCGTGGCATGCGTGAATCCGCAGCAACTACACGGTAAAATGGACGTTTTTTTGAACCGCCGCGGGCGAGTCTGATTTTCATAGCCATGATATTTCTCCTAAGTGCTANNTTTCTTGTGGTGATTGATAACTTCCGCGATGACGAAGTTTAAAAACTCCTTCGCGAATACGGGGTCAAGGTCGGCACGTTTTGCCAAATCCTCTAGGCGTTCGATTTGCTTGGCTTCGCGCGATGGGTCTGATGGCGGCAATGCATGCTCTGCCTTCAAAACGCCAACGGCTTGGGTATGTTTGAACCGTTCTGCCAAGGTGTAAACAAGGATCGAATCCAGACGATCGATGCTTTCACGGTGTTCTTTTAAAATCTCTTGGGCGCGCGCTGTATCGGTCATTTCTTTTTCCCAAATCCAGACAGACCCATTGGCAATCCGCCACCAAGTCCGGGTAATCCACCTGGTAAACCAGATTTACCTGCGCCCATTTTCTTTGCGGCTTCTTCCAACTGTTTGGGATCAATATC
>DKMK01000056.1:0-5761 GCA_002469545.1 Rhodobacterales bacterium UBA7416 | reverse complement strand
TTTGCCCATCTTTTTCATCATGTCGCCCATTTGGCGTTGCATCTTCATAAGTTGGTTTAATTCTTGAACAGTCAAACCTGCACCAGAGGCGACACGCTTTTTACGGCTGGCCTGCATGATCTGTGGGTTTGCGCGTTCTTTTTTGGTCATTGATTGTATCAATGCGATTTGGCGTTTGAAAATTTTCTCGTCGATGCCACCAGAATCGGCGACCTGCTTTTGCATTTTCTTCATGCCGGGCATCATTCCCATGATGCCTTCCATGCCGCCCATTTTCATCATCTGTTCCAGCTGCATTTTCAGGTCGTTCATATTGAACATACCCTTCTTCATGCGCTTCATCATCTTTTCGGCTTGTTCAACCTCGATGGTTTCTTGGGCTTTTTCCACCAGCGATACGATATCGCCCATGCCCAAAATACGGCCCGCTACACGCTCTGGATGGAACTCTTCCAACGCGTCCATTTTTTCGCCCAGACCAACGAATTTAATCGGACGACCTGTAACTGCGCGCATGGACAATGCAGCGCCACCGCGACCATCGCCATCCATACGCGTTAGAACAACGCCCGAAATGCCAATGCGGTCGTCGAAGTTTTCTGCCGTGTGAACGGCATCTTGGCCAGTCAAACCATCAACCACCAACAACGTTTCGCGTGGGGTTGCGATATCGCGAACAGCCTTAACCTCGGACATCAACTCTTCGTCGATGGACAGGCGGCCTGCGGTATCCAACATGAATACATCGTATCCACCAAGGGTCGCTTGTTGTTTTGCGCGTTTTGCAATCTTAACGGCGTTCTCGCCTTTGACAATTGGCAGGGTATCCACGCCAATTTGCGCACCCAAAATCGCCAACTGTTCCATCGCGGCGGGTCGATTGGTGTCCAAGGACGCCATCAAAACCTTTTTGCCGTTCTTCTCTTTTAGGCGTTTCGCCAATTTGGCAGTGGTCGTGGTTTTACCAGACCCCTGCAAGCCAACCATAAGGATTGGAGCAGGTGGGTTATCGACCTTTAACTCACCAATGCTGGCATCATCACCTGCCAGAAAATGTACCAATTCGTCGTGAACAATTTTCACAACTTGCTGACCTGGTTTTACCGACTTGGTAACCGATTGGCCCGCTGCTTTTTCTTGGATTGCTTTGACAAAATCGCGTGCCACAGGCAAGGAAACATCGGCTTCTAACAGCGCGACACGTACTTCGCGCAATGCCAGCGATACATCTTCGTCAGACAGGGCCGCTCGTTTGTTTAGGCCGTCAAAGACGCCGGACAGGCGGTCGGATAGATTCTCGAACATATGTCAGGCCCTTTCAGCCAAAGTGTTTTGCCAAACGCATTTAACACCAGTGGGCGAAACTCGCTGACTGGTGTCGATCCTGAGACCGGAAGCGTTAGACTTCCTGTGATTTATTCAGCGTGTACGCCCAGCACGTATCAGAGTCAAGCATTTGCCACAAAACGATTAAGGCTGGTGTTTCGAGGGTATTTTTGACACTTAGGGGCTAAGATCCCCACAGATTTAAGGATGTACGGATTATGACCGATCAAAAAGATGCGAAAACGCCGCCAAAGAAGACGATGCAAGAGCTGTTGGCTGCTAAGGCGAAAAAGAAGCCGCATTATTTGTCTTTGAAAGACAACACGAATGCGATCAAGGGTGCCAATAAAAAAGACAACCCGTGGGATGACAATAACAAGTCATAATCAGGTGGGATGATTGATGCGTGCTGCCACGCATCAATCTTTCATTACTCGGCGATCTTATCTTGGGTTTGTAATTCGAAATCGCTGGCGTCATGGCGTTCGTGTAGTTGTTCAGACGGTTCACCCCATGCGCGGTTTACCATTTTGCCACGCAAAAATGCGGGGCGGTTCATCACAGTATCGGCCCAGCGGGTCACGTTTTTATACGACGAGGTATCCAAAAACTCTGCTGCATCATAAACGGAGCCTTGTACAAGCGCCCCATACCACGGCGCTGTTGCGATATCAGCGATGGTATATTCATCACCAGCCAAATATTCGCGATCAGCCAGATTTCGATCTAAAACATCCAATTGACGTTTCGCCTCCATGGCAAAGCGATCGATTGCGTATTCAAATTTTTCAGGTGCATAAGCGTAAAAATGACCAAAGCCGCCACCTAAGTATGGGGCCGAACCGTGAAGCCAGAACAGCCAGCTCATGGCTTCTGTACGGGCCGCTAAATCCTTGGGTAAAAATGCGTCGAACTTTTCTGCGAGATATAACAGAATTGCGCCGCTTTCAAAAATACGAGACCCCGTTGTGGTGTCGATCAACGCTGGGATTTTAGAGTTGGGGTTTATGTCGACAAAACCACTGCCGAACTGATCGCCTTCTTGGATGTTGATCAACCAAGCATCGTATTCCGCACCTGTGTGACCTGCCGCCAACAGCTCTTCTAGCATCACGGTAACTTTGACGCCGTTCGGTGTCGCAAGCGAATGTAGTTGTAGTGGGTGTTTGCCAATTGGCAATTCTTTGTCATGTGTTGGGCCTGCAATTGGGCGGTTGATGCTGGAGAACTTACCGCCGCTTTCAGAATTCCAAGTCCATTTTTTAGGAGGTGTGTACGTCATGAGGGAGGAGCCTTTTGTGAATTGTCGCTGGAAACTGATCTAAATTGGCCCAATGTTCAATCAAAAGCTTGAAAATGAAGCCATTGCTCACAATATTGTGCAGTAAGCGCCAATCGGCGTGGGTGAAAAGCAAAAAGGGGAATCTTATGCTTAAGGAATTTAAAGACTTTATTGCCAAGGGCAATGTCATGGACATGGCAGTCGGTATCATTATTGGTGCGGCGTTCACAGCAATTGTGGGCTCGTTGGTTGCTGATTTGATCAATCCGATCATCAGCTTGTTTATGGGCGGCGTTGATTTTGGCGGCTTGTATACAACACTGGACGGTTCAACACATGCATCATTGGCAGCTGCCGAAGAAGCAGGCGCAGCCGTGTTTGCATACGGTCGTTTCATCATGGCAATCATCAACTTCTTGGTTATCGCGTTTGTGGTATTCATGCTGGTTCGCCAAGTGAACAAAGCGAAAAAAGTAGAAGAAGAAGCACCAGCAGCACCTGCTGGTCCATCAGACAACGATCTGTTGGTTGATATTTTGAAAGCTTTGAAAAAGAAATAAGTTACGTGAAATCGTAACGAGAAAGGCCCGCAGTTATTGCGGGCCTTTTGTCATTTTGGAGGATGCACACGCTGTGCACAATGCGTGCACAACCTGTACACAGTTATTGCGTTACATTTTTAATGCTTCGGTTGGGTCAATCACATCCATGCCCAAGGCAACGCCAACGGCTGCATAGGTTAGGTGACCTTTGTGCGTGTTCAAGCCGTTCAACAAATGTACGTCATCCGCACAAGCCTGTTTCCAACCTTTGTTCGCCAATGCCATCATGAACGGCATAGTTGCGTTGCCCAAAGCAATCGTAGATGTGCGCGCCACTGCGCCGGGCATGTTTGCCACACAGTAATGCACAATTCCGTCGACTTCGTAGATTGGATCATCGTGTGTTGTTGCTTTGGATGTTTCGAAACATCCACCTTGGTCGATGGCGACATCAACCAAAACCGCGCCTGGTTTCATTGTTGATAATTGCGCGCGCGAGATCAGTTTTGGTGCAGCTGCACCCGGGATCAAAACAGCACCAACAACCATGTCAGCTGTTGCAATCAATTCCGCTGTTGCAGCCTTGGATGCGTAGCATGTTTTGAATTCGCTGCTGAATGCATCGTCCAAGTAACGCATGCGTGGCAATGACATGTCCAATACGGTCACATCTGCGCCCATGCCGGCCGCAACGCGTGCAGCGTGTACACCAACATTACCACCGCCGATGACAACAACATTTGCTGGCAGAACACCAGGGACGCCGCCCATCAATGTGCCCAAACCTCCGTTTGCTTTTTGCAAAGCCCAGCTGCCGACCTGTGGTGCCAATTTACCAGCGACTTCGGACATTGGTGCCAATAGTGGAAGCCCGCCATCGCGATCTGTAACTGTTTCATAGGCAATGGCTGTAACGCCGCTGGCTAACAAATCTTTTGTCTGTGCTTCGTCAGGAGCCAAGTGCAGGTATGTGAACAAGATTTGTCCTTCACGCAACATGGCGCGTTCCACTGGTTGTGGCTCTTTCACTTTTACGACCATTTCGGCCTGTGCGAATATTTGTTCTGCTGTGTCCAAGATAGATGCGCCAGCGTCCGTGTAATCAGTGTCAGAGAAACCTGCGCCCATGCCAGCGCCTGTTTGGATCAAAACAGTGTGTCCACGCAAGACAGCTTCGGTTGCGGCGGCAGGGGTGACGCCAACGCGATATTCTTGGTTTTTAATTTCTGTGGGGCAACCTATGATCATGATGATCCTCCGATAAGTTGTGATTGTGATTAACGAGACAATGGCAGAGAATGTTTGGCGATGTATTCATATTTTGATTGCGAAATTGCCTATTTTTAGAATAACCTTGTTTAAATAGTGAAAAAATTCGAAGGAATCTGCGGAAAATGGAAATAGACGAAACGGACCGCCGCATTTTGAAGGCGCTGCAAAAGACAGGACGATTATCTAATGCTGATTTGGCGGATAACATAAATTTGTCACCATCGGCCTGTCATCGCCGTGTGCAACGTTTGGAATCCGAGGGTATAATCAAAGATTACGTGGCCCTGTTGGACCCACGTAAGATTGATCGCAAAACAACGGTGTTTGTGGAAATCACCCTGTCAGGTCAGGCGGATGCAATTTTGGATGCGTTTGAACGTGCCGTTGCGTTGATCCCGGATGTTTTGGAATGTCATTTGATGGCAGGCACTGCTGATTACATGTTGAAAGTTGTCGCCAGTGATACCGATGATTTCGCGCGTATTCACCGCAAGTTTTTATCACGCCTGCCGCATGTCAGCCAAATGCAAAGCAGTTTTGCGTTGCGCACCGTGTTTAAAACCACGGCGATGCCTGTTTAGCCAACCAAGAACAACATGGCATACAATGTGCCAAAGCCCGCGATGACAGACCAAAGTGCGGAGCGTCGCCAAATACCCACGCTGAAGGCGGCCAGTGCGGCCAACAAGCGCGGTGCATCCAATGCGCCACCCGTTGCTTCGGGCCAGACCAACATCGGCGCGATCAAACCGGGCATAACCGCGACGCCAACGTAGTTTAGATGACGCATGACCCATTCTGGGAATTCCCGCCCGCCAATCAGGCCAAGGAATGAAAAACGGATCAAAAATGTGCCAGCGCCAAGGCCGGCAATAATGATCCATAGCTTTACGGGATCAACCATCTGAATGCCTCCGTTTTAGCCAAAGTTCTGTTCTTGCGGCAACCATCATGGCGATAAACGCGGCCAGTAGTAGGCCCAAGCTGTATGGGATGTTCACAAATAAAACGGCACCAACCATAGACACAGTCGCCGCCACAAAATGCGGTAAGCTGCGCATCATGGGGGCTGATAGCGCGATAAAGCAAATCGGTAGGGCAAAATCCAATGCGTATTCAGGGGGGATTTGCGCGCCGATAAGTGCACCTGTTAGTGTCGAGCCGACCCAAACAGGAAATACGCACAGAAAGCTGCCCATATAATATATGCCCTTTTGTCGGGGCGTCATGCTGGGTGTTTCGGTGTATTTATTGACCGCAATCGCAAAGCTTTGATCCACCATAAAGTAGGCATATAGAACACGCATTCCCAAGGGTTCGCGCCCTAAGTGTGGGGCCA